>JAMPFC010000001.1:197178-267825 GCA_023664685.1 Roseburia sp. | reverse complement strand
GAAAATGATAATCCGAATGATGCCCCGGCATTATAACTGCACTTTGCTCTGTATCGAATTCCAATATTGGTATCTGGTTTTTTAATACTGCCATATCAAATTCTCCTTTTCTACACATTTCTTAGAATTATAGCATAATCCCCTATACAATACCATATTTCAGAAAATAGTCAATATGGAATCTATTCAAATTCGGTACGGATGGTAAATTCATCTGAAATGTTGAAAATATCCTTCTTCAAAAAAAGCGGATAAAAGTACTCATTTAATGAGAAGCATAATATAAGTTATCAAAATTTTTCACTTTATTACGATTAAGGTTATCATCATAGATATCCGATTCATAATATTTCCCACCCTTTGCACATAATAGATAACCAGAAATAAGTTCCATTCCCATAAATGCCGGATAATTATACCCATCCGAATCGGTAACCTGCCATGCAGAAGCCTCTTTGAACCCAAATTGAGGATAATACTCCGGTCTTCCAAAAAACAAAATTGCCCCAAATTCCAATTCAGTCGCCTTACATATCATGCTCTTGATGAGTGCTTTTCCAACACCTTTCCGCTGACATTCAGGCAATACACTAAGCGGTCCAAAATTCAAAACAGGGATAATACGATCGGAAGTTCTTACTTCCGCTTTGCTACAGATAATATGTCCAACGACAATATTATCAACTTCCGCAACCAGACTTAATTCGGGGATACCATCCCGTGTCCGCAACTCATGAATCATCCAGTGTTCATATGGGCATCCAATACCACCCCGTTCAATTCTTTCAGGATATGAAAATGCAGCTCTTGTTACTTCTTCAACTCTTTGATGATCCTTTTCCTGCTCGGTTCTAATTGAAATATTCATTACCTCATCTACCCCTTTCTTTGCAAATCATCTCTTATAAAAACAAGACGGTTTATATTATTTGAGTGATTTGTAACACGGATTCCTAATGAATAACGACCTTGTTATTTTGTAATGATTGGCTTTCCGTCAGCATCTAATAGCGGAGAAAGACCGCCCGAATAACCTGATTTTACCCATAGATAATTTACGCCCGTCTGCTTATCAACAATGATTTGGATTAAACCAGAGTCTTTCAGTTGACTTCCTTCCTTTTCCAAAATCTCAAATCTCTCATCTTTCTTTGACATAATAATCCTCCATTCCGAAGCGCAGCGGAGGAGGCACGAGCAAAAAGCAGCGTAGCTGTTTTTGTTCTGTGCATCAATACGATTTGTGGCGCTTCGACACAAATCGTGCTGCGAAAAATTGGCACATCAGTGCAATTTTTCACAGTGTTTCCCCTTTCTGAGCAATTTGCTTACACCTTTTTGACCGGGTGCCGTATCACTGTTTTTAATTTATTTATATCACATTTTCTTGGGTCACTTAAATATATTTCGTGATGGAATCTTGTGTCTGTAATATCTAATTCATACCCATTTTCATTTGCAAATTTATGCATTCGATCAACGGTTGCAGGTTCATCATCATAAGAACCTATGTGCATACATTGAACACAGCTCCCTTCCTCATAAGTTAAAAATTCAACCCTTGAAAAATCTTGTTTTTTCTTTTTCGTTGCTTCTTTGATCGCCCAATCAAAGTCTTTTTTTGCCACAAAGTCTGGCAGCCGGATGATTGATATGAAGTGCATGGAATCTTTATCATTATAATCAACAGTGCCTTTTCTGCCATCTTGCCACCAAAATCCTTCCAATGGTGGTACAACATACTCAAAAAAACCATCTATCTTATAAGTTCCTTTATAACTCATTTTGATTGTATATGCCACACCATATAATAAACCGATTGTTTTTTTGTAATCTCCATTTTCATCATTTGGATTCCCAGTCCCTCTTATTGCGATATAATTCATTTTGGGGATTTCAACAATGTTAGGTTTATTCTTTGGCATATAAAATTCTTTATACTCTTTTTTGAAATCAAATGCCATAACATACCTCCAAAAAAGTTTTCCCTTGCCAATACCCAGAGAGGGCAAAAACAAGGGAAATTTTATGGTTCTTACATCAGGCGGAAGAGACCGACTACAGTGCCGAGGATAATAACTTCATCCACGTAGATCGGCTCCATTGTATCATTTTCCGGTTGGAGACGATATCTTCCGTCTTCTTTGTAATATGTTTTTACGGTTGCGGAGTCGTCCACAAGAGCGACAACGACGTCGCCATTTTTGGCAGTCGGACTCTGGCGCACGATTACTTTGTCGCCATCATAGATTCCGATATTGACCATACTTTCCCCGCGTACATTTAAAATAAACAGATCGCCAGTGGGAAGTTCATCGGCGAGGAGTGGGAAGTATCCACTTATATTTTCCTCGGCAAAAATTGGCTGTCCGGCAGCTACCGTTCCCACGATCGGAATATTTCTCATCTCTTTACGGGTCAGATTGAAATTGTCGTCTACAATTTCGATCGCACGCGGTTTGGTTGGGTCTCTGCGGATGTATCCGTTTTTCTCAAGTGTCTCAAGATGTGAATGGACAGATGACGTTGACTTGAGATTTACCGCCGCACATATTTCCCTCACGGCTGGCGGATAGCCTTTGGCAAGGATCTGTTCCTTTATATACTCTAAGATTTCACTTTGTTTGGCAGAAATTCGACCATTTCCCATATTTGAGTACCTCCTACTGGATTATAGTTATGCAAACAACTGTTTGTATTTATAATATAACACACATTTTTTACCTTGTCAAACATTTGTTCTAATTTTTTTAACCAAACTTTGTAAAAAATTTAGTGGACAAAATTTCCCGATATGGTTATAATTATGAAGGAAAGTTTTTTGAGAAGGAGAGATAGACAAAATGAGTGAGGAAAATCAGGAAAAATTTTCACAAAAATTAAAGAACGACAAAAAATTTCGTTTTGAATTTATTATAGGGATCTGGTCTGGTGTCATCTCGTTGATGCTCGTGGTGGCACTGGTTTTTGTTACAAAATATATCATACTGAATGATAACAGCATCGAGAGTGATGACGTTGTCGAGGAAACGCCTGTGACTACGACCGCTCAGGCTGTTACGGTCAGGGAAACTGAGCCACCATATGACAATGCGATCATCAATGGAAATGAAGAAGATTTTGACGATGAGGAAGAAGAGGGGGACGAGCTTAAGGCAGGAGAAAAAGCATATGCTACTACTGTAGTAAATGTGAGGAGCAATCCGTCTTTGACCGCCTCTGTACTCGGCAAACTTCAAAAGGGGCAGGAAGTAACGGTTGTGGAATATGACAAGGAGTGGACAAAGATTTCTTATAATACGTCAGAGGGATATGTAAGTTCCATCTATCTGAGTGCCACAAAGCCGGAAAAAGAACCGACGGTTTCTTCTGCTCCGAAGGCTACACCGAAGCCAACGAAGACGCCGAAACCGGAAAAAACGAAAAAACCGGCAAAGACAAAGAAACCGGCAAAAACACCAAAACCGACGCAGGCACCGCCGCAGGTGACAACAGCGCCAGAGCCTGTGACGACGCCGGCACCGACGGAACCACCGGCACCGCAGCCAACGCAGGAGCCGCCGACGACACCGGCACCGACCGAACCACCGGCACCGACCGAATCCTCGGAGCAGACGGCGTCCTGATAAAATTGCTAACAAATTCAAAATGTGAATGGAGATAAAATACGATGGAAGAGCAGCTTACGCCAATGATGCAGAAATATTTGGAGACAAAAGAGGAATACAAAGACTGCATTTTGTTTTACCGTCTGGGAGATTTTTACGAGATGTTCTTTGAGGATGCCAAATGCGTCTCGAAGGAACTTGAACTTACTCTCACCGGAAAAAGCTGCGGATTAAAGGAGAGGGCACCCATGTGTGGTGTCCCCTTTCATTCTGCGGATGGGTATATCACCAGACTTGTGTCGAAGGGATACAAGGTGGCGATCTGTGAGCAGGTGGAAGATCCTAAGCTTGCAAAGGGACTTGTAAAAAGAGAGGTTATACGGGTGGTGACGCCCGGGACAAACTGTAATCTTGACGCACTCGATGAGAGCAAAAATAATTACCTGATGGGCATTGTTTCTTCCGGAGATTGTTTTGGGATTTCTGCGGTCGATGTATCGACGGGGGAATATCTGCTGACGGAGGTAGATACACCCGGAAAATTATTAGATGAGATCAACAAATTTATGCCATCGGAGATCATATGCAATGATGCATTCTACATATGTGGTATAGATGTCGAGGAGTTAAAGGGGCGTCTCGGTATATCGATTTCTGCCCTTGCGCCTCATTATTTTGATGAAGAGATGTGCAAGAAAGCACTCTGCCGCCATTTTGGCATCGCCTCTCTGGACGGGATGGGGCTTTCGGAATTTTCGATCGGGCTTCTTGCCGCCGGGGCAGTCATGGAATACCTTGTGGAGACACAGAAAAACTCGCTGGCGCACATTTTATCCCTTGTCCCTTACCATTCAGGAAAATATATGCTTCTTGACCGGAATACGAGACGGAATCTGGAGCTTGTCGAAACCCTGCGTGAAAAACAAAAACGTGGTTCGCTGCTCTGGGTACTCGACCGGACAAAGACAGCGATGGGGGCGAGAAAACTCAGAACCAGCATCGAGCAGCCGCTGATCAACAAAGAAGAGATCATAAAAAGATACGATGCGATCGATGAACTGAACCAGAATATGATCACAAGGGAGGAGCTGCGCGAATATTTGAATCCGATCTATGATCTGGAAAGGCTTCTCAGTAAGATCAGTTATAAGTCGGCAAATCCAAGAGATTTGATCGCTCTTTTAAGTTCCCTGAAAATGCTCCCACATATTTTATTTCTCTGCCAGAATTTTGAGAGTTCATTTTTCCATGAATTAAGTGAAGAACTGGATCCGCTTGAAGACCTGTGCGATCTCATTGCTTCTGCGATCCAAGAGGAGCCGCCGCTTGCCCTTCACGATGGGGGCATCATAAAAGAAGGGTATCATGAGCAGGTGGATCAACTCCGGACTGCAAAATCAGAAGGAAAGACATGGCTTGCCTCTCTTGAGACCGAAGAGCGGGAGAAAACCGGCATCAAAAACCTTAAAGTTAAGTTCAACCGCGTGTTTGGCTATTATCTGGAGGTGACAAACTCCTATAAATCGCTCGTGCCGGAAAACTGGGTGCGTAAGCAGACATTGGCGAATGCCGAGCGCTATACAACAGAAAAATTAAAAGAACTGGAAGATATCGTATTAGGTGCAGAGGACAAATTATACAATCTTGAATATGAGTTGTTTTGTGAGATTCGGGATCATATTTTTACACAGGTAGACCGCATCCAGCGGACAGCAAAAGCGATCGCTATGATCGACATGATCACGTCGCTTGCCTATGTGGCAGAAAAGAATAATTACGTAAGGCCATCTTTAAATGAGCGCGGTGTATTAAATATCAAAGACGGAAGGCATCCGGTCATTGAGCAGATGATCGACCACGACATGTTTATCGCAAACGATACCTATCTGGACGAAGAGGCACACCGGCTCATGATCATCACAGGGCCGAACATGGCGGGAAAATCCACGTATATGCGGCAGACTGCCCTGATCGTTCTGATGGCGCAGCTCGGCTCGTTTGTTCCGGCTTCGTCCGCCGATCTTTCGCTCTCAGACCGGATCTTTACCCGTGTTGGGGCATCGGATGACCTTGCCAGTGGGCAGAGTACGTTTATGGTAGAGATGACGGAGGTGGCAAATATCCTTCATAATGCCACGAAAAACAGCCTGATCATTCTGGATGAGATCGGGCGGGGAACTTCCACATTTGACGGTCTCAGCATCGCATGGGCGGTTGTCGAATATATCGTGGAAAAGAAAAACATCGGCGCCAAGACGCTTTTTGCCACGCATTATCACGAACTCACGGAACTTGAGGGAAAATTAGAGGGAGTGCAAAACTGCTGCATTGCAGTAAAAGAAGATGGAGAAGATATCGTCTTTTTAAGAAAGATCGTAAAGGGCGGCGCAGATAAAAGTTATGGGATTCAAGTGGCAAAACTGGCAGGCGTGCCGGAAAGTGTGCTTGAGAGGGCGCATGAAATCGCCGGACAGCTTGAAAGCGGCGACATAAATACCGTTGTATCCATGAAGCCTTCCGATGGGGGTTCTTTAAAAAGCCGGGAGAGAAAGAGCGAGAGACCGGGGGAGATGGCGCAGTTGTCGATCTTCGATGCGGTCACGTCCTTTAGTTATGAAGATATCCTGTTTGAACTCAGGGATATCGATCTGTCGAATGTCACACCGATGGATGCCATGAACCTAGTATATAAGTGGCAAAATAAACTGAAAGATAAATGGTAATGGAAACCGAGAGACAACTGGCAGGAGGGGCTGTGATGATTCATCTTTTAGATCAGAATACGATTGATAAAATAGCGGCGGGTGAAGTGATCGAACGACCGGCTGCGGTTGTAAAGGAACTTGTGGAAAATTCGATTGATTCCGGGGCGACCGCCATCACCATTGAGATCAAGCAGGGCGGGATCACATTTATCCGGATCACAGATAACGGATGCGGCATCCGCAGGGAGGAAATCCCCCTCGCCTTCAAACGCCATGCGACGAGTAAGATTTCTACGATCGAGGATCTTTTGAGTGTGCGGAGTCTCGGCTTTCGGGGAGAGGCTCTTTCAAGCATCGCCGCTGTGTCCCAGACCGAATTAGTCACAAAAGATGCCGATTCGGTGATCGGCTGCCGCTACGAGATCCACGGTGGGAAAGAGATGGCAAGCGAAGAGATCGGCTGTCCGGAGGGGACAACATTTATCGTAAGAAATCTTTTTTACAATACGCCTGCGAGAGCTAAATTTTTAAAAACAAAGACGACGGAAGGGGGATACGTGAGCGATATCGTCCTTCATTTTACGCTTTCTCATCCAGAGATCCGCTTCAAATTCATCTGGGATGGGCGGACGAAGATCCAGACCTCCGGAAACGGAAATGTAAAGGATAACATATATAATCAATTCGGGCCGGATATCACCAAAGCGCTTCTTCCGGTCGAGGTAGAAAAAAATGGAATGAAGCTGACCGGATTTACCGGCAAGCCGGAACTCTCCCGAGGCACAAGAACGTTTATGAACTATTATATCAATGGAAGGCATATCAAAAGCCCTGTGATCCAAAAGGCGATTGAGAATGCTTATCATGGGTTTACCATGACAAACCGCTTTCCTTTTACGACGTTATTTCTCTCGATCGACAGCTCCTGTCTGGATGTGAATGTTCATCCGACGAAGATGGAAGTGCGCTTTACAAATCAAGAGGAAGTGTTCGACCTGTTTTGTACCGAGCTTCATAACATATTAAAGCAGGCGACCCTGATCCCGAATGTTTCGCTTGGAAAGAAAGAAAAAAAGCCATCGACAAAACAGACGCCGGAAAAGAAAAAGGCACCAGAGCAAATGCCAGAGCCATTTGAAACCGCCCGGCTTGAAAAGCTGCCGCCGGCTCCTGCGAAAGAGAAGAGGGAGACGCTAAAAAATGAACCGCCTGCCACAGAGAGAAAAGAACCGGAGATGCCGGTAAAAGACATAACGGCAAACGAGATGCCGGTAAATTACGAACAGCAGTCGTTATTCCGGGAAGAGTTTTTGCGGGAGGAGGAAACGCCCCGTTTCCGTCTGATCGGTCAAGTATTTGGAACTTACTGGATGATCGAATACGGAGAGGAAATGCTCATCATTGATCAGCATGCCGCCCACGAAAAGGTATTGTACGAGCAGATCATGGAGGAATTAAGGAATGGCAGGGTATACAGCCAGAACCTTGTGACCCCGGTCATCTTGACACTTACCCACCGGGAAAAAGAAGTTTTGGAAACCTGTCAGGAGGCATTTCAAACGCTTGGGTTTGAAATTGAGGAGTTTGGCGGGGATGAATATGCGGTTAAGGCAGTTCCGTCCCATTTTCTCCATCTCGCCTCAAGGGAATTGTTTTACAGCCTTTTGGATGAGCTGTTGGAAAATCCGCAGGCAGGGAAAGCGAAGCAAAAAAACGAGATGATCACAGACCGCTGTGCGACGATCGCCTGTAAGGCGGCGGTAAAGGGAAACCAGACGTTGTCATTTGCGGAAGCGGAAAAATTGATCGGCAGGATGCTGCAGGCGGAGGAACCGTATCACTGCCCGCACGGAAGACCGACGACGATTTCCATGACAAAAAAAGAATTTGAGAAAAAGTTTAAAAGGATTGTTTAGATATGAAGAAACCACTCATCATCCTCACCGGCCCGACTGCTGTGGGAAAGACTGCTGCCTCGGTCAAACTGGCAAAGGCGGTGAATGGGGAGATCATTTCCGCCGATTCGATGCAGATTTACCGGTATATGGATATTGGGACAGCGAAGATCACACCGGAGGAAATGTCAGGTATCCGGCACTATCTTGTGGATGAGATCACACCGGATACCCCGTTTCACGTTTATGAATTTAAGAAAATGGCGGAGGACGCCATGAAAAAAATATGGGAAAATGGAAAGCTTCCTGTCATCGCCGGCGGAACCGGATTTTATATCCAAGCCCTTTTATATGATATTGACTTTCAGGAGGAGAGAGAAGGGCAGGCATTTCGGCATGAACTTGAGAAAAAGGCAGAAGAGAAGGGCGCCCAGTATCTCCACGAAAAACTCCGGGAGGTAGACCCTGCCTCGGCAGAGGCGATCCATCCCAACAATAAAAAGCGGGTCATCCGCGCACTGGAATATTTTCATGAAACCGGCCAGCCGATCTCTGCCCACAACACCGAACAGCGCCAAAAAGAATCGCCCTATCAGTTTCTTTATGTAGTCCTTACGATGAACCGGAAAAAACTATATGAACGGATCAACCAGAGGGTGGATGACATGGTGGCGGCGGGGCTGTTTGAGGAGGCAGGGACGCTTATCAAAAGAGGGTATACAAAAGACATGGTTTCCATGCAGGCGATCGGTTATAAAGAATTGTTTGACTATTTTGAAGGAATGATATCCAAAGAAGAGGCGATTGAACAGATCAAAAAAGACACAAGGCATTTTGCAAAGCGTCAGCTCACATGGTTCCGGCGTGAAAAAGAGGTTGTCTTTGTGGATAAGGAGCAATTTGAGACGGACGAACTTCTCGTGGAGGAAATTGTCCGCATGTCGGAGGAAAGAGGGATAATAGAACGATGATCAACGATGAAATTTTACATGAAATGTATGGGAAAATCGGAATCAGTAAAGAGGTACTGGACTATGCGGACAAAGTCTGCGGTTCTCTGAAAGATCGTTTTGATGGGATCGACAAAGTGGCGGAATACAACCAGTTAAAAGTGCTGCAGGCATTTCAAAAAAACCGTGTCAGCGCAGAACATATGAATGGAACGACTGGATACGGATACAATGATGATGGGAGGGATATACTGGAAAAGGTATATGCCGACATTTTCCAGTGCGAAGACGCCCTCGTCCGTTCCCAGATCACCTGTGGGACTCATGCGCTCACGATCGCGCTGTCGTCGATTTTAAGGCCGGGCGATGAACTCTTGTCTCCGGTTGGGAAACCGTATGATACACTGGAGGGCATCATCGGCATTCACGGAAAGAGCGAGCCGGGTTCCCTCAAAGAATTTGGCGTAACCTATGCCCAAGTGGATTTAAAAGAGGACAGCAGTTTTGATCTTGAGGGGATACAAAGGGCGATCAAACCGCAGACAAAACTGATCACGATACAGCGCTCAAAGGGATATGCGATGCGAAAGACATTATCAGTGGCGCAGATTGGGGAGCTGATCCGATTTGTAAAAAAATGTAAACCCGATGTCATCTGCATGGTAGATAACTGTTATGGAGAATTTGTCGATATTCAGGAGCCGGCGGAAGCAGGGGCAGATCTTATCGTCGGGTCACTGATCAAAAATCCGGGCGGCGGGCTTGCGCCGATGGGCGGTTATATCGCAGGGAAAAAGAAATTGATCGAACTGGCGGCAAATCGGCTGACCGCACCGGGGCTTGGAAAGGAAGTCGGCGCTTCCCTTAACGTAAATCCCTCCTTTTATCAGGGACTTTTCTTTGCGCCGACGGTCGTGGCAGGGGCGCTTAAGTCGGCGATCTTTGCAGCGGAGCTGTATGAGGGGCTTGGCTTTGTGACAAGTCCATCTGCCGGAGAGGAGAGAAACGATATCATTCAGGCGGTGGCGCTTGGCTCTCCGGAACGGATCATTGCTTTCTGCCGGGGCATTCAGGCAGGTTCGCCGGTCGACAGTTACGTATCTCCGGAACCATATGCGATGCCCGGATATCATAGTGATGTCATTATGGCGGCGGGAAATTTTATTCAGGGTTCTTCCATCGAGCTAAGTGCAGACGCCCCGATCGAACCGCCGTACAGCGTGTATTTTCAGGGCGGCCTGACATGGCAGCATGGCAAATATGGGATTCTTATGTCGTTACAAAAGATGGTTGACGAAAAATTAGTCAGATTGCCATGATACTTGGAGACGTAACGAAATATGGGATTCTTATGTCGTTACAAAAGATGGTTGACGAAAAATTAGTCAGATTATCATGAAGTTTGGCGAAAAGTCACAGAAAAAACTTTCGTTAAATATATACTTTTCTGAAAAAATATGGTAAAATAACTATGTATGGTCGGTGTTGGTAGGGACAAGGAGTATATATGGAACAAAAATTTTATACGATGAAGGAACTTCCGGAGTCGGAACGCCCCTATGAAAAACTGGAAAAGAATGGGGTGGAAAGTCTTTCTGATGCCGAACTGATCGCTGTCCTCATCCGAAATGGGAGTACGCACAAGACAAGCGTCGGGCTTGCCACAGAGATCCTCGATCTCCATCCGGTCTACAAAGGCCTGATGGGACTTCACTATCTGTCAGACACGGAACTGCAGAGGGTCGATGGGGTCGGGAAGGTAAAGGCTGCACAGCTTTTATGTGCCGCTGAGATCTCAAACCGTATGACCAGACAGAGAAAACCGGAGAACAAACGATTTGATTCCCCGGGAGTCGTGGCAGAATATTTCATGGAGGAAATGAGGACAAAAGAAAATGAGAATACGATCGTGGTCTTTCTGGACAGCCGCTGCCGGTTGATCCGGCATGAGGTGGTATTTGTCGGTTCTGTTTGTGCCAGTATGGCAAATCCGAGGGAAATTCTGAAAAAGGCGCTGCAGTATGATGCATCGTGCCTGATTCTTTTACATAATCATCCAAGCGGTGATCCGACGCCGAGTACTTCAGATATTATGCTGTCGGAGCGGATGAAGGCGGCAGGGGAGCTGATGGGCATCCAGCTGCTGGATCATATTATCCTTGGTGATTGTCAATATGTCAGCCTGAAACAGAGAGGACACATATGAGAATATATTGTTAGAGAGGATGAACAAAATGCTGGGAAAAGCAATAGGTATTGATTTTGGTACAAGTTCGATCAAAATTTATAAAAATGGAGAAGGCGTGATCTTAAACCAGAAAAGCGTGATCGCAATTTATAAAAAGAACCACGTTTTCGCTGTTGGGGATGAGGCATTTGAGATGTATGAAAAGGCGCCGGAAAATCTGGATGTGTCGTATCCGATCAAAAACGGCGTTATTGCGGATATCGGAAATATGCAGTCCCTGATCGATTACTTTTTTACGGAACTCAATGGGAAGAAGCGTTTTAAAGGGGCAGAATATTATATCGCTGTTCCGACGGATATCACAGAAGTAGAAAAAAGGGCGTATTTTGATCTGATCGCCAATACGAATTTAAAATCAAAAAAGATCCATGTGGTGGAAAAACCGATCGCAGATGCGCTTGGCATGAACCTTGACATCACAAAATCCACCGGGACGCTTGTTGTCGATATCGGGGCGAACACAGCGGAAATTTCCGTGCTTTCGCTTGGCGGTATCGTGTTGAGCCGGCTTATTCCAGTAGGGGGCAACCGTTTTGACGAGGCAATCATCAATAAGATCAAAAAAGATATGAATTTTGTCATCGGTGAAAAGAGTGCCGAGCAGATCAAAAAGAGCATCGCCTCTGCTTATGTGACAGAGGCATCGATGGATATCTGCGGACGGAATCTTGTAACCGGGCTTCCGAGCGAGATCACTGTGACCGCTGCGGACATTCACGATGCACTCGGGGAATTATTTCAAAATATCGTGGATTCCATTAAGATCATACTGGAGAGGACGCCACCGGAAATTTCATCGGATATTTACAAGTCCGGCCTGTATCTGACGGGCGGTTCCAGCCGGATCAATGACCTCGGCCGCTTTATCTATGAAGAACTTGGACTAAAAGTAAACTTGTGTGAGGAGCCGGAGAGTACTGTCATCATGGGACTTGGAGCAGTGATCGAGGATCCAGAGCTTGCCAAGCTTGCTCTATAGAGCTTTTCGGAGCTGTTTCATAAAACTTGCGGCGGGATAGATGATTTAGGCATGTTTGCAGCATGCAGAACTGGAGAAGATCATGAAGAAAAAGCATAGAAGAAGAGGCCCTTCGCTCCATCCAAAGTATATATATGTGTTCCTCAGTATTCTCTGCGCCTTTCTGGTGGTACTTAGTTTTAAATTTTCGGATAAATTTCTCGGATTTAAAACAGCAGTAGGGGATTTTGTATCGCCAATGCAGAGCGGGATCAATACGGTAGGAAAATTTATTTCTGATAAAAAGGATTTACTGACTTCAAAAGAGAAGCTTCTGGAGGAGAACCGTACATTAAAGGAACGGATCGATGCGCTCAATTATGACAATAAAGTTCTGGCAGGTGAGAATCAGGATCTGGACAATTACCGGGAACTTTTTGAACTGGATCAGAAATATCCGGATTATCCGACGAAAGCTGCTACGGTGATCGGAAGGGACGGAAACAACTGGTTTAACTTGTTTACGATCGATAAAGGCAAAGAAGACGGTGTGGACGTTGATATGAATGTCATCGCCGGTAACGGTCTCGTGGGGATCGTTTCGGAGGCTGGGAACCATTACGCAAAGGTGCGCAGTATCATTGATGACAAGAGTAATGTAAGCTCCATGTTTGAAAACACAGGGGAAACCTGTATGGTAAAGGGAAATATGCAGAGTATCTATAAAGGGTATATTGACGTCACAATGATAAGCAACAGTGCGGAGGCAAAGGATGGCGACGCTGTCGTCACATCCCGGATCAGTGATAAATTTCTTCCGGGACTTTTAGTCGGTTATATATCCGGCATCAAAGATGAGATGGACGGTCTTTCAAAGACGGCAAACCTTACACCGGCGGTTTCTTTTGATAAGCTTGAAACCGTACTGATCATAACGACTCTGAAAGATTCTTCGGAGATTGAGGGCATAAAAAATTATGATTAAAAGACGTATTTCCACGATTATAATGATCCTGATCGGATTTTTATTTCAGACCACGGTATTCCATGCCTTTAAACTGGCTGACGTGGTACCGAACATCCTGCTCGTTTTTACGGTGTGTTACGCCTATATGCGGGGAAGGACTTCCGGCCTGCTTACCGGCTTTTTCTGTGGATTTCTTCTGGATATGGTATTCGGGACGGTGATCGGCCTGTACTCATTTATTTTTATGTCGATCGGTTTTGCATGCGGGCATTGCCAGAAAGTTTATTTTACAGATAATTACATACTTCCGTGTGTACTTGTTGGGCTTGGCGATTTTATTTACGGTGTTTATTATTTTGTGACAGAGTTTCTCGTAAGGGGGCGTCTGAATTTTGGATTTGCCCTGACTGCGAAGATCCTTCCGGAGACGATCTACACAATGCTCCTGTCGATCCCCGTTTTTTACCTTCTAAATCGGATGGAACGGTTTTGGGCCGGAAAAAGAGAGGAGGCGTGAGTTTTGATATCTGCTATACTTGATTATATAAGAACGCTTGTCCGGTCGCGGATTTTTGCGCTGATCGTTATTTATATTGTATTATTCAGCATCCTTGTAAGCCGGTTGTTTTATCTCCAGATCGTTCAGGGAGAGACGTATGATGAAAAGGCGGCGATCAAAAATACAAAGATCAAAACGCTCAAAAGCTCCCGGGGAAAAATTTACGACTGCAACGGAAAACTGCTTGCCTCCAATGAACAGAGTTATTCCATCACGATCGAGGACACGGGGGAATTAGAGGACAATAAAACGATGAATGAAATGATCCTCAAATGCATTTCCCTCATCGAAAAACATGGCGACAAGATTTCGGTCGAGTTTCCGATCGAGATCAACAAAAAGGGACGTTTCAAATTTAACGTGGATAAGAACGCACAACTGCGTTTTAAGCGTGAGATTTATTATCTGAAATCTGTGGATGAGCTGTCGGAGGAGCAAAAGAAAATGACAGCAGAGGAATGCTTCCGCTACATAAGGACATCCACAAAGGCAAATGCCATTCATTTTTTTGATCCGTTGACCGGAGAGGAAAAAACAGATGAGGAGAAGGCAAAGAAGGAACAGGACTATGATGACCGGACAGCGCTTGAGATCATGGCGATCCGGTATGCGCTCATGATGAATACCTATCAGAAATACGAGCCGGTTACGATCAGTTCGGATGTGTGTGCCGAGACAGTGGCAGCCATCAAGGAAAATTCGGCGAATCTGACTGGTGTAGAGGTCAGCGAGGACGCCAAAAGAGTTTATTATGACAGCTATTATTTTTCCCATATCATCGGGTATACGGGACTCATTTCCTCCGATACACTTGCCACGATGAAGGAAAATAATGATGACACATATACAGCGGCAGACCAGATTGGAAAGACCGGTATCGAGAGTACCTACGAAGATCAGCTCAAAGGGAAAAAGGGAAGCGAGACACTGGTCGTAGACAGCAGCTCCCGTGTCGTGGAGACAAAAGATCATGTGGACGCAGTCGCGGGAAACGATATTTACCTGACGATTGATTCGGAACTTCAAAAAGCGGCATATAAACTGACGGAGAAAATGATCGCCGGTGTTTTGATCTCCAAACTAAACAACAGTAAGAGCGCCGGTTCCAAAGGGAAAAAAGCGGATGATATCCGGGTTCCGATCTATGATGTGTACAGCGCGATCCTAGAAAATGGCTTGGTTGACATTACAAAATTCAGCGCCCCGGATGCCTCTTCCCTTGAAAAAAATGTGTATGATAAATTCACCTCGGAAAAGAAGTCGACGATCAAGATGCTCAAACGCCAGCTCGCTTACAATTATGGCGTTCCCGGGGATGATGTGTCAGAGACGACAAAAGAATATCTGGATTATATCTATTCGATGTTAAGGACGGATGAAGTCATCGCTTCGGATAAGATGGATAAAACCGATGAGACGTACAATAAATACGCAAATGGCAAGATCAGCCTCAGCCGGTTTCTGATCTATGCGATCTCAAACAACTGGTTAAATCTGGAAGCTTTGAACGTCGGGGATGATTATTACAGCACGGAGGAGATTTATAGCAAATTAAAAGACTATGTCTTTGAGTCTCTTGCCGAAGATACCGCTTTTGATAAGAAAATATATCATACGCTTGTTTATAATGATGTGATAAGCGGAAGAGAGGTCTGCCTGCTTTTGTATGAACAGGGATATCTGAAAAAGGACAAAGCGATGGCGGCAAAACTGAAAACCGGGATGCAGAGTCCGTTCGGTTTTGTGAAGTCGAAGATCCGCTCACTGGAAATCTCGCCGGGAGAACTCGGGCTGACGCCATGCGCTGGGGTCGTCGTCGTGACCGATCCGAAAACCGGCAAGATCAAGGCGCTTGTATCATATCCAAGTTATGATAATAATAAATTTGCAAACTCGGTCAATAACGACTATTTTTCAAAGATCAATTCAAATTCTGCGTCACCGCTTTTAAACCGTGCGACGCAGCAGAAGATGGCGCCCGGTTCTACTTATAAAATGGTATCTGCGACGACTGCGCTTGAGGAGGGGATCATCAATCCCCACTCCACGGTGTCAGATAAAGTTGTTTTTGATAAGATCGGCCCCCAGTCGCCCAAATGCTGGTCAAAGTCCGGACATGGCACGATCAATGTCTCACAGGCGATCCAGCACTCCTGTAACTATTTCTTTTATGAGATGGGATATCAGTTGAGCGGGCTTACCGGCGGTGTGTTAAATAACGAACGGGGACTGAAAAAACTTGAGAAGTATGCGGATATTTATGGGTTGACCGATCTTTCCGGGATTGAACTCTCAGAGGCAGAACCGAATGTATCTGATATGGATGCGGTGCGTTCTGCGATCGGGCAGGGTACAAACAGTTATACGCCGGTGCAGTTAGCGCGTTATGTCTCGACGATCGCAAACGGAGAGACCTGCTATGATCTTACACTTGTCGACCGCACAGTAGACGTCAGCAAGGATAAGGAAAAGAAAAACAAAGCAAAAGTAAGGAATAAACTCAATATCCAGTCCACGACACTGGATGCCATAAGAAGCGGTATGTATATGGTTGTAAATAACGGTAGCCAGAAACCGGTTTTTGAGAGCGTGCCGGTAAAAGTGGCAGGAAAGACGGGAACTGCACAGATCAGTGCAAACGAGCCAAACCATGCGCTGTTTGTTTCCTTTGCTCCGTATGAGTCACCGGAGATTTCTGTCACCGTCGTTATCCCGAATGCCTTTACATCGAGTAATGCGGCGTCTTTAGCAAGTTATATTTACCGTTATTACTTTGACGAGGGTTCAAGAAAGAAACTGCTGAAAAATTCAGCGACAAGTCCTGTCAGCAATTCCGGCGGAGTTACGGATTAAAAATATAGGTAAGGAGGAAAGTATGAAAAATCCAGTCATTATTAAAGGAACCAAATCAGGAATCATCGTACATCTGGATGATAAGATGCCATTTGGTGAATTAAAAGAAAAAGTCTGTGAGAAATTTAAGACGTCATCGGACTTTCTTGGCAGCGCCCAGATCGCACTTTCCTTTGAGGGAAGGAAGCTGAGTGACGAAGAGCAGCTCGCTCTCGTAAGCTGCATCACAGAAAATTCGGAACTTGACATCGTGTGTGTGATCGATGACAATGCGGAGAGAGAAGCGCATTTCAGCAAGACACTCGAAGAGAAGCTTATGAGCATGAATTCCAATACCGGGCAGTTTTATAAGGGAACACTCCGTTCCGGACAGGTTTTGGAATTTGAGACAAGCATTGTGATCCTCGGCGATGTAAATGCCGGAGCGCAGGTCGTATCGACCGGAAATGTCATTGTTCTGGGAAAGCTTTTGGGAAATGTGTATGCAGGTGCCTCCGGAAAAGAAAACTGCTTTGTCGTGGCGCTTAAGATGAATCCGACCCAGATCCGCATCGGGGATATCATCGCCAGAAGCCCGGACGAAAAACAAAAAACGGTCAACGAGGCAAAGATCGCCTTCTCGCAGGATGGGAATATTTACATCGAGACATTAGACCGGACTGTGTTAAATGATATTTCCCTGTAAAAAGATTTGCTTTTTTATGGGCATTCAAGTATTATATAAGGATAGGATAGAAGAAAGGACAGGTAAACAAAACATGAGTGAAGTAATCGTAATCACATCCGGCAAGGGAGGCGTGGGCAAAACGACCACGACTGCAAACGTAGGTACCGGACTGGCAAAAGAAGGTAAGAAGGTGGTATTGATCGATACGGATATCGGACTCCGGAATCTGGATGTTGTCATGGGGCTTGAGAACCGGATCGTATATAACCTTGTCGATGTGATCGAGGGAAACTGCCGGATCAAACAGGCGTTGATCAAGGATAAGAGATATCCAAATCTCTATCTGCTCCCATCGGCGCAGACACGCGATAAGACCGCAGTATCTCCGGAGCAGATGCAAAAACTTACCCAAGAGCTCAAGGACGAATTTGATTACATACTGCTTGATTGTCCTGCCGGTATCGAGCAGGGCTTCCAGAATGCGATCGCAGGCGCAAACCGCGCGATCGTCGTAACGACGCCGGAGGTCTCGGCAGTACGTGATGCAGACCGTATCATCGGGCTTTTGAATGCAAATGAGGTAAAAAGGACAGAACTTGTTGTAAACCGTCTGCGTGCAGACATGGTAAAAAGAGGGGATATGATGTCAAGTGACGATGTAGTGGAAATCCTTGCGATCGACCTGTTAGGTATCGTGCCGGATGATGAAAATATCGTTGTTTCAACCAATCAAGGGGAGCCTCTGGTGGGAAGCCGTTCTCTGGCGGGACAAGCATACGAAAATATATGCCACCGCATCATGGGTGAAGATGTTCCTTTGCTGGATCTGTCAAAAGGCAGTGGATTTTTCTCAAAGATAAAGAGTAAGTTTAAAAACAATTAAAAGAAAACGTGGAGGTTGTAACAATCATGGGATTTTCAGATTTTTTCCGAAAAAAATCATCCAGCAATGTCGCAAAAGACCGGCTGAAACTGGTACTTGTTTCGGATCGGGCGAACTGTTCCCCTGAACTGATGGAGCAGATCAAAAACGATATTATCCATGTACTGTCCAAGTATGTGGAGATTGACCAGAAGGGACTGGACATAAAAATAGAACAGACGGAATCTGAGGGGGATAACGGTACTGTTCCGGCATTATTTGCTAATATTCCGATCGTCAGCATGAAACAGACAAAATAATCTTAACTGGTAGTGGAAAATTATTATGATAAATATAAAAGAAAAGGCGCAGCAATGGCTGGCATCAAAAAGGTATAACTGGAAAAATTATGATATTGTGCTTATAGTGGTTGTACTCATACTTTCCCTTATAAGCTCATACATGCTGTCGATTCTTGGGGTTGGTTCGTTGAAACGTCAGGTTGTCGCTGTCGTGGCGGGCCTGTTTATTGTTATTGTTTTTTCACTTCTTGATTACCATACAATATGTATGTATGTACCGGTCTTATATGTGGCAGCGACAATACTCGTTGCCGCCACAAGATTTTCTCCGCTTGGCTCAAAAGGAGTGACGGATTCGTACCGTTGGCTTGATTTTAGGGTTTTTATGTTTCAGCCGTCGGAGGTCTGTAAGATCATTGTCATCTTGACACTGGCTACCTTTCTGATGCGCCGCCGGGACAGGCTGCAGAGTTTTAAGACGTTCTTTCTCGCCTGCCTGCTCGCTGTCGTGCCGACGATGTTTATACTGGTGCAGTCCGATCTGTCATCAAGTGTGGTCATCATGGTAGTACTTGTGATCATGCTGATCTCTTCCGGAATGGGGCGGAAGATATTCGGGCCTGTTGTGGCTGTTTTGGTGCCGGTTTCTGCTTTTTTGATCTGGTACATCCAGCAGCCGTTTCAGATTCTTCTTAAGGATTACCAGTTACAGAGGATCAATGGTTTCCTGAATCCGGAGTCAGAAGCGCTCGGGATCATGTATCAGCAGAACAATTCCGTTTTGTCGATCGCTTCCGGAAAGCTATATGGAAAACGGCTTTTAGAGGGGGCTTCGGAGAGCCGGAATTATCATTCGGTCGACGTGACGGAAAGCGATTTTATCTGGACGCCGATCAGCGAGGAATTTGGGTTTATTGGTTGCATGGTCATACTGACGCTGCTTTCTATTATCATTATAAAATGTTTTATTGCTGCAAAACGGGCAAAGGACTATATGGGGATGATGATCGCGATCGGAATCGGTTCGATGTTCTGTTTTCAGACATTTTTTAATATCGGCGTAGCTACGTCCATTCTGCCAAATACAGGCTTGCCATTGCCATTTTTGAGCAATGGGCTTTCGTCCCTTGTCAGTAATATGATGGCGGTCGGGATCCTGATCAATATCAGCATCCAGCCAAACCGCGGAAGCAATGGAAGTTTTGCAGACAGTCTCAGCCTGAACGACAGATATTAGTGTATAAAGAATACATTGCATAACTTTGAGGAGGGTTTTTGTATATGAATATTGGGTTGATTGCGCATGATTCCAAAAAGATACTCATGCAGAATTTCTGCATCGCATATCGTGGAATACTGAGCAAACATGTAATTTACGCTACCGCTACGACGGGAAGGCTTGTGGAGGAGGTCACGAACCTGAATATCCACAAATATCTTGCCGGCCATCTTGGTGGGGAAAAACAGCTTGGGGCGCAGATTGAAAATAATGATATTGACCTCGTGATCTTTCTGAGGGATCCGCTGACGCCGAAATCCCACGAACCGGAAGTAACGACACTTTTTCAACTCTGTGACGTCCATAACATTCCGTTAGCTACCAATGTGGCGACAGCGGAGCTTCTCGTAAAAGCACTGGAAAGAGGCGACTTGGATTGGCGCGAACTTGTCCGTCCCTGATCATCTTCTCGGCGAAACGCCGGTTTGAGCTATATGTAATGCCACCGGTTTTTGTTCTGGTGACATTGGCAACCGTTAATTGCGTATCCTGCCGCAATAACTGATCGCATACAGGCCGCAGATACCAACAATGCCATAGATGATCCGTGAAAAAAGCGACATGGAACCAAAGCAGAATGCGACCAGATCAAAATTAAGAAAACCGATCAGGCCCCAGTTTACCGCTCCGATGATAACGATGACAAGTGCAATATAATCGATTGTTTTCATAACCGTTTCCTCCTTGTTTTGTGGATTACAGTAGAATTATTTACGGATTTTCCGGCGATTATTCATCAGGAGGCGATTTACTTTAGAAAGGAAGACCCTGTTTTGAGTGATAATAAGATCGTTTCATATAAAAAACCATTCCGTCCAAGAGTGGGTACGATGATCCTGCTTGTTATACTGGTTTATATTGCTGCTGTGGCATGGAATTATTTAAAAAAAGAACATGTCAGCATTTATGAGGTCAATGAGACAAGCATCGCCGATGACAGTACGCTCACCGGTTTTATCATCCGCAATGAAGAGGTGATCCGTTCCGAAGAGAGCGGCTACGTGAATTTTTATCATGCAGACCAGAGTAAGGTCGGAAAAAATGAAGTGGTTTATACGCTCGATGGCAGCGGCTCCATCGGAGAACTTCTCGAGCAGGTGGGAGCAGATTCTACGGCGACAGCCGCCGATATCGCAAATATGCGGGAGGTCATCAGTGATTTTTACACGAATTTTAAGACCTCTTCTTATTATAATATAAAAGATTTCCATTACAATATCGAAAATACGATTTTTGAACAGAGCCGGGATAATCTATACAGTGACCTGAAAAAACAGCTCTCCGAAAATAATTTTACGGAGGATTTCACCAGATGCCGCTCAAAGGCATCCGGCATCCTTTCTTATTCGATCGACGGATACGAGGAAATGACGCCGGAGAGCGTGACGCCGGAGCTTTTCCAGAAGGTGGCGTCTGTCGAACGCAGGCAGTTGAGTTCTTCTGAAAAAATCGAAAAGGATACGCCGGTCTACAAACTTGTCTCCAATGAGGACTGGAAGATCATCCTTTTGCTGACAGAAGAGTTAGAGGCTAAATTGCGGGAAATGGACACCGTCCGGGTGACCGTAAAAAGGGATAATGTTTCGTTCAACGCAGAACTGACGATCCAGAATAATGGCGGCACAAATTTTGCGGTTTTGTCCATGAGCCGGTTTATGGGAAGATATTTGAATGACCGTTTTCTTGATATTGAACTTAATCTCAATTCGGCAGAGGGTTTTAAAATTCCAAATTCTTCCATTCTCACAAAAGAACTGGCGATGATTCCGGAAAACCTCGCTACGTCAGGCGGCGATGATGCAGAAAAGGGAGTTCTGCGGCTCATCTATGACAAAGAGGGCGGCTCCAAAAAAGAGTTTACCTCACTTGCTGACTGTCCAGTATCGGATGGGTATTATTACGTCAGTGAGTCCGTATTAAAACCGGGGGATACGATCATCGACCCGTCGAACAATGAACCTTATACTGTGCAGGAAACAGCGGAAGAGGAGGGCGTATACTGCGTCAATATGGGTTACTGCCAGTTTAAGAAAATCGAAAAAATTTATGAAAATAATGAATATACGATCATTTCATCGGATACGACCGGAGGGATATCGAATTTTGACCATATCGTCGTAAATCCGGAGCGGATCAATGAAGATGATTTTGTACAATAAAAGGGGTGACTGAACATGGTAACAGAAAATCTCAGACAGGTGGAGGAAAAAATCGCCAAAGCGTGTGAGAGGAGTGGCAGGAAGAGAGAGGAAGTAACACTGATCGCTGTCAGCAAAACAAAACCGGTTGAAATGATCGAGGAGGCGATGGAGTCCGGCATCCTCATCTTCGGCGAAAATAAAGTACAGGAGATCATAAAAAAGGAAGCGGTACTTCCAAAGGAGATCGAATGGCATCTCATCGGACACCTGCAGCGCAATAAAGTAAAGCAGATCGTGGGAAAGACAGCGATGATCCACTCGGTCGATTCCCTGCGCCTTGCCGAGCAGATCCAGAAGGAGTATAAAAAGGCGGGCGAAACTGCCCGTATACTGATCGAGGTAAATGTTGCCAGAGAGGAATCAAAATTCGGGCTGATGCCGGAAGAGACCGAAGAAATCGTGCGTAAAATCGCCAAAATGCCGAATATAAAAGTGTGCGGTCTGATGACGATCGCACCTTATACAGACAATCCGGAGGACAACCGGGTTCATTTTCAGAATTTACGAAAATTACTAGTTGACATAAACGCTAAAAACATTGATAATATTAGTATGAAGGAGCTTTCTATGGGTATGACCGGAGACTATGAAGTTGCGGTTGAAGAGGGGGCTACTTTTGTCAGGGTCGGAACCGGTATATTCGGGGAACGACAGTACAATACGCAAAATTGATACAATCAGGAAAGGGTTAGGATAATGGGCTTAAATTCACTTTTAAATTTTTTTAAACTGGATGGCATTGATGATGAGTATGATGAGTATGATGATTATGAATATGATGATTTTGAGGAAGAAAATGTTCCTCAGCCAAAAGCGTCAAACTCACGCAAGGCAGCGTCCACAAAAGAGACGTATGAGGATGCAGCAAAAACCGGAAGAAGCGGTTTTCTGAACTCAAAACCAAAAGTTGTGTCCCTGAACCGTTCAATGATGGAAGTCAAGATCGTACAGCCGACTTCATTTGAAGATTCCCAAGAAATCTGCAACACGTTGTTGGAATCCAAACCTGTTGTTGTCAATCTTGAGGGATTTGATCCGGATGACGCACAGCGTATCATGGATTTTATTTCGGGCTGCATTTATGCGATCAATGGGAAATACCACCAGATATCCAAATACATTTTCATCTTTACGCCTGAGAATGTAGATATCAGCGGGGATTCGCTGACTCTTGGTGAGGGAACAGCGACGATGCCTACGATCAGCAGGGAGTTTTAAAACATGCAGGGGATTTTAAAAAAATACGGAAATGATAGATAAGGGAGGAACCTTTATATGTTATCAATGATGGAATTGCAAAACAAAAAGGTGGAAGCAAAGAGAAAAAAATACGAGAAAGATGAGATGGATGCGTACCTCGACCTCGTCTTTGATAATTATAAGAATCTTTTGGAGGCAAACAAAAAGCTCGAAGCTGAAAAAGCGGAGATGAACAAAAAGATTAAGACGCTCAGTGACGGTGTCCAGTATTACCGTTCCATTGAGACCACTCTCCAGAAGGCGCTGATCCTTGCAGAGAAGACATCGAAGGAAACAAAGGATGCGGCGATCCTCAAAGCAGAGACGATCGAAAAAGAGGCTCATAAACGGGCTGACGATATCGTTCATACTGCGGAGGAAAAATATGATAAGATAAAAAATAAATGCATACGTCTTATTCAGGAGTTTAACCAGTATAAGCTGCAGTTAAAAGAAGCGGCAAGCGCACAGCTCCAGTTGGTAGACGGAGAGCAGTTTAATATATCCAAGCCGGAGGAATTAGATAAACCTCTCGATGCGGTTATCAAGGAGGAGATTCCAAAGGCAAAACCGGCGGCTGAACCAAAGCCTCCGCGTCCACAGCCAAAACCGCGGCCGGCTGCGAAGCCACAGAACCCGCTCGATTTTGACTCCTCCCGAGAAGAACTTCTCAATGCGGATACGATCGACTTACGGACAACGGTCAATACGGTGCAGACAGAAGTAGAGCCGGAAATTTCCATAACACCACAGCCGGCTAAGACGCCGGAACCCGCCGCACCTGTTACAAGTACGGTAAAACCGGCAGCACCTGTTGCGAGCGCACCAAAACCGGCGGCACCTGTTGCAAGCACACCAAAACCGGCGGCGCCTGTTACAAACACGATAGAACTGACTTCACCTGTTGCCAATACAGTAGAACCCGCCACCATACAAGATCCGGCGGCTCAGGCAGTTATCTCGGATCAGATCGAGAAACCGGATTCCCTGACCGCTCCGGCGAAAGAGGCGCCGGTGTTAGATAAGATCGGAGAACCGGCTGTTGTCGATAAAGTGGGAGAACCGGCAGCGTTAGATAAGATCGAGGCTCCGAAACCGGCGAAGAACCCGACCGTATTAGAACCGGTAGAGGCAAAAGTCGTAGAACCGATGGATATTATCTTTGAGGACGAGATCGCCGCCAATGAAGAGCTGCAGAATGAGAAGATTGAGCCGGAGCCAAAGAGCGCAGAAAGTGTTCCGACCCTTGATTCTCTGCTTCAGGATTTAAATATCAATAATCAGAATAATAAGAAATCGGACGATCCCTTTGAATTTTTAGGCTCCGTAGATGATTTCTGACAAATTACAGGTTTTTTGAGAATATGAATATAAAATTGATTTTTAATAAAAAGAATCTCATGCGTAAAACAAACATTATATTTTTTATGATGTTTGTTTTACTTACGTTTATCGACCAAATCAGTAAATATATGGCAGTTCATTTTTTGAAAGAGCGGGATATCGTTCTGATTCCGGATGTGCTTGAACTGCACTATCTGGAAAATAAGGGGGCTGCGTGGGGGATCATGCAGGGGCAGATGTGGCTTTTAGTTCCTGTCACCGTGATTGTTCTGGCTGTGATCTTTATTGCCTTTCTCCGGCTTCCCCATGCCAGACGGTTTACCCTGCTGCGTTTTTGCCTGACGCTTTTATCAGCGGGCGCACTTGGGAATTTTGTCGACCGCATCATGAACCAGTACGTCGTGGATTTTATTTATTTTTCCCTGATCAATTTTCCGGTCTTTAATCTGGCGGATTGTTTTGTGTGTATTTCAGCAGTATTGATCTTGTATTGTCTTTTGATTAAATATAAGGACGAGGACTTTAAGCAGACGGAACTTTTTTAAGCAGACAACAAAGGGATGATGGGTATGGAACAAATAAGACTAGTGGTGGAAGAGAAGGACGCCGGCATGAGGGCAGACCAGTTTGTGGCGGACAAATGTATGGACTTATCGCGTTCCTACATACAAAAACTGATAAAGGAAGACCACGTAAGTATCAATGGAAATTCCGGCATAAAACCAAAGACGCCTGTCTGTGCCGGAGATGAGATCTGCGTCCGTCTTCCGGAACCGAAAGAACTGAATATCGAACCACAGGATATCCCGCTCGATATTTTGTATGAGGACGAAGATGTCCTGATCATAAATAAGCCAAAGGGCATGGTCGTTCATCCGGCGCCGGGACATTATTCGGATACGCTTGTAAATGCGGTCATGTTCCACTGCGGGGACAGGCTGTCTGGGATCAACGGCGTGCTGCGGCCGGGAATCGTCCATCGGATCGACAAGGACACGACTGGGGCGATCATTGTATGTAAAAATGATCATGCGCACCAGTGCATTTCTGACCAGCTCAGGGAACACAGTATCACCCGGACATACCGCGCGATCGTCTGGCACAATTTTTCCGAGGACAGCGGTACGATCGATTTGCCGATCGGGCGGCATCCGACAGACCGTAAGAAACGGACTGTGACCCAGACAAACAGCAAGCGAGCTGTCACACATTATCGTGTATTGGATCATCTGGATCGCACATTTAACTATATTGAATGCCGTTTGGAAACCGGACGGACACATCAGATCCGGGTTCATATGTCCCATATCGGACACCCCCTGTTGGGCGATCCTGTCTATGGCGCGGGCAACAGCAAATTTAAGAATCTTCAGGGTCAGGTATTGCATGCACAGACGATCGGCTTTGTTCATCCTACAACTGACGAATACATGGAATTTGAAGCCCCGCTTCCGGAATATTTTGAAACTTTACTAAAAAAACTAAAATAAATTGTGCAAAAATTCCCTTGACTTTGGGGTTCTATTGTAGTAGAATATAGATAATTCCCACCGATGTAAATTTGTGGGAAAAGGACAAGATCACGAAATATATATTTGTACTTTTATTAAGAGAAGATTGGTTCGGAGAAAGGGTTTCTACAAAAGTAGTCGAGATGCGAGGGGTATTCTACAATAGAAGAAAGCGGATATATGAGGAGGTTTATGGAAAAAATGGGTCAGCAAAAATCAAAAGAAATTCGTTTGCACGAAGGGGAATTAAATGTTATGGAGCTGCTTTGGAGCAATAAAGTACTTGCCGCCAAAGATATCTCCAAGATTATTAAAGAATATATCGGGTGGGAAAAAAACACGACATATACATATATCAAACGACTGATTGATAAAGGTGCGATCACCAGAGAGGATCCCGGCTTTTTGTGCCGCGCCGCCATCTCAAAAAAACAGGTTCAGGAGATTGAGACAGCGGTACTCATCAAAAATCTGTTTAACGGTTCGGTTGCAAACTTTATTCATGATTATTTTGATGGAAAAAAATTATCGCCAGAGGAATTGATGGAACTTCGCAAGGTGGTTGATACAAATAAATAAAATATATGGCGGTGGGAAATCTCCGTATTGGAAGAAAGAAAAGAGGCAGAGAGATCTGTTTCTTTTTTTGGTTTTATCAGAGACTAAGGATTCCTAAAGGCACGAAAATATAAGACAAAGTGAGCTGGTGGGAGATGTACGTTGTGTGTGTGCTGCATAACTCTCTTGGACAAACTCCAGTTTTTCAAAAAGAGGTGTACAAATCTGGAAGAATATGCTATACTAGATACATACAATAATCTGCAAAGGATGTGGTCAAATTGGATAAAAAAATAACATATCATGAAGAAAACACCCGCTCTAACACATTAAAGCTGCGTGAGGTTCTCGCTACGATGCCTTCTTTTAGCAAGGATTATTTTCGGGCAATCGAGCCAAATACTTCAGCGAAAACAAGAATTTCATATGTATATGACATAAGGATTTTTTTCTATTATCTCATCTGCTCCAATCCGATATTTAAGGATAAAGACATTACAGAGATCCGGTTGGATGATCTGGAACGTCTTCAGGCAGTTGATATCGAGGAATACTTAGAATATTTGAAATTATATACGGATTCTGAGGGAAAAACGCACACAAATAACGAACAGGGCCTTCACCGCAAACTTGCTGCATTGAGAAGCTTTTTTGCCTATTTTTATAAACGTGAACTGATCAGCAACAATCCAACGGTTATTGTTGATATGCCCAAACTTCACAAAAAAGAAATTATCCGTCTGGATTACGATGAAGTTGCGGAATTATTGGATTATGTGGAACATGGCTCTGAAAAGCTGTCAGGCATGAAAAAGGTTTATTTTGAAAAAAACAAAGAACGAAATCTCGCATTGTTTACTCTCTTGCTCGGAACAGGTGTTCGTGTTTCTGAGTGTGTGGGACTGGATGTTGAGGATGTTGATTTTAAGAATAACCGTATCAAAATCATCCGGAAAGGCGGAAAAGAGGATTTTGTCTATTTTGGCGAGGAGGTTGCAGAGGCACTTTCAAAATATATGGAAATCCGCAAAGACATTCCTGCCAAAGAGGGACATGAACACGCACTCTTCCTCTCCGTCCAAAAACGGAGAATTTGTGTGCAGTCTGTTGAAAATCTCGTATCGGACTGCGCCAAACATGTTACAACGATCAAGCATATCACGCCCCACAAATTAAGAAGCACCTATGGAACCTCGTTATATCGCGAGACAAGCGATATTTACCTTGTCGCAGAAGTTCTTGGACACAATGATGTAAATACGACGAGAAAGCATTATGCGGCGCTTGGTGATGATCGGAAACGAAAGGCAGCTTCCGCTGTCACATTGCGAAAAGAATAAAAAAACAGGATGAGCATCGGGGGTGTTCATCCTGTTTTTAAATCAAATCCTTTATTAGCGTCTGGTTCTAGCGTCTGGTTCTAGCGTCTGGTCTTAGCGTCCAGTCGGATACGTGGTAAAAATCTGATTGATCGTATCATAAATTATTTTCGCCGAATTTTGTTGGAACGTCGAGTTCGTAAGTTTGTAATAATCCGAATTTCCCGACAAGAAGCCAAGCTCGATCAGCACTGCCGGAACAGTATTGTGTTTGGTTACATAATAACCGGCAGTCTTAACTCCCCGGCTCTTTGTCCCCAGATTGGAAACCAGATTATCCTTAAACAGTGTGGCTACTGTTTTGCTTGTGATTCCGGAGAAACTCTTACTGTTATTGTTCGTGGAATAATATACCTCCGTACCATTTGCACTTGAAGATTTCGCCGAATTCATATGAAGGCTGATAAACAGGTCTGCGCCTACTTTACTGGCAAAAGATGCACGGTTAGCCAGTGTGATAAAGGAATCGTTCGTACGTGTCCAGTACACCTTTGTATCCGGTGCATTGGAGGAAAAATATCCTTTCATCAGTGTATAAATGATTTTATAGTTCAAGTCTTTTTCCTTTGTTCCCTTATTGGATGCACCGGCATCATGGCCGCCATGTCCGGCATCCAGAACCACGATGTTTTTGTAAATATTCCGTGGATTCCCCATCGTCACCACAAACGAATCGGATTTATCATATATTTTATAGCCCTGAAGTTTTGATGTATATACGGTAATTACTGTATTTCCATCTGAGGATAATGTTGTCTCAATATCCTCGACCAGATCACTGTTGATGATGACCGGATTCTGGTTCAGAAAATCAATGTGGTTGCCGGCGATATATATTTTAAATTCCTGATTGTTATACAGGTCTTCATTTGTCACGTTCATGATCGAAATGCCTTCCGGTTTCATGATCTTCAAGCCATAACTGCCGATATACTCTCCCATTATGTTGATCGTGAGAACTCCTTCTAGGGAAGAATATGCAAAATCCGTCGGGCTGTAGCCAGTGATATTCATGATCACATTACCGGCACCATCCTCCAATACTTCAAATTTTTCTAATGTGTTTACAAATTTTGTAAAAGCAAAATTATCCAGAAGATATTTGGAGGAAGCAGGGATCGTAACCGTAATGACGTTGTCATTTCTCACGACAGACACCTGATTCATAAGATCTGTATTCGTTCCACGGATGGAAAAGGAAATCAGATCGAGCGTCGGATTGTAAGTGGCTTTCGCCGCAGTAATGTAGTTTACTGTATCTCCCAGAGCTATCGATTTATCTGTCTTCCAGTCGAAGTAAGTGAGGTCATGTATGCTGACCACGGATTTTACCTTGTCCCACTTATAATGATAGCCGAGCTGTTTTGCTACCGTTTTTGCCGGAATGCAAAGTACGGTTTTCTTTGTATCCATCCGCTTTACATTGTACATGGGGGCAGACAATTCCTGTTCAACGTCATTTACCGTGAACGTATCCTGATCCAGATACAGTTGAACCTTTTTACCGGTTGTCTCATTTGTCAATGTGAGAAGCTCCTGCTCGCTGTCGTAGTTATAATCGATCCCGATCACATTTTTAAAAACTTCTTCTGCCGGAATGTATACCGTACCGCCAAGTTTGATCACAGGCATTGTGGAAAGTGTATGCTCTTTTCCGTTATAGGAAAGTTTTCCAACAACCGTCGATCGTTTTGTCACACCATTATACTGAACCATGATCGCATCTGTGATCGTAATAGTGGAATCCGCTGCTTTGTAATTATATCCAAGCTGTTCACACAGAAATTTAACCGGAACAAGAACCTTGTTTTTCCTCTTACTTACATAACGCACTTTGACCGGTGCGGCAGGTAATTTCCGTTTTACACCGTTTACATAGGCGTATTTGCTTCCCACCGTCATTTTAATCTTCATAGCACCTTTGGTCATTGTGATCTTTCCCGATGAGGAGGAATATGTCGTCTTTACTTTTAATCCCTTTCGGAACACATCGTCATAAGGAGCCATTCTTGTGTTCTTGATCGTCAGTCCCTTATATTTCGTATTGGAGATTCTCTTTTTTCCATATTTTACAGTCGACTGTTTTTTCTTGTAATAAGTCGTCTTTCCGTTCATCTTGATCCGGAGTGACGCTGCGTTTGAAGATTTTGCGGAAAACATGCCGCTTCCGGCAAGCAGTCCCAAAACCATAATAAACAGACCGCATAGTATTCGTTTTCTGAATGATAACATATAAAATTCGCCCCTTGTCTAAATAATGTAAATTTATTGCCAATACTGATTGTAACAGTCATTATTGGCACAATTATGGCACATTTTTACATGATCTGACAAGTTCTGTGTTATCATACTTTTTGTGCATAAGTGTTCTATGCGTACATATTTTTCTCAGAAGGTATCATACCTCGGGATCAAAATATAATTTCCCGTATGAATCTGTGAAGACGACATATGATTGATCGATACAATTTCTTCAATGTAACTCTGGATTTCTGCGTTTGTCGGTTCATCCAGACGTTCACTGGCGAGCGACCAAAGGGTATCTCCCTTGCAGATCAGAACCGATTCATAGGCGACCACATCATCTACCTTATCCCCCCTGCTCTCCGCCTCCGTGTTTTTACTCAGGAAAAAGCAGCTTATCGCCAAAAGGAACACAGGCAGTACAATAACCGTAAAAATTTTGATCAAGTTAAGTTTTCTCATGACAATTCCCCCTCGTGCCGAATGTATATTCCGAACAAATGATACGAACGTTTGTTTTAAAACATCATATCACACGAACGGGCGTTTGTCAAACGTTTATTCGATTTTTTTAAAATTTTTTTGAGGAAACTTATAAATTTCCGATCATATACTCATATAAATCTGTCCCATAACTGGAATAATGGGGCTGGCCGGGGAGCATGTGATACGTGCGCTCTCCATTTTCCTTCCGCTCTGCGACAAGAAATTCGGTTCTCTCCTCTTTCTTTTCATAAAGCTTTCGGGCAAATTCATGAAGATGTGTGACCATCATGACATGGATTCCCTTCTGATAGAGTGGAAGGATCACATTATATGCGATCTGGGAACCCTCCTTTTCTGTCGTGCTGGCAAAGGATTCATTCAGGAGGAGAAGGCTGTTTTGGCACACTTCGGAAAGGATCCCACTCATCCGTTTGAGTTCCTCCTCCAGACGTCCTCTTGTGAGCATCGCGTCCTCTTTTCGCGTAAAATGCGTATGGATGCGCGGATACAGACCGGAACAGAAACGATTTGCCGGAACCGGCATACCGCACTGCAGCATGATCTGGGCGATCCCGAAACTTCGCAGAAAGGTTGATTTGCCGCCTTGATTGGCACCGGTTATGACGGTCAGGGTTTTGTTCTCGTGTTTCAGGGTATTTGAGACCGGATGCGTCTGTGTGTAAATGGCAAGCGATAACTCATACAGTCCTGCGATATCCCGGCAGCTGTTGTCTTTTTCGATGCTGCCATAACAGAGGGGAAGCGACAGCTCGCCCATGCGGTTTTGCATAATGTTGACGCCCTTATAAAAGGCGGTCTCTTTGGCAAAATCAAATAAAAAGGTCAAAACATCCTCGATCAAGGGCTGATATACGTCGGTGATGCGCTGCATGTTTGCCTCCAGAAAAAGATTGATGTCTTTATCCAGCGCCTCCTCTTCGACCATGATCGTATCCTTCCGTACCATCTTATAATAAAGTTTCAAAAGTTTGCGGGAAGTCCCTTTGGGAGAATAGCCGGAATCATTGTTGCAATCGCATAGGCGGCTGCTTCCAATCTTAAGGCCGCCGCTGATCCGGATCGAGAAGACCCCTTCGCCGCCCGTCGTAAAAAACAGGATTTTCTTGTGGAAATCCTCAAACTCCTCCAAAGGATACCGGGAAAGGCGCTGCAGGAAATTTTTGAGTCCGTCAGCCTCCAGTTCCTTCTTATGCTCATGAAGGGTATTTTGTATTTTTTTCAATAAGGCGGTGGCTGTCTCGATAAAATTTAGAGCTGCGATAATGGAACTGGTCTTATACGTCGACTTTCCTCTGTTCTGCTCCCGTTCCTTCTTATACTGCTCTGCCATCTGGAATCCCTCCCGCCCGGACTGATACAGTTCTTCCAGAAGCTCTTGGTTCTGATAAAAATTTTTGATGATTTCGTAGCGATACCGCAGATCGGTTTCATCCCGCACCGGAACCATCATCACACTTCGGAGCTGATCCATGATAAATACGTCGTTTTGCGACATCATTTTTAAGATGATGTTTAAATTTAAGTCCTTATAAATATCCTGAAAGGATGGATACGCACTCTCTCCTGACAGGCTTTTTTCCGGATATAATAAAAAAGAATCCATATAAAATCCACCTCGCTTCTATTCATTTTTATCGTTACAGATTTGCAATACGTTTTGTCACCTGTTCAAAATCAAGCCCATATTTTTTTACGATGGAATCCGAATACCCAAGACCATTTGCCGCCATCGGAAGGATTTTATACGTCCGGACTGCCTCTTCTCCCGGCTCGATCTGTGCCACCATGCTCTGGATTCCCGGCTGTGAGGTTTCATCGGCAAGTTCCTGAATGTGCGTGACATAAATTCCGAGACAGTTATTTCCGATAAAATGCTCCAATACCTTTTTTGCCATGATCCGGGCGTCGTAAGTCGTAGCGGTTGTAAAAAGTTCATTCAAAATAACAAAATTATTGCTGCCGGAGCTTCCTAACATCATCGGCTTAAGCCGCTGTAATTCCTCTTTCAATTTTCCGGCTCCGGTCTCCACGCTCTCTTCTACCTCAAAATGCGTCAAGATCTGTTCAAAAAATCTTGTTTTCATCTGACGGCAGGGCGCTTTCAGACCGATGAGCATAAAATACACAGACTGTCCGACCGCTCTGGCAAGCGTCGTCTTTCCGCCTTGGTTTGGCCCTGTGATGACGAGAAACGACTTGCCCTCCTCGTATAAAATATCGTTTTTCACAACGTTATACTCTGAAAAACGGTTTTTCCATGCGAGCGCCATATCGTATACCTCTTTTGTCTCCAATCCGCCATGTTCTGTGATTTCCGGAAACGCAAGGGTATATCCTGCCTCGCCGAGCTGTTGTTCAAATTCATAAAAACTGATATAGAATAAAATCTCATCCTTCAAATGACAAAATACATCGTCTTCTAATGTAAACGGAACATCCGAAAAATGCTCCAGCGTCTTAAAGATCCCGGGGCGGCTCTTTTTTAAAATGTCCACAATAGTATTCTCGAGAGGGCTTGTCTCAAGCGGGGACGGAAATATGTTTTTCACAAGAGACTCGTCTTCTTTGTATTCCGGCTGGCTGACATCAAAGGCATCCATGTATTCCCGAATCTGTGCGATCACATCTTTTTCTGGTTCCGGCGCATCCTCTAGTACACTTAACTTCACTTTTTTCACTAAAAGAGTGAGTTTTAATTCCTCCATGCCGGAAAATGCTTCCTGAACCATTGTCTTAAAATCCCCAAATTCTTTGTCAGCGTCGATCTCATCTAACAGCGCCAAAAGCTTTAAAAAGCCATCCGAGGAAAGTTCTGCCCGGTCAAGTGTTTCCTTCAGAAGTTCCAACGCCTTGAGATACGTGCGGCAAGTCAATAACAAATAACTCCCCCGTTTTACCGCATCATCCATCTGCCGGTAGAACCGGAAGCACTTTTCGCTTTCCAAAAGCAGGTTGGTATACCGTTTGAGCGCAGGAACCATAAAGGGATTTTTCTCCAGATCGCGGTAAATCTCCTGACGGAAACGAACAGTCTCGTACGATCCGGGAATCGTATAAAAATATTTCCGGATATCAAATTCCATATATTTGGACAAAATGGCTTTCAAGATCCCCTCAAGCTGCAGATCGCCAAAAAAGACCGGCTGGAGTGTCTTGTACTGACCTTGTTTTTCTGGAAATAATAAGCTGAAAGTAAACGTTTTCATCGGCACATTTTCCCCTTTCTCCCTTGCTTTTTTAAGATAGGTTTATACATAATAAACCTATTTTCTGATTACTAGTTTATCAGTTATAGACCCTATTGTCAAGAAAAAGGTGCGGTCATAAAAACACGCACCTTTTTATCATAAGAACTTATTTTTCTTCCGAATCAATCTTAATCGACGAAGTGGATAATTCCTCGATCGCTGTACTTAGCGGCTTGGGATACTCTCCCTCCACAAGCGGCTGTGAACCATCGATCAGCTGCCTTGCGCGTTTCGCTGTGGCAAGCACGATGGAATATCTGCTGTTTACTACCGGGTGTTCGCCCGGTTCTACCGCGCTGTTTACTACATTCATTAAATCATTATAAGACGGGTGTAACATAAAATTGTTCTCCTTTCAGGTTCCATAAAATAAATGAGGATTTATACTAAATAATACCTTACGGTTTTCCAAACTTTGACAGCGGCCAGATCCGCAGTACGACATGCCCGGCGAGATTCTTTTTCTTCACAGGCCCGACGTCGGGGTCTCTGCTGTCAAGACTTACCTCACGGTTATCACCGAGGACAAAATATTCATCGTCCGCCAGTTTCAGAGGTTCCGCCGCGATTCCGGAATCGTCCATCGGATTTTTCGCATAGCTGTCTTCGATCTTTTCTCCGTTGATGAGAATATCATTTCCGACGATCTGGATCGTCTCTCCCGGCAATCCGTAGATCCTTTTTACATAATACTCATCCACATCCTCGCCCTGCGGATAAAATACAACGATATCATAGCGGGATGGCTCATAAAAGGATAATTTGTTGACAAGAAGACTCTCTTCATCATGCAGTGTTTCCTCCATTGATTCTCCCTTTACGACCGTTCTCTGGATCACATGCTCCGGAACCCAGAAAACACAGAGAAGGATCAATGCGATGTAAATAATAAATTCGACAGCATAACTGAGCCGGGATCGTTTTTTCGGTTCGTCCGTTTGTTCTTGTGGTGTGGTGTCCATACCTTCTGTATTCATTGTCTGCTACTCTCCCTTCGCTGCAAAGCTTCCTAGCTCGGATTCCATTTTTTCAATGAGCTGTGTGCTGTTGCAGGATTTATAGTGATCATACTCGATCAGGTCTTTTACTTTTCCGATCGCATCCTCAAGATCATCATTTACGATGATGTAATCATAATCCTTCATGTATTTTACTTCTTCTACCGCACGTAAAAGACGTTTCTCAATCTCCTCCGGGCTTTCAGTCCCCCTGCCGGTTAGACGCTCTTTTAAGATTTCGCCAGAGGGCGGAGAAACAAAAATGAGAAGGGCTTCCGGAAATTTTTCTTTTACGAGCATTCCTCCCTGCATTTCAATCTCAAGAAGCACATCTTTCCCTGCCTCTAACTGCTCTTCTACGTATCGTCTCGGAGTTCCGTAATAATTGCCCACATACTCAGCCCACTCGATCAACTCCCCCTGCTCGATCATTTCCTGAAATTCTTCTCTTGTATGGAAATAATAGTCAATTCCCTCTGTCTCACCGGTTCGCGGCTTACGGGTTGTCGCAGAAACGGATAAATGATAATCATACCGTTTGATCAGTTCTTTCATGATCGTTCCCTTTCCTGCGCCGGAAAAACCGGATATCACAACTAGTATTCCTTTTCTCATAAACATCTCCATTTCTGTGCGGTCTTTGCCTGCTGCACCACTTTGCCCTGCTGTAGATCGATCCCTAAGCCGGATCGGTCAACTCGATATTATTAAAACGTCCTGCGATCGTATCGGGTAAAAGTGCAGAGAGAACCAGCGAATCATTTTCCATGACAAGGACTGCCTTTGTTTTTTTTCCGCATGTGGCGTCGATTGCTTTTCCATCGTCCTTCGCACCCTGTATCATCCGTTTTACCGGAGCGGCCTCGGGACTTACGATGCTGATCACCTTTTCACTGTTTACCATATTTCCATACCCTATATTGATAAATGCCATAATTCAGATCTCCGTCCAAAATAATAAGAAAACGTACATATCTGCTATTCCAAATTCTGAATCTGTTCCCGGATCTTTTCAATCTCAGTTTTTAAGAGGATGCCTTGATTGGATACCACGATATCGTTTGCTTTGGAAAGCGTCGTATTTGCCTCCCGGTTCAATTCCTGTGCGATAAAATCCAGTTTCCGTCCGACGTTCTCCTCCTGCTCGAGAGTATCTTTCATATGCCGGATATGGCTTTTCAGACGTACCAGTTCCTCATCGACACAGATTTTATCCGAATAAACGACAAGCTCGGTCGCGATGACATTTTCATCAAGCTTTGTGTCACCGAGAAGTTCCCTGACTTTGGAAGTCAGACGTTCTTTGTATTCCGCAAACACTTCGGGGGCTCTCTTTGCGATTTCATCCGTGACCGTATTAAGATAATCAAGCTTTCCGATCAGATCTTCCTTGAGGTGCGCCCCTTCTTTTTCCCTTGCCGCGATAAAATTCTCAAGGGCGCCGCCGACTGCTGTGCGGACTAACTCTTGAAGCGTCTCCTCATCCACCTGTTCTTCCTCGACGGTATACACTTCGGGATACCGTGACAGCGATAACGCATCGATCTCTGCCTCGATCTGAAAATCTGCCGAAATCTTTTTCAGAAGTTCAAAGTAAGAGCTTGCCATAGCTTTGTTGTAAGTAATAAGGGAATTTCCCTCACGGTTACTCTCATATGCTATGTAGACGTCAATCTTTCCCCTGCTCACGTTATCCTTGATCTGCTTTCGTATATCGGCGTCAAACATAGCAAGATTCCGTGGAAGCCGGAGTGATATATCACAGTACCGGTGATTCACAGACTTGATCTCTACCGTGAGTCTGGATGTATCATTTTCTGTTTCAAACCGGCCATAACCGGTCATGCTTCTTACCATAATCTGCCTCATTCCCGTGCATGATCTTTTAAAAAACCGCCTTCAAAAAAGGGACAACAAAAAAACGCACTTATGCACTCCGTATCATTATAAATGACTTGACAAGATAAGTCAAGAATTGTATTGGATTTTTCTACAACAATGTAGTATAATCAAATTATTAAATTGTTAATTTTGAATAAAAGTTGACAATCACGGAGGAAATAGATATGGCATTTGATGGATTTACAATGGCAGCATTAACAAAAGAGCTTTCAGAACAGTTGGTTGGCGGCAGGCTTCAAAAGATCGCACAGCCGGAACTGGATGAACTTTTACTGACGATAAAAAACGGAGGCACAAACCACCGGCTCGTCCTCTCGGTAAGCGCTTCGCTCCCGCTTATTTATCTCACGGAGAACCCGAAAAAATCTCCGTTCATCGCACCGAATTTCTGTATGCTGCTCAGAAAGCATTTAAATGGGGCAATGATCACGGAAATATCACAGCTTGGGATGGAGCGCGTTCTCAAGATCGGACTGGCAAATCTGAATGAGCTGGGCGATGTGGTCAACAGATCCCTTATGGTTGAGATCATGGGAAAACACAGCAATCTGATCTTTGTCGATGAGAACGGAAGAATTATCGACGGCGTTAAGCGCATCTCCTCCCTTGTCAGCTCGATCCGGGAAGTTCTTCCGGGACGTAAATATTTTGTCCCGAATACGAAGCAAAAGCACAACCTCTTTGAACTCACGACCGAGCAGTGGATGGAAGATGTGGTCACGCAGCCAGTCAGCGTTGCGAAAGGGCTGTGCGAGTATTTCACCGGTTTTAGTTTTACGCTCGCACAGGAGGCCGCTTACCGGAGCGGGATCGATGGGGACGCCCCGTTTGCCTCGTTAAATGGCAACCAGATCGCGGCGCTCAGAAGCACGCTTCGGACACTGAGCGAACATATCAAACTAGGGCTGTTTGAGCCGGAGATTATTTTTGACGGAAAGAAGCCTCTTGAATTTGCGGCAGTTCCCCTTACGATGTACGAGGGACTGGAACACCGGAAGTTGGATTCCATGAGCCTTACGGTGGAAACTTTTTATGGAGAACGGGAAACCCTCCAGCGCATCCACCAAAAATCAACGGATATCCGCAAGCACATCCTGATGCTTCTTGAACGGAACCGGAAAAAACTAGTTTCCCAGAACAAACAGTTAAAAGCTACCGAACGAAGAGACCGTTACCGGGTGTATGGAGAGCTGATCAACACATACGGCAATCAGCTTAAACCCGGTGAAAAAACCTTAAAATGTGTGAACTACTATGATAATAAGCGGGTGCGGATTCCCATTGACCTTAGACTCACATTGTCTGAAAACGCCAACAAATACTTTAAGCGTTATAATAAATTAAAGCGGACAAATGAGGCGCTCACTGTCCAGATTCGGGAGACAGAGGAAACGCTCGACCATCTGGAAACCATCCTCACTTCCCTTGATATCGCCAGACAAGAGGATGATCTCACCCTGATCCGTCAGGAACTTATCGACAATGGCTACATGCGGGGACACAAAAAGGACGACCGGAAAAATGGCAAGCCGCTTCCGAAAAACAAACCACTCCACTACGTTTCCTCTGACGGATATGATATTTATGTGGGGAAAAATAACTATCAGAATGATCTGCTCACATTTAAAACTGCGACAGGAAACGACTGGTGGTTCCACGCAAAACAGATCCCCGGTTCACACGTTGTCATCCTTTGCAACAATGAAGAGCCGCCGGTGACGACCTTTGAAGAAGCTGCGAGCCTCGCCGCCTATTATTCCAGAAATAAAGATGCGGAAAAAGTAGAGATCGACTATACACAGAAAAAGAACATCCGAAAACCAAATGGCAGCAAGCCGGGATTTGTCGTATATTATCGAAATTATTCGATGGTCGCCTCCCCGGATATCAGCCATATTACAGAGATTGGGCAGTAGATATTCCTGCGGATCGCAAAGATCACATACAGCGCAGATGCATGATGAAAGGAGAACACCATGATCACTTACGACGCACATGTACACACCTCATTTTCCACCGACAGCGAAACCCCGATGGAACATATGGTACGACAGGGCATTCAGAACGGATTAGAGGGAATTACGTTTACCGATCATATGGATTATCATTTTCCGCTCACATACAGCAACTGGAAAAGTGAGGACGGTCTCCCGCCCTTTACGTTTGATGTAGAGCGTTATCTTGCCTGTCTTTCTGAGTTAAAGGAAAAATACTGCGGGAAGATCGAACTCTTTCGTGGCGTTGAGATCGGGCTTAAGGAGGATGCATGGAAAGAAAATCTGGAGTTGAGCCGGAACCCATCGTTTGATTATGTGATCGGATCCATTCATCTTGTTGATGATATGGATCCCTATTATCCGGAATACTGGGAGGCATGGGACGAAAAAAAAGGACTGTTACGCTATTTTGAGACAACTTATGAAAATGTAAGATCGCTTGGAGAACTTCATATTGATACGTTGGGACACTTAGATTATATCGTGCGCTACTCTCCGTCCGGATATGAGCTTTATTCCTACCGCCTGTTTTCGGATATTATTGATGAAATATTAAAACTTCTGATCGAAAAAGAAATTTCTCTGGAGATCAATACTTCCGGTTATAAAAATGGCGGGCCGATGCCAAATCCGGGGGAGGAGGTTCTCCACCGCTACAAAGAGCTTGGCGGTGAGCGGATCACGTTTGGGTCGGATGCCCATACGCCCGAACTTTTGTCAGGGCGGTTTGCCGATGCGGAAAAAATAGCAAAAAATACAGGCTTTCGCCGCTACACAACATTTGTAGAGCGCAAGCCCGTATTTCATACATTTTAGTACTCCTCTTCGTCCGCTTCATCCTCGTGTATATCTGATTTTGGTTTTTCTAAGCCTTCGATCACAATCCCGTGTTTTTCCGCATAATCCCAGAGGGCGGCATGGATTGCTTCCTCTGCCAGTAAGGAGCAGTGGACTTTTACCGGCGGCAGCCCGTCGAGGGCTTCCATAACCGCTTTATTTGTGACCTGCATCGCCTCTTGGATCGTTTTTCCTTTTACAAGTTCTGTCGCCATACTGCTCGTCGCCACCGCGGCACCGCAACCAAATGTCTTAAACTTACAGTCTTTAATGATACCATCGTCATCAATATCCAGATAGATCCGCATGATATCCCCGCATTTTGCATTTCCGACAGTACCGACGCCGCTGGCGTCTTCTATTTCTCCCACATTTCTTGGATTGCTGAAATGATCCATTACTTTTTCGCTATACATTGATCTAACCATCCTTTCAATCTATATTAAAATGATATTAATGTGTATTTTTCTTGACAAAGTCTTCATACAGCGGAGACATGCTCCTTAACTTCTCCACAATGCCGGTCAATTTGTCAACGACATAATCCGCATCTTCCTTTGTCGTATCTTCACTGAGCGTCAGTCTCAGAGAACCGTGGGCGATCTCATGCGGAAGCCCGATGGCAAGCAGCACATGGGACGGGTCGAGCGAACCAGAGGTACAGGCGGAGCCACTGGAGGCACAGATCCCCTCCATGTCAAGCATGATCAAAAGGGATTCTCCCTCGACAAACTGAAAACTGAAATTTACGTTGTTTGGCAGACGTTTACTCCGGTGTCCGTTTAAGCGGCAGTATGGGATTTCTTTTTCGATCTTTTCAATCAGATAATCCCGGATCTCTGCTTCTTTCCCGGTTCTCTCCTTCATTGTGGAAACCGCGATCGAAACCGCTTCGCCAAATCCAACGATGCCGGGCACATTTTCCGTACCGGCCCTGCGCTTTCTCTCCTGCGCGCCGCCATGTATGAAGGAACGGAGTTTTAAGCCCTTACGGATATACAGAAAACCGATTCCTTTTGGGCCATGCAGTTTGTGGCCGCTCGCGCTGAGCATATCAATATTCATTTCCGCCACATTGATCTCAAGCTGCCCGAATGCCTGTACCGCATCGGTATGGAACAACACATCATGCGCCTTTGCGATCGCACCGATCTCCCTTACCGGCTGAACGGAACCGATCTCGTTATTGGCAAACATAATGGAAATGAGTATCGTATCCGGACGGATTGCCTTTTCCAACTGATCGAGTTTGACGATCCCCTGCTCATCGACATCGATGTATGTGATCTCAAACCCGCGTTTTTCCAAATAATCGCATGTGTGCAAGATAGCATGATGCTCGATCTTTGATGTGATGATGTGCTTTCCCTTCTGCTCATACGCTTCTGCTGCAGCGATCAGCGCCCAGTTATCGGCCTCTGTGCCGCCGGCGGTAAAGTAAATATCCCGGATGTCGGCACCAAGTGCGTCTGCGATGATCTGCCGGCTGTCATTGACTGCTTTTTTATTTTTTGCCGCAAAATCATACACACTGGAGGGATTTCCAAAATTCTCGGTAAAATAGGGATACATGGCGTCTACAACTTCCTTTTTGGTCGAAGTGGTCGCCGCATTATCCAGATATACAAATCTAGTCATTTTGATGAAAACTCCTTTCATAGTTCTCGCTTATATTTTGCCTTTATTAACATCCACTGCTTTTTGGCGGTATCGTCTCTTCCAGTAAGTCGGACAGCATAAGATTATCCACCGCATTATTGATGCTGTCACTGATCCGCCGCCATACGATCTTGGTAATACACTGCTCGGATTCTTTGCATGGATTGCCATTTTCCGTCACTTCTGAGCAGTTTACCGGGGACAGATTCCCCTCAAGCGCCCGGAGGATTTCCCCTACTGATATTTTATTCATCGGGGCTGCCAGTGAATACCCGCCTTTTGCTCCCCGCACACTTGTTACAATATGCGCTTTTTTCAGTTTTGCAATAAGTTGTTCAAGATAACTGATGGAGATATCCTGCCGGATGGCAATATCGCTCAGGGACACGGGATCATTTTCACCGTGTATGGCAATGTCGATCACCGCCCGAAGGCCATATCTTCCTTTTGTGGAAATTTTCATAACAGCTCCAATCCTTTTTATATCATACTAAAATATTTCCAACTAATTTAATTCCGATTATTTTTATCGGGATTAAAATCATTATAACGTCCTCCCTGCTTTTTGTCAAGACATCTGCCACAAGAAAAAGACCCGCAAAATGCGGGCCTTATAAACATTCTGCAAACTAGACATAAAACAGCTTATAGTACGAACGTTTCATCTTTCCGTTCTTGTGTACGATATGCTGTGTCGACATTCGCCTTTTTGCCTGCGTCGGTTCCTCGGGTTCTCTAGCCGCAGCAGCCTCTTTGCGGGCAATGATATCGTTCGCTGCCTCAAGCGCCGCCTCCACGACAGGATTCTGGGAAAGATCTTCTGTACTCTGGGGGATGTCCTCCAGTGAATAGGCAAAGCCATCTTCTTTGTTTTGCTTGCTTTCCTTACTCTTGTTTCGTTTCTTTTCTTTTTCCTGTTTGTTTAATTTATTCTCGATACCAGATACCGTTGGAACCTCGCTGTAATCTTCTATGATCATGGAAGTAATATCATCGCCTGCGATATCGTCGATGATATTCGAAGAGGACGACGTCTCTTCCTCCGGATAAACCGGCTCAAATTTCAGCCCCATATCCACAGGTTCCTGTGGCACTGTAAATTCGGAGATGTCTTCTCCTCTTGCTGTGTTTGTTTCCGGTTCATTTGCTGCCGGTTCGGTTATTTCCGGCTCAGTTGTATCTGGTTCGTTAAACTCAAGACTGCCTTCGCTTAGCTCGTTTGTTTCTGGTTCGTTTGTCTCCAGTTCAGTTGTCTCTGGTTCGACCCCGGTGTCAAATGTAAAGGCGCTTTCATCCAAACCGCTCAGACCGCTCTCAGTTTGACTGCTCTCAATCTGACTGCTCTCTGTCTGAATTTCTTCTGCCCCTGTCATAAACTCAAGACTGCCTTCGCTTAACTCGTTTGTCTCCGGTTCGTTTATTTCTAGCTCGTTCGTTTCCAGTTCGTTCGTCTCCGGCTCGATTCCGGTATCAAACGTAAGGGTATTTTCCTCTGTTTCTGGCTGTGATTCGACCGCCGGTTCTATGGTTTCAGTAGTTTCTGCCGGTTGCGTAGAACCACCGGAAAGATCATTTAATGCCGCCGCTACTAAATTTGACATATCGAGTCCCGAATTTGAAGAACCCGAGGCGGTTTCGCCCCCATCCAGATCAATGCTGTTTTCAGGCGGTGCATTAAATTCCTCCGCATCTTCAATGCTTCCTTTAAAAGAATTAAGATCGATATTTTCATCTGAAAAATTATCTTCTTCGGATAAGTCAATACCAAGATCAAACATATCATTTGTAATCTCCATCTCGCCGGTCGGAGCAGCAGCCGGTTCCGGAGACGGAGCTGCGGTTTCTGCTTGGATCGGTTCTACGGAAACTGCAACACTTTCTGTTTGGATCGGTTCTACATCAGGCATTACACTTTCTGCCTCAAGCAGCTCATCCTCTTTGGTCTGCTCGATCACATCCGCCAGATCCTCCTGAACCGTTGCATTCATACGATTCAGATTGTCCGAGATGTCAAGCCGCTCAAAAAGATTTTTGAGATCCGCTTCATTTTCTCCCACCGGTGCTTTTTTCTCAGAAGAGAGCATAGCGGCCGCTTCGCTCAGTGCTTTTTCTGACTGTTCCCAGTCATCCATTGAATTTGCGAGATGGTTCAACCGCTCTTCCACCTCATCTTTTTCTTTCTCCAGTTCATCCGGCACAGCGGTCTGCGCAGGCTGTTCCACCGCTTCTGGTTCCACTGCGGCGGCTTCACCCACATCCAAACCGCCGCCAAGCGTAGTGATCGACTCCTCCTGCGGCTGCTGAGGCGCCTGTATCATCGTATCCGGCGTGCCTAACATTCCGGCTTCACCCACATCCAAGCCGCCTCCCAACACCGTGTCACTGGCAACGGATAAATCCGAGGAAATATTTCCGTCTAACCCACCGCCAAGCGTAGTGATCGAGTCCTCCTGCGTCTGCTGTGGCGCCTGAATCGTCGTATTCGAAGCGTCCAATGCCCCAGAAAGTCCTCCGGTTCCCTCCGCCGGCTGTGAAGCAGGTGAGGAAATAGCGCCATCCAAAATAAATCCGGAATCCAGTGCCGATGCCGAAGAACCCTGATTTGAAAAAGAGGGTTCCGGCGCACCCATCGCCGGTGCCGGAATACTCTCCGGTTTTGGAGAAATCGTCTCCTCGACTTCTCTTTCATTTTCCTTCTCTACAAAATCAAGAGATATCGTCCATTCCGGTTTATCCTCTGTGGGAAGCCCCAAATCAATGCTACCTTTTCCCATACCAATTCAATCCCTTCATACAATAACATATTTTCGCATACATACAGTTATAAATATAATACTACAAAATATGTCAAAAAACAATATGTTAAAAAAAATTCATAGATTTTACCAAAAAACATAGATTTTACTAAGCCCGCAAAATGAAAAAGGGAGAATGGTTTTGAAGGAAAAAATATTAAAAGGGACGATCTTTCTCACAGGCGCCGGGATCCTTACCCGCGTCATCGGATTTTTATACCGGATCTTTCTTGCCAATACACTGGGTGAAACCGAGCTTGGGATCTATCAGCTTGTCTTTCCGGTCTACACGATCTGTTTTACCCTGTATGCCGCCGGACTCCAGACCGCTGTCTCACAGCTCGTATCCAATCCGCACTATAAATATTCAAAAAAAGTGATACGGACAGGGATTCTTTTGTCTTTGACAGTATCGATCCTGCTCTCTGTCAGTATTTTTTTCTTTTCGGATTTTATCAGCATCCACCTGCTATTTACGGAAAAAACGTCGTCACTCTTAAAAATACTGGCGTTTATCTTTCCGTTTTGCGGCGTGACAAGTATGATCAACGGATATTTTTACGGGCTGCGCGAGGCAAAAGTACCGGCGCTGACCCAGCTGATTGAGCAGATGTTCCGCGTCGGGTTTGTCTTCCTGATCTATGCCAGTGCTGTCTGCGAATTTTCAAGTAAGATTGCAGTAGGCGGCCTGATTGCCGGGGAAATTGCCTCCAATCTGTATAACCTCATCAGTCTTAAACGGACAAAAGGAAAGGAAACCGGAGTCCTTACCCTGACAAAAAGAAAAATTGCCGGCGCTCTTTTGCGTCAGGCAATCCCACTCAGCGGGACAAAACTTGTCATTTCCCTGCTCTCTAGTTTTGAATCTGTGCTTATACCGATCATGTTCACGCGCTACGGTCTCCCCCACGATGAGTCGCTTGCACTCTATGGCGTCATAACCGGAATCGTCCTTCCCTTTATCATGTTTCCCGGTACGATCACAAACTCGCTTTCTGTTTTGCTACTCCCAGAAATTTCCAAAGCAGATAACGAGAAAAATAGGGAAAAGATCCAGCACACGACACGCATCACGATCAAATACTCCCTGCTTCTTGGCTGCATGGCGACAGCAGTATTTTTGCTTTTTGGAAAAATGATCGGCGTCGCTTTTTTCCACAGTGAAAATGCCGGGAAGCTGCTTACGCTTCTTGCTGTCATCTGTCCCTTTATCTATGTTTCAACCACCCTGTCGAGTATCATAAACGGTCTGTCAAAAACATATATCACGTTCCGCAACACCATTCTCGGGTTATTTGTGCGGATTTTGTTTCTTGTATTTATCACGCCGGTATATGGCGTGTATGGCTATTTACTCGGGCTTTTATTAAGCCAGATCATCATCAGCCTGTTAGATGGCATTTATTTGATCCAAAATGGTTATACGGAAATTTTTCTTGGAAAATGGCTTGTTTTTCCGTTTCTCTGCCTCTCCTTTTTCCTTATGGTCTGCCGCTTTTTTGTGCAGAAAATATGTCTCTCCCTGAATGCAGAAAAAGACATATGGCTTCTTATTTCCATCCTTCCGGCATTTCTCCTCGCCTTTGTTGTCTTTAAAATGACCGGGCTTGTCAGCCGCAAAGATCTCGTTTAAAAAGATACCAAAAAATCATCCATTCAAAAGTTCAAGAAGCTCCTCCTCTGTAATAATGGGGATTCCTAGCTCTTTTGCTTTTTTATTTTTGGAAGAAGACGAAGCCGGGTTATTATTGACCAGATAATTTGTATTTTTGCTCACAGAACCGCTCACTTTTCCGCCCGCCAGTTCGATTTTTTCCTTGCATTCATTCCGGTTTGAAAAATGGACAAGGCTTCCGGTGATCACGATTGTTGTTCCCGCTAATTTTGCAGAATCCAGTTTTTCCGGCATGGAGATCGTCAAAATACCTTCCAGTTTTTTGACAAGCTGCCGATTTTCCTCACTGGAAAAGAAGGCGGTAAAAGAACGAGCCAGTTTTTCTCCGATTCCATCCACGCATACTAGATCTTCCTCTGTCAGTTCATTCATCCGGCTGGGTTCAAGCGGATACTGCCGGCATACAAGTTTTGCCATACTGAGACCAAATCCTTTGATCCCAAGACTATAGACAAACCGCTCCAACGGTACTTGTTTTGCCTGTTCGATCGCCGCCAGCATATTCTGGCAGGATTTTTCGCCAAACCCTTCCATCGTCTCGATTTCTTCTTTGTGCTGATCCAGTTCAAATAAATCCGAAAAATCGTGAAGCCATCCTCTGGCAATAAATTTTTCCAGTGTCGCCTCGGAAAAGCCATCGATATTCATGGCGTCCCGGCTGACAAAATGACTGAACATCTTTAATTTCTTTGCGTAACATCCGGGATTTTTACAGAATAAAAACTCCGAACCATTTTCGTTGACAAGCTCGGTATGTTCCCCGCAGACCGGACATGCTTCGGGAATCGGTGCTGTCCCGCTTCTGGTCAGGTTTTCTTCAATCTGCGGAATGATCATATTTGCCTTATATACCGTGATCCGGTCTCCGATGCCAAGCTCTAGTTCTCTCAGGATACTGATGTTGTGTACACTGGCGCGGCTCACCGTCGTCCCCTCCAGTTCGACCGGTTCAAATACAGCGATCGGATTGATCAGTCCTGTCCTTGAGGCACTCCACTCAATATCAAGTAACGTCGTCTCCGCCAGTTCATCCTGCCATTTAAACGCAATGGAATCTCTCGGGAATTTTGCTGTCCTGCCGAGACTACGACTGTAGTCTATGTCGTCATACGTAAGAACAAGCCCGTCACTTGGAAGATCTAAGCCGCCTGAAATCTCCTCTGAAAATTCCATGACTGCTTTCTCCAGATCATCCTGATGCACGACTTTACCGGGAACGACATCAAACCCAAGCGAATCAAGCCACTTGCGGATTTCCTCCTTACTCTGGAAATCCCTGCTCTCCGGCTCCATCGAAATGAGATCATATACATAATAATGGACATTCCTCTCCGCCGTGATCTGGTTGTTAAGCTGCCTTACCGTACCACTGCACAGATTCCTCGGATTTTTATACTTCTCTTGGATATCTGAAAAAGAACGGTTCAGCATTTCAAAATCCGAATACCGGATCAACGCCTCGCCGCGCAAGATCAGCGTACCCGGATAATGGATCTTGGCGGGAATATTCTGAAATGTTCTGGCATTATTCGTAATGACTTCTCCGGTCTCGCCATTTCCTCTTGTCAGGGCTTTCGTGAGGACGCCATCCTGATACGTAAGGATAACGCTTAGCCCATCGAGTTTGAGGGATAACAGCCCCTTTTGCCCGCCTAACCACCGCACCAGTTCCCCTGCCTCTTTCGTCTTATCCAGTGAAAGCATCGGCGCCACATGCGCCTCCTTGGGAAGCTCGCTCAATGTTTCGTATCCGACATGTATCGTCGGACTGTTCGACATGACGATCCCTGTTTTTTTCTCTAACGCAACTAACTCATCATATTGTTTATCATATTCAAAATTTGACATGACCTCATCCTGCCCCTGATAATACACCCGGGCAGCATGATTCAATGTAGAAACCAGTTCTTTTATCCGTTCAAGATCACTCATTATAAAATTTCTGTCCTTTCAAAGATTTTTCCATCTGGGCGGTCTCCTCCTCCGATAAATAGCGCCATTTCCCCTCTGGGAGTCCATCCAGTAAAATATTCATGATCCGTACCCGCTCTAACCGGGTCACACGGTATCCAAAATATTCACACATCCGGCGAATCTGCCGGTTTAAGCCCTGTGTCAGTATGATCCGGAAACGCTTCTCGCCGAGCGGCTCGATCTGGCACGGTTTTGTCATCGTATCGAGGATCGGAACGCCCTGCCTCATGGCGTCTAAAACCTCTTTTTTCAGAGGGCGGTTGACCGTCACTACATATTCCTTTTCATGCCCATTCCGGGAACGGAGGATGCGATCCATGAAGTCCCCATCATTTGTAAGAAGGATCAGACCGGTTGAGTCTTTATCGAGACGCCCCACCGGATAAATCCTCTCGGGAAAATGGATATAATCAATGATGTTATCCTTCTCTTTTTTACTGCTTGTACACACGATGCCTGCCGGCTTGTGAAATGCGATCAGGATGCGTTTCTTTGCGGCATGGATTTCTGTCCCATCCACCGTCACGGTCTGTCCGGGATGAAACTGTTCCCCAAGCCCGGCTGTCCTTCCGTCGATCTTCACCCGCCCCTGTTCTAAAAGGCGGTCTGCCTCTCTTCTTGAACAGTATCCGCACATGCTAAGATATTTATTGATTCGTATTTTCTCTTCCAAAACGATTTTACTCTCCTGACTGATGGTTTTAAAAATGACACGCTCTTTGACATTGGGATCAGCGTGCCATCTTTTGAATCACTTGTGTTTTCTTTGCAAACAGCCTTACTGTGCCGGTGCCGCAGCCGGATCAACGGGTGCTGCCGCCGGGTCAGCAGGCGCCGCATTGGGATCAGCGGGTGCTTCTGGGGCTGCATTCGGATCAGCCGCCGGATCAACGGGAGCTGCCGTCGGGTCAGCAGATGCCGCATTGGGGTCTGCCGGTGCTGCTGCCGGGTCGGCAGGTGCCTGACTGTCCGCCGGAACCGCAAGATCAGCAGAAATTTCCTGATCCATTTTCTGATAGAGCTGACGAAACGCTTCATCGGCATTGATCGCTTCCTGAAGCTGCTCCGTTACTTGTTTTTGAAGTTCCGCTACATGGGAATTTTTATCCGCCGACAGGATGAACTCTTCCTCATTTTCATCCAGTGCGCTCAGATAAATGACATATTTCCCATCGGAACCAACCGTTACATACACGCCGCTCAGACAAGGTGCCAGTGTGTTAATATTTTTTAACTTCATATCATAGCGGATATAAACCCTCAGCGCACCGTTATCTTCATTTTCCAATGTATAGCATGTGATGTTCTGGTAGTCCTCCACGTACTCAGCCTGTGTAATCAGTTTTTCCTGATCGATCTGGTTGATATCACTTACCAGTGGTTCCATCAGTTCCATATCCACATCCCGCTTCGCCTGAAAATAAGTGGAGATCAACGTGATGATATCCTCCTCTTCGCACTTATTTAACTCGGCATCCTCGATCTGATCCGTCGACTCTCCGCCGGTGGGGATCAGGGTAAGGATGAGGAAACTGAGGAACAGCGCCCCAATCGAAATAATGATGATCAGCTTTTTGTATTTTAATTTCATGAGTTCAACCTTCTTATCAATTTATAGTAAAAACTTATTTTTAAATAAAATAAACCCAACCATACAAATTATATCAATTATTGAGCGGTTTGTCTATTCTTTTCCTGAGTTTTTTATCTCCGGTTTTTTATCACCATAAGCTGCTCGACATCAAAACGATAAAAAATTTCTTTACTTTTGTGAAAATGTTGTATATAATGTTAATGATGCATCTGTGGCTCAGTGGATAGAGTAGAGGCTTCCGAAGCCTTTGGTCGGGGGTTCGAATCCCTCCAGGTGCATTTTTTTTACGCTCATTTTATCCCAACGCTCAGATAAATTTCTTTTCCTCCCTCTGGTAAATATACACCCGGTCAGAAAGAATCTCTTCGTTTTCCACATACTGCTCGTTTATATTTTTCACCATGACACCGAGAAGTTCATACATCGTCCGGTCAAAAGCCGGTACTACGATCATTTCATGAATGCTGCTCGGAAGCAGATATAGATCGGTCTCATACTCCTCCGCCAGTTTTTCTATGACGCCCTCATACAAAACAGCCGCCGCACCGTTGATACCAAGTTCATTTGAAACTACGATCATATCGATGTTTTCCTTATTTGACAATTCTCCCTCCGGCATAAACTCCTTCGGCGCTTCGTATGCGGCTGCGATCTGCTTTAATTCACTGATCTCAGCGGGAAGAAGCCTCTCTGTATTTTTCTTTGCCTCCTTAAAAAGCTGCTCCACGGAAACCTTCCACTTTTTCTGTATGGTGTTGTCGATCTTTAGCGACTGCATATAGCGGTCGTTGACTGCGATCACGAGATGGAAGGTGATCGCCAGATCGAGAAAAGGAATAAAGGGCATATTTTGTAACACCTCTTGATTCCTCTCCCTTGAGACGAGCCGGTACACGATCCTTGTCCTGCATGTCTCATACTCTACATCGAGGTGCGGGATCTCCTCTACCGCCCCGACGGTCTTCTGATACCGTTTGATGACTTCCTCCGTAACCTCCTGCATGGACAAGCCATTTTCCATGTATTGCACATACAGATCGTTGATATAAACTGTAGGCGAGGTTATCTTCCTGCCTCTACGGAACATAATGCCTGTATACTTCGTCGAATTATTTTTGATATTCGTGATGACAGAGATGTCATACCCGCCTCCCAATTTCTTTTGTATTTCCTTTCTAACTGCATTTGCAAAAGTCTCTAACTCCATTTGATCATCCTTTCATATATGTATTATTGAGATTCTTCCCCATATAAAAGCACCTCCCTTTGTCACTTAAGATCGTCTCTGGAAAAAATTGAAATAAGATTTTCTGAAAAATGTGAATTGAAGAATTTCTCAAATGCAATTCTACCAGAAAATCCGCACAGATTCAATGATCATATTTCGGCGTTTTGGATCGTAATACGGTGTTTTTCCCTGATTTTCGTATGTTTCAGAGCTTTAAAAAACAAATATTTTTGCAAAAAAAATTGCCACAAAAAATTTGCAGCAAAAAAACAACCGGCTGTCCATCCCAATACAGGACGTAGAATGCTCTGCGCCCCGATTGACGGATTCCGGTTGTTCTTATGATATATTCCAGCGGTTTTTGTACAAACCGCTTCACTCGTATGTATCAGAAAAATATTTCTTAGACAACTCCCTGAGCAGTCATTGCCTCTGCTACCTTTTCAAATCCGGCAATATTTGCACCTACCACATAGTTCTTCTCAAAACCATATTTTTTCGATGCTTCATCGCAGGCATGGAAAATATTTACCATGATACCTTGTAACTTGCTGTCCACCTCTTCAAATGTCCAACTGAGTCTCTCGCTATTCTGGGACATTTCAAGAGCAGATGTAGCCACACCGCCGGCATTGGAAGCTTTACCCGGAGCAAACAGTACGCCATTGCTCTGGAGATACTCGGTCGCCTCGATCGAAGTCGGCATATTGGCACCCTCTGCTACCGCAAGAACACCATTTGCGACAAGCGCTTTGGCATCGTCGATCAGAAGTTCATTCTGTGTCGCACATGGAAGAGCGATATCACATTTTACTGTCCAGACGCCCTTTCCGTCATGATACTGTGCAGAAGGTCTCTTCTCTGCATATTCGGTCAGTCTTGCACGGTGTACCTCTTTTACTTCTTTCAGAAGCGCCACATCGATTCCCTCCGGATCGTAAACCCATCCAGTGGAGTCAGATACCGTAACAACCTTTGCGCCAAGCTGATGTGCTTTTTCTGTCGCATAGATCGCCACATTTCCGGAACCGCTGACAGCAACCGTTTTTCCATTCATATCGATGCCATTGCATTTGAGCATCTCCTGTGTATAATACAACAATCCGTATCCAGTCGCCTCTGTTCTCGCAAGAGAACCGCCGAATGTCAGACCTTTTCCGGTCAGAACGCCCTCATAAGCATTGCGGATCCTCTTATACTGGCCATACATATAGCCAATCTCTCTTCCGCCTACTCCGATATCTCCGGCAGGAACGTCAGTATCCGGGCCGATATGTCTCTGGAGTTCGGTCATAAAGCTCTGGCAGAATGCCATAACTTCTCTGTCTGATTTGCCTTTGGGATCAAAATCAGAACCACCTTTGCCTCCGCCGATCGGAAGTCCTGTCAGGGAATTTTTGAATATCTGTTCAAAACCGAGAAATTTAATGATTCCAAGATTTACGGATGGATGGAAACGCAGACCGCCTTTGTATGGGCCGATCGCACTATTGAACTGAACGCGGTAACCGGTATTTACCTGAACATTACCATTATCGTCAACCCACGGTACTCTGAACTTGATCTGTCTCTCCGGATTTGTCAGACGCTCAAGCAGTGCGTCTTTACGGAATGCTTCTTCATTCTGTTCAACAACAGGCCGAAGGGATTCGAGTACTTCCTTTGCTGCCTGATGGAACTCTGGCTCGGCAGGGTTTTTCTCAACGAGCTGGGCCAGTACCTCATCTACATATGACATGTGTCATACCTCCTTTAAACTAATGTCAAAGCTATTATATAATAAAATTTATGGTTGTACAAGATTTTTTTGTGCGCCGGTGGCAAGAAATACGTTGGTATAGCGTCTGTCCCCGCTGACATTTTCGCCAAACCAGTCGGGTTTTACAAATTTTTCCGATTCTTCCACGGTATCAAATTCGATCTCTGCAAGCATCATTCCCTCATAGTTTCCATGAAAAAGATCCAGTTCGATCGTATATTCCTGATAGCCGATGCGGTATCTCGTCTTCTCGATCAAAATACCGTCAATCTTCTGTTTGAGGTGTTCATAACTTTCCTTTGTGAGCGCAAGCTCTGTTTCCTGATTCACGCACACATCCGCCCGGGTTTCAATACCAGTTTTTGATTTATAAGTCAGCACGTACTGGTCATCAAGCTTGCGGATCCGCAAAACCGGCTCCGTCGACAAATATCCCTGTTCGATCTCTGAATGATCATACTGTTCGATATGTTCCGGCACCTGTCTGACCAGATATTTGCGTTCAATCTCCATAAATCGTCCTCATTTCCTCACAAACTTTTTATTTGATAAATCCAAATTTCTCAAATGGCATCATGCGAAGCCATGCTTTTCCGATGATATCCGCACGTTTCACAGCGCCGACGTCTTTATGGCGGCTGTCCTTGCTCGCATTGCGATTACGGTTATCCCCCAATACAAAATATTCATCGGCTCCGAGCGTAATCGTTTTTTCGGCGGTTCCGGCATCTTCCATAACACCGTTTGCGTGTTCGTCGAAAATCGCCTTGTCATTGATATAGACCCGTCCCTCCTCGATGCGAACCTTTTCGCCGGGCAGACCGATGATCCTTTTGATATAATTGGTATCTTCACTAAATTTGAAGACGACAACGTCAAAACGCTCCGGGTCCCCGGTCAGATAACTGATCTTTTCAATGATCAGTTCATCGCCATTTGTAACACAGGGTTCCATCGAATTTCCTTCCACGGTCGTATGGTTTGCCACATAATGAGTGATAAGAAATGCAGCACCCACAGCGATCGCGATACAGACAACGATGCTGATCAGTGTGCGAAGCACTCCTCGTTTGGGAGTCTTCACATCTTCCTTCTTTTTTGGGCTGATCTTAACCGGCGCTACATTTGTAACCGCCGGCTGTTCTTCTTCTGCCGGCAGGACAAACTCCTTCTTTTGCGGCGGCGGATATCCGGCAGGCTTTTGATCCGAAGCCTCATAGGGCTTTTCGCCGAGAATATCCTCCAGATCAATCTCTGGTTTTTGTGAGACCATATCCGGATTATCATTTAAAATCTCTTCACAGATCCGAAGGCTTTCCTCGATCTCTTCCTCTACTGTTCTCTTTTCATCCATCATCTTATCCTCATTTCTGCGCCGCTTATTTATTCCGGGCGCTCCAAAGAAATATTTCCGATTCTGGCATTTCTGAAATCATCCAGAAGGAGTGCCGCCGCCTTCTCAAGATCGACTTCACTTCCCTTTTTCAGACATTTCCGGATCTCTCCGATCTTTTCAAGGATTTCCGTGTCCTTACCAGTTTCTTCTATCCCGTAAAAATCAGCGAGTTTTCCCGGATAATGCTCTGTCATATAATCAATAAAATCCAAAGAAATCTCCACCCGCTGTAAAAGTTCGTCCCGGATCGAGCCGATAAACGCAAGCCTTAACCCTACGGTCTGATCCTCAAACTTCGGCCACAAGATCCCGGGGGTGTCCAAAAGCTCAACCTGCTTATTCAGACGGATCCACTGCTTTCCTTTTGTCACGCCGGGCTTATTTCCTGTCTTAGCACACGCTTTTCCCGCAAAGCTGTTGATAAATGTCGATTTTCCCACATTCGGGATTCCCACGATCATGGCACGGATCGGGCGGTTTAAAATCCCCCGTTTCCGGTCGCGTTCGATCTTTTCTTTGCACGCTTTCTGGATCAGTTGGTTTACCGCTTTTAATTCATTTCGTTTCGTGGAGTTCACCGCCCAGACAAAGTATCCTTCTTTTTCATAATACGCTTTCCATTTATCCGTGACAGCCCGGTCTGCCATATCACATTTATTTAAAAGAAGAACTCTTGATTTGTTGGCGGCAAGCGTATCAATATCGGGATTTTTACTGCTGAATGGGATGCGGGCATCCACAAGCTCGATCACCACGTCGATTAGTTTAATATCTTCCTGCATCGCACGTTTTGCCTTCGTCATGTGTCCCGGATACCACTGAAAATGCATTAGTTTTCCTCCTCTTTTTCCGGCTCTTCCGTTTCGTATGCCTTACTGTCTGGGCCGGTTACTCTCGAAAAAGGCTCATGCTTAAACCATACCCTTCCGATGATCTGGGATTTTTTTACCATTCCAAACGAGGCGTTTCTGCTGTCGTCCGAATCCACCCGGGAGTCGCACAGCACAAAATATTCTTCTTCCCCAAGTGTGATCTCCTGCTCTGCGATCCCCGCTGTCGCCATCGGTTTGTATTCATATTTTTCTTTTAACTCTTCCCCATTGATGAAAATTTTCCCATCTGTGATCTGAACTTTTTCCCCCGGAAGTCCGATCACCCTGCGGAAAATAACGAGCGGCTCTTCGCCCTCGTCGTCCACGCCCTCTTTATCATAAAAGGCAATCACCTCTTCCCTGTCCGGTGAAAGAAAGAGATAGGATTTTGTATTGATATAAACAGCTTCGCCATTGTACAGGGTAGGCTCCATTGCAGAGCCAATCGTTCCCATCTTCCGGACGCAAAAATGGATCAACAAATACGCGAGCAGTATCGCTGCAAAAATCTCGATCACCCAGATGATACACTCTTTGATGATTTTTTTTCTTTTATTTTTCCGTATCTCTTCCTCAAAATTCAGGTTCAAAGCAATTCCCTCAAATCAAATCAGCCCAACGGCGCCGTTGAGCTTTTCCTATATAGAAACATAGTGCATGCCGCGGCAAACGCTGTGACACACACTATATTGTTCAGTCAGTTTCAAAATTAACGAACCAGTTCTTTTACCTTCGCAGCCTTACCAACACGGTTACGCAGATAATTCAGTTTCGCACGTCTTACTTTACCAAGTCTTACGATCTCAATCTTCTCAACGATCGGTGAGTGAAGCGGCCATGTTTTCTCAACGCCGATTCCGTTTGAATTTTTGCGGACGGTAAATGTCTCGCGGCTGCTTCCGCCCTGTCTCTTCAGGACAACCCCTTCAAAGACCTGTGTTCTCTCACGGTTTCCCTCGATAACCTTTGCATGTACCCGCACGGTATCCCCAACATGAAACTCGGGAACTTCGGCTTTCATCTGCTCTGCTTCGATCTTTCTGATAATTTCATTCATTTTGTTGTTCCTCCTGTTTTTTTTGATGTTCTTAATGCGATACTACGTAGCTTTTCTCTTCTTTTCTCATATGATTCTGCTGCACCAGAGGACCATCTATCTTTTGACAACATTAAGAATATAACATAAAAACGTGGATTCGTCAACAAGTAGTTTGGAAAAAGATGATAATTAAAATAAGAAAACCGTGTACAACAGCAGGAATATTTCCGAATGCGAGCCCGCTTTCGCTATATAAACGTGTAGCGGTACTAAGGCTGCAAGGTGCGCTTTTCGCACCTCGTGCAAAAATGGCACCTAATACGCAGCCTAAGAACCGACAGTTTATAAGGCTCTTTTCGGAAATATTCTTGCTTGTTGTACGAGGGTTTTCTAATCTTTTATGTATGTAAGGATATGTGTGCGAGTCTGATTCCCTCAGTATCTATGCTTTTAAAATATGGATACCATGCTTTCTTTTCATCATACTCCGCTTTGGGAAAGCACACAAAATTCACAACAGCAAAATATTTTAATGCCAATTCAGTTGCTATTTGTGCTAAAACCCTCTCGTATCTTTTTAACTCTGTCCGATCACACTTTGTTAGTAATGCGATATCAACATCTGAGTCTTTATTAAAATCGCCTCTCGCACATGAACCGTAAAGAATGATCTCATACAAATCAGTCCCCAGAGCGTTTTTTATCATTGGTACAGATTCTAATTTGATTTTTTCTATGACATTACTGGTTAAATCTGTTATCACAAACTCTCCCTCCTTCATTCTGAACCATCGGGAAAACCTCTAACTGCGTCCGATATCTTTTGTTCATACATAGTATACCACGATACGCAAAAAAAGTACAGAATAAATTGAACGTTTGTTCTGTACTTTTTTTGAACTTTATATATTCCAGCTTGTTATACGGAGGGGGTTCTCCTATTTTACCTTACATGTCTTTACAAGACTTTTATATCCGTTCTTTGTAACTTTTATTGTGATCTTCGTTTTCTTTTTCAGCTTTGATGAAAGTTTTAATGTAAATTTCTTTCCGTCTACCTTTGCTTTCTTCCATGTGCTCTTCCCGACTTTAATCTTTACCGTAGCTTTCGCTACAGATACTTTACCTGAAATCACTTTACTGTTTTTCCGGCACTTAAGGTCTGAAAGTTTCAGGCTTTTCTCTTTCTCTGTTGTGACAGCTTTCTCCGAAGAGGAAGACGGTGCAGCACTCGGAGAGGAAACCGCAGGGGCTGGGGCAGAGGTCGAGATAGAATTTGAGTTTGCAGTCGACACCACTGTTGGAGTGGCTGTTTGCACTACCGTAGGAACAGCAGTCGGTGTATCTGTCGGAGAAATTTCGCTGATCTCTTCTGAGTTTACTTTTTCGGCATATGACCAACTTGAAGTAGATGATAGATTCAAATGCAAAGCGGGACGCGCCGCGACACCATAATGGTCGACATTGCCACCACACTCGTGTACACTACCACCGTTACTCACATAGGATGCGTCATCACTATCGCGGCCCGGCGACCGCAGCCACCAAATTCCGTTTCCTGCATACTCTCCACTAGGATTTGTCAAAACACCCTGCCCCTTTGCATATGTGGTATTCTTTGCCCTCCGGCTTTCCGCATACTCATCGGGATCTGAATGAAACCCATAAGATGGGTTCAGCACTTCACTAAGCGAGAGAAGGTACACTTTATCTGTCGTATTATTTCCACCTTCTGTATCGTAATATGGATTATCCTCATTGACTACGGTCGTGTTTCTGATCGCCGCCTGTTCAGAGGCAGTAAAAGCTTTATCCAGAAAATTATCAGCACTGTAATCTTTTCCATCTTTATTGGATGCTGCGCCATAACCATTCAGCCATGACCGCATCGTACACGTCTCCCATGTGATATCATCCATATATGTATCGTTGTATTTCTGACAATCTAAGTTTTGATCCGCTAATAAAAACGCATCGTCTCCATTTACTGAGAGAACACGCCACTTGATCGGCTCTTTCGTCGCCCCGGTCGCATCACTCTGTGGATAATTTCCAAACCAGACACAGTCCCATGTCGTGACACCATTGTCACTGATTGTCGGGTTCTTTAGCGTAATGTCTGAATCTGCTGTTGCTGTCTCTGAATCGGGTGTACTTACCGCTTTACTGACCGGCAGCCCGCCAGATGCTAAAATTCCCATGCATAAGGCAACAGTTAGTAAAAGTGCTAATGTTTTTCTTCTTTGTGTCTGATTTCTCTGTTGTTTTTTCATAATCATTTTTCCTCCATTTTTAATCGTTTTTTGTTACAGTTACTACAATATTTTTAATGTTTCATCAATAGTACTTTTTTCCAATGTTCTAAATCCGCTTTAATACAGATAATTCTAGCAGTCAAATATTGTCTCCATTTATCTTCAAACATAATATGAACCCGGTTTGAAAAAGTGTACTTTTTCAAAATCTCTTATTACAACTTGATTTTAGACCAAAAACAGCAAAATCACTCCCATTTCACCCAAAATTTGTCTAAAAACGAAAAAATCTGTTGCACACACCAAGAAAATGGTGTAAAATACCTTACGTAATTTGAGTTTGAAAAAGTACACTTTTTCAAACTTTTCACTTTATGGATTTGCCATAGTCTCCTCATTTCTATACTGCTTTTTGCACAACAAAAAACACCACAGGAAGACTTGGTGTTTTTATGAAAAATATGCTTATTTTTCCTTTTACGCTCTAACCATATTTCCGATAGCTTCTTCTACAGCAGCATTTAAACTTTTTCCATGCTCAATCGCATACACTGCAATGTTTCGATGTAACTCCGGACTGATTCTGACATTAAATGTTCCCTTATAAGGCTGCTCAGGCTCTACATTACGCTCCTTGCAATCCTCTAAGTATGCATCAATCGCATTCTGGAAATCCTGCTCCAATTCTTTTACAGAATCTCCCTCATAAGATAATAATGATTTTATTCCAATGACCTTTCCCAAAAGGCAACTGTCCTCTTTGGAATACTCTACTGTTCCGTTGTAATTTTTATATGATAACAAATTACTCATAACAAATCATCCTTTCTCAATTATATATATTTCTTATAATATTTTTTATTTGTCCAAAATGATGCATTCGTCCGGACATGACCAACAAATGCATTTTCCATCTGATGCAGTTATTCGAAATTTTCGAATAACTGAAGCCTCCTCTAGTTCACCATCTGCAAATATTTTCTTCAAATGATAATTGATCGTATGCGTTTCCACATTATAAAGCAATCCCATTGTTTTTTGAGTAAGCCAGACATTCTCGTCAAAGTAAACTGCATTTACATCACTCTCACCAGTAGCCGTAATAAAAGTTAAGTATTCTGCTGCCGAAGAGCGTATTATAGACAGATCCTTTTTCTTTTTCGTCATATGCTCTCCTTTCATATACCTTAATTGAACATTTCGATATTACCAGTGACCTTATTCTATCATTATGTTCTTGTGAACGCAACTTTTTTGTCATAATCCACGGAAAGCAATTTTGAATAACTACAGTTTTGGGAGTACTAATAATATATTGTGCAACAACAGAAATATTTTCAGATGAGGACCTTATAAACCGTCGGTCCTTAGGCTGCAAGGTGTGCCTTCCGCACGAAGTGCGGAGAACGCACCTTGTGGCCTTAGTACCGCTACGTGTTTATCTAGCGAAAGCGGGTCCGAAGCGGGAAATATTTCTGTTGCTGCACAAAGTTTACTCGTTTCAAGAACTGTAGTTATTCAAAATTGCTTTCCGTGGTCATAATCTAGCGGTGATGCAAATCTCAACTTTGAACCATTTTCCGATATGCGCTTGGCGACATATGCTCGTATTTTTTAAACGTATTTGTAAAATAGTACGGGGAGTGATAACCTACTCTCTCGGCAATCTCCGTGATGGAATCGTTGGAATTGTGCAGGAGCCATTTGGATACTTTGATACGGGTCAAATTGATATAATTGGTGGGGCGCATTTGCATGTGCTTCTGGAACAGGCGGCATAAATGCTGCGGGGAAACATGGGCAAAATCTGCGATTGTGTCTAGGGTAAGCTCGTTAAAATAATACTGTTCAATGTATCGTTTGGCGAGCAATAAGGCTGGGTTATCAATCTCATTTTCAAGCTTTTTCGTGTATTGCTCATTCTGTGCATAGATCTCCATAAGATAAGTATATACAAGGGCAGAATTTTGACAACGACTATAAAACGTATCTTCGGTAGAGAGAAGATACATCTTTTTTAACTGCATCCGAAGGCTTTTCGTATCAAGCTTTGCAAAGATCATAACCGGCTCAAATTGAATCAATGAAAAAACAGCAGTTTCATCAAGGCATCCAAAGGATACCCAGTGGGTTGTGCATAAGTGCGTGGTTTTCTTTATTTGATAGGGAATATTTCTGTGAAGAAAAAATCCCATATCTTTTTTGATGTGATAGACATTATTCTGGGCAAATAATTCCAACTCACCTTCTTCTACAAAGAAAAGCTGATGATACAGATAACCTTCTTCCTTTTTGTCGAGGGGCTGATATTCATAGCACCCCACAGCACGCATGAAAATCGGCAGTTTTTGTTCGTCTCCGATCGACGGATAAGAATTGATCGTAAGAACCTCCCTTATGAAAAACAGATGGCGAAAAAAATATTTACATATAAAATTTTAACATACTTATAAAAAATAATATATAGCAAAAAAACTTTTTTCAAAAGTTGCGAATATTTTATAAAAATACTAATGTGTTCTATGGAAAAGTTCATATTTTTTAAGTATTATTTAAGAAAGATTTGTAAAATATGAATTTTGAAAGGAGAACGGAATGAACAAAAAAATGAAGAAGGTGTTGAGTGCTGTATTGGCGGCAGCGATGATGATTTCCCTGTCACCGACAGCACTACAGGGCAGCAAAACAGTACAAGCAGCAGAAACAGATGTCAAAGAGGTAGATCTTTCCAAGTTTGATATCCAGCAGGAGAGCGACGGACGTCCGGAATACGATGAGACAACCGGTACGATAAAAGCAAAAGACGTTGTACAGTTTATCGTAACACTTCCAGAACAGGTCAATACCGGCGATACCGTAAAGGTAACGATCGAAGGGAAAAACAACGGTACAGCAGGATTTCGTTTCTGGCTGTCGGATAAGGGGTTTAATAATCTTTCTGAGATTATCAAAAGTACCGACGAGGGAATTAGTACCGGAGAATTTAGCCTTACCAAAGAATTGACTTCAACGGGAGCCGCAACGGAAATATTGATCAAAGGTAGTTCTTATGGAGTAAATCTGGATGACATTGAGATCACATCCATCAAAGTTGAATACGGTGCGCAGAGTACGGCTCGTGAACCTAAAAATCCATACAAACCGGAGACGGAGCAGGCGTATGATACAACCGATCTGACATTGACAAAAAGTTTTCGTGATTACAATACAAAGGGTTCCCGAGAATCGGTTAACAGCATGTTGGTTGCGCAGCGATTTATCGCAGACCCGACAACGATCGAATATAACGGTCGTCTGTATGTATATGGAACAACTGACGAAATTGGATTTGACGGAAAAGCAAATGTGAAAGATAATGAGTACGACACGCATACTCTTTCCTGCATTTCCACCGATGACATGGTAAACTGGAAAGATGAAGGGCAGATCGATGTGACAAAGTTGACAACTTATGCGACAAAATCGTGGGCGCCATCCATTGTAAGTAAAGAAGTGGACGGAACGACAAAATTTTATATCTATTACACGACCGGCGGGGATGGGATCGCAGTACTAGAGGCAGATTCACCGACAGGCCCTTGGAGAGACCCGCTTGGCAAGCGTATCATTGACCGCAGCCTTCCTACCTGCAGCGAAGCAGAAGTTCCGTGGCTGTTTGACCCGGGCGTATTTATCGATGATGACGGATCCGCTTACATCTACTTTGGTGGAAATAATGAGGGCAGCAATGCCGGCCGCGTGTGCAAGCTCAACGATGATATGATCAGTCTTGATACCGATACGATGACAACACTCGATCCCTATTACTATTTTGAAGATAATGAAATCAATAAGTTTGGTGATACTTATTATTATTCATACAGCACCAACTGGTCTTCTGATCTGGCAAATGACAAGGATGAATACACTGGTCAGGCATGCATCGCTTATTACACAGCCGATAATCCTTATATGAAAAATTGGACATATCACGGAACGGTTTTCCCGAATCCGGGGGGAGCTTATGATCATGTATACAATAACCACCATCATATGTTTACATTTAAAGGCGAAGCCTACATCGCTTATCACACGACTTATTTGGAACGCGCCTTGTATGGCACAAAACAGGGCTACCGGAATCTTCATATCGACAGACTGACGATAAATGAAGAAGATAAAACCTTATCTGCCGAAGGCACTTATGCGGGAGTAGGCGCAGCCGGTAAAGAGGATGCTTATCTGACGAATCCGGCAAATAACATGTCCGATAACGGAGGTGTTACGACTGCTTATTCCGCAAGCCAGAATCAGATGGTATTAAGTGAAATCCATACCGGAGACTGGACAAAGGTTTCTGGCGTAGATTTCTCCGGAACAGGCGCTAAGGGTGTTCAGGTATCCGTAGCATCAACAACCGATCAGGGAAGTATTGAAGTCTATCTTGATGGAAAACCGGGCGATGAAACGAGCAAGAAAATCGCAACACTTCCGGTAAGCAGCACAGGCGACGATGTTTACAAAGAAGTAAGTGCAACTCTGGACGAAACAGTTACAGGGGTGCATGATCTGTACTTTGTGTTCCGTGGCACTGGATATACGGTTTCTAATTGGAAGTTTTTAACGACCAATAGTCCGTCTGGCCAAGACCCAGCCACTGTACCAACAGCGGCTCCAAGCGAAGTTCCATCTGCGACAACAACAGCGCCGGCGATCACACCGACCGCTGCACCGGATATAAACGAGGACAACGTAACAGCGCTAAAGAGAGTGAAATCGCTGAAAGCAACAAATAAAAAAGCAAAGAAAGTATCTCTGAAATGGAAAAAGGTTTCCGGCGCAACAGGGTACGAAGTCCAGTACGGAACAAACAAGAAATTCAAGAAGGCAAAGAAAGTTAAGAATATCAAGAAAGCCAACGTGACGATCAAAGGATTATCCAAAAAGAAAACTTATTATTTCCGTGTGCGGGCATTCAAAACAGTAAACGGTAAAAAGGTGTATGGCACATGGAGTAAAAAAGTCAGCGTTAAGATAAAAAAATAAACTTGAAACTTCATCCTGACTAAAAAAATCCCCACACGGTTATGGGCCGTGTGGGGGATTTTTTACTCTTCTCTTCTTTTTTTAATTCCTGACGTTTCCGCCTGCTGACACTTCACCGCTGATCTGCGTACAGTTTACGCTGTTTCCCGCTCTCACATCACCACAGACCTTTGCGCAGTTTACACTGCCTCCTGCCTGTACATCGCCATGAACTTCCGCACACATTACACTGTTTTCTGCCTTTACATCACCAGAGACGGAACCGTCAATCTCTGCAGAACCCCAGACCTCTATCGCCACTGTCACCGGATTTTCCGGCTGATTCCATTGTTCGTCAAAGTATACCGGGATTCCCTGATCATGTTTCGACTGTTCCCACTCTTCTTTTGATACGATCTTTTGCCCGATGCACTGCACGATCCGAAGTGTATCATCATCCGGAAGATCGATTCGCTCTGTATTTCTTTTTTCTATTATCTCATCACTGCCCCGCAGAAGCAGATCAAGGGATATCCCAAGCTCATCTGCGATCAGGGGAAGCAATGTGATATCCGGATAAGATAACCCGCACTCCCATTTGCTGACTGCCTGCACAGAGATTCCAAACTTCTCTGCCAGATCTTCCTGACTAAGCCCCTTTTGTTTTCTTACCCGCTTGATCGTTTCTCCGATGTTCATCTGCATAGCAAAACCTCCTACGAATGTTATTTTTGGTTTAAGTATACATAATTCCGGCTACTAACACCATAAACCATTCGTAGAAGCAAGTCAACCATTGGTTGATAAGGTGCGCGTCCCTCAGTCACCCCTTTTTATAGTGGTGCCATCAAAACTTTTCCGGTTCCACGGTATACATTCACCAGTCCCTCGCCGCTTGCCGCCGAACCGATCAGCGTCTTTGTCGAACGCTCTACCGTAAAGGAAAGACTCTCACTCCATGCGATCGCATAGTTGCCATCGATCTTAAGTTCATCGTCCTGAAGTTCGATTTCAACAAGCTCTTCTCTCGGGCAGCTGCACTCAAGAACAGCAAATCCGCTTCCGGTCAGGCATGTATTGAAAAGGCCCTCGCCGCCGGCTACTGCAGAGGAAAATGATTTGCGGGCAACGGTTTTTAAATCCGCTTTTCCATCACAGGCGAGGAACAGTCCATCATCGATCACCATACCGTTCCACGATCCCACATCCTCAATGATCAGATACTTAAAGGTCGGCTCGAGAATAAGCACGCCTTCACCCATATAACGTGGTTTGATCGCCGATTCATTTGTCACTTTAGAACTCACGAGCTTTTTCGCAAAATCGCCAATTCCTTTTACATTTGTTCCGCTGCTTACAGAACCGGCTGTCCACTGCATAGCGCCAGCCTGAATGATCGCCTCGTGATCTTTGTCCAGTTCGATCATTACCTGACGTTTGCGGATATTCATCTTAGATGAATAATACGCCTGCATTGCTGCTCCCGGATTCACGCTCAGATCTTTGTCATACTCAAAAATCGTCACATTGTCTTTCTTTTCAATGATTTTCCGGTTCGTCGTTTCTGTCATGTTTGTCTTGTACATAGAAATATTTCCTCCTCAAAAGTATTTTTTAAAACAAAAGATTTTCTATTTTTTAATTTTCTGTACCTTCCACGCATAAATCGGGAATACATCTTTGCGGTATTTTTCATATTTCTGCCCCGGCACACGGATCACCGTAAGGATACTGCTCCCATGCAGGATATCATTTAATGGGTCTGACAACTGTTTGCTCATTACTTTAAGTTCTTCTAACTTATTGATATGGCAAAAAGCATGCATCCCGATTTCTTTTACCCCGGTACCGATGCGAATCTTCTTTATGTTCGTTGCGTAAAAGAATGCAAATTTACCGATTGCCTCTACCTTATTTCCCATCGTAACGTTTTGGATCTTTGTATTGGAGGCAAACGCTTTGTCGCGAATTTTTGTCACCGTATATTTTACGCCTTTATAGGACGCTGTATCCGGTATGTTCACGGTCTTACTGCTCTTCCCTTTCGCAAATCCAAGTATCGTCGCACAGGGAGTACCATCTTTTCCAAGCGTTACTTTATACTGGTATTTTCCGGAAGTAAAGACCGTCTCTAACTTTTGTATCGTGCGTACAGTCGTCCTGTCACAGTAGTCACAGACATAACGGATCTGGCCGGTGAGTTTTTTAGTCGGTTTCTTCAAAACCTTTCCCTTATTCCACTCATGGGCGTCAATCTCTGACTTTGCACCGCATGAACATTGGAACCAATGTGATTTTGCATCGCTCATGTACACATCTTCGTTATATTTGTGCTTATGAACCGGCGGAAGTTTCGAAATCGCCTGCGTTTCTGTAGCCCCACAGACGCTGCACGTCCGTTTGGATACACCTTCTTTTTGGGTGGTTGGTGCGGTTTCCTGCTTCCACGCCCCGAAAGTATGGGTGAGTGTCGCGCTCAACGCCGGGATTTCCTCCTGCCAGCTGACGCCACAATCTTCATCCGTACAATAAATCTGTTTGATCCCTGTCGACACACAAGTTGCCGCTTTTATGATCCGCTGTGCATACTCATGTTCCTCATCCTCGTCGGAATCGTCCGTATCGTCGGCATCATCCGGATCATCTGGGTCATCCGGCCCATCATAAGGAACCGTCTGGAGGATGTCCTGTCCGCAAATATTACATCGAGTCTGTTCAATGCCATCTTCCTGCTCCGTCGCTTCTTTTATGGTAACACTTTCGTTATCTCCAAAATCATGCTCCCCACGATCCATCTGCTGTCCGCTGAGATCACATCCCGGCGCAGTACACACCCGCCAGTGATCATCTTCATCTACCTCCCACACGAAACTATGCTCATGGCGGGGCGGGATCGTCAACTGCTGCAATTCACTCGCATAGTCGGTCTGCTTCGCTCCGTTTACCTTCTCAGCCAGAATGTATACACGGTCAGTCCCCTCGTTAAAATCTTCCGGAAGCGTGAGTTTTACCGTTCCACTTGCCGAAACTCCACCGGATATTTTCCCATAATATTTTACCGTAGTACCATTTGCGTTATAAGCCCCATTTGTTATCATGGCGGAAATCTGCCCGGCATTACTTCCGTCATAGGTATATGGTATGGTCAGTTCATTTCCCGAGCGGGAGACAGAACCTGTCGACAACGTCTCCCCCTCCGAGAGAGTAAACTTCCATTCGTGGATTTCAGCAGTAGATACCGGTTTCAATTCTCCATTCTTTGCTGCGTCTGCGGCGGTCATAAACAAAATATTTGTCCGGTTCAGATTAAACGCCGGCACAACGCCTAGTTCTTCGGTTGCATATTCCTGAAAAATTCTTTTATATGCAACACCGCCCATCATTGACAAATCGTCTTTTTTACTACTTCGGAGCCACCAATAATCTTCGATTCCAGCATTTGTATTCTTGCCAGTGAGGGCATACCCATACGATGCATTTGCCAGATCGGCGGCATCCAGTAAAAACATCGTGTCGCTGCTTAACGCCGCACTTTGAAGTGATGAAACCGGGGATGTCCCGGCGGCATGACTCGTTGTCATCACATTGTTTTTTTCACTGGTTGAAAAATTAGAGGTACTTAAAAAATCACTCTGAAGCCAGTTTCTTATATCGCTCTGGCTCCACGATTTTCCCTCGGTTCCAGTTACATATGGTTTTTCACAGAGTACCTGATCCGCCTGAAGGAGAATACCTCCCGACGTGGAACTGCTTCCGGCACTTCCTGATGTGTCAAGCACCCGCCACTTGATCGGCGTATTTTCATATTTTCCATAGTATATGTAGTCGCCTGCCCATGCTTTTTCACCTTGCGGTGCAGACGGAGACGACAGCCCGGAAGTCCCGAGGGAAACCGTACTGACAAGCCCCGCAGCATGTACTTTCTGATCCTTTGTGTCCCTTCCTACATACATCATTGAAAGAAATACAGCAACAAAAACAAGCCCCGCTGTTGCCCGTTTCCATATCTTCTTATTTTTCATTTTTCCTCCAAACTGCGACTGTATTTGAAAAATCTGCTATAAGCCTTGGCGCAGCGCAAAACTTAATTTCTCGAACCGTTATTCATTATAACATCATTGAATTAAAAAGTAAATATGCCATTCTTCGTGAGTTGTGGTTCACCGGAAGATGCGTTTGACCGTCAGATGGGAAAAAAGACAGATCACGCTGAGCGGGAGGAGGTTTGTATAGTGGAGGGAAAATTCAAACATAAGAAAAATCCCGGTCAAAGGCGCTCCCATGACGGAAGTAAAAAAGCCTGCCATACCGCCTAGTATAAAAAAGGCGGGAGAAAATGAAAGGGAGGGGAACAGCCAGCAAAGCACCGTACCATATATTTTCCCAAGACATGCCCCCACCGTAAGGAGAGGGTAAACCGTTCCGCCGGGCAGTCCGGAGCCGGAGGAGATCATGGAAAAAAGATATTTCCCCAAAAGAAGGAAAAGCAAGGTGGAAAAAATGGTCGAGTTGTCCATCACGCGGGAGATCATGAGCGAGCCACCGCCGGTAATGTCAGGGAAAAAGTAACCGATGATCCCTGCTAAGAGGAAAAGAAGTATCCACATGATCTTTCGGGACGCTTTTTTATTCTCTGCCATATGCGCAGTAAAAAAGCGGAGAGATTCCGAATAAAATTTCCCCAGAATGCCAAGCAAAACGCCAAGCAGCGCAAAGGCAGGATAATATTCCCATTTTATAATGGGAATGGAAATATCGACAATGGGAGCCAGTCCAAATACAGAAACACTGACAAAATAGGCAGTCAGTGAGGCGATTGCAATCGTTATGATCGACTTGTCATCTTTAGCGGACAATTTTTCACGTACAAATAAAATTCCAGAAACTGGCGCATTAAACAGCGCAGATAACCCCGCACCGGCTCCGGAGCGGCAAAGTTCTTTGGCGGACAAAAGGAAATTCCGGTTCGGAAAAATCCGGTTGGATATGCGGTGAACTCCTTTTCCGGACATACAGCCAAGCTCAATGGACGGGCCGGTTTTTCCGAGTGAAAAGCCGGCAAGAATGCAAAGAGGCGCTGTCGTTATTTTTGCCAAAAGGACAGACCACCACTTAGAATCCGAAGTCCCCTTGATTTCATTTACTGCATGCGGGATACCACCCCCTGCGGCATCCGGCTCAAATCGCAAGATCCGGTATACTAGCCATGCCAGAAAGACAAGGATACCCCCCCACGCTGCAAGTATGGCGGGATTGTTCCCATGAGCGAGCGGGAAAATGCATTCGTTCAAAATCTTGTCGCAAAGACTGATCAGGAAACGGTACAGGCATATCACAACACCTGAAAAAATCCCCAAAACAACACCAAACAAAATTCTATTTAAAATCCATTTCTTCTTTTTCATCTGTGGTCTCACACTCTTTTCTCTTTGTTCTCCGGCGGTATGCCAGTCATGTAACAGATAGTAAAAACTACATAACCAGTATACCATATCATTCAATATAGTTCCATATTTTTTCAAAAAACAGCTATTGACAAAAAATAAAAATAATAATAACATGAATAAAACTTTCTTGATATCGTCTACAAGAAAACAAAGAACTGGAGGATAAATATAATATGAAAATCTATAATAAAAGTACATTTGCAGAAGGTATTTTTTTAACTATTTTGGGGTTGGTTCTATTTGTTGTGATTTTTATGACAGATTTTGATATCAAAAAAATAATCCTATCAACATTGTTATTTTTAGTGGGTATCGCATTGTTACTGAGAAGTTTGTCAAAAACGATGGCAACAGAAGATAAAATGGAGGAAGCCGACGAACACAGTCAGCTTATTTCATTAAAAGCAAAGGAAAAAGCATTACAGATAACCCAGATCATTAGTTGGATTTTAATGCTTGTTTTATTTATTGTAGGTGGTGTAAACAATAATACACTTCTTATTTCTTTTGGAACAGGTATTATGATACCATTTGTAATCTCTTTGTTTGGAGAATTTTTCTGCTTTATACATTATAAAACTAAAAAGTGAAATTAAAAAAGAACATTATTTCCTTTGAAAGTATGCCTGAACATCTTCCGAAGAGACATATCCCTCTTCCTCTCCTGATGATTTGCCTTCATTCAGTTCACACATGAGACGAAGCATTGCTTTTGTATTCTCAAATTTCTCATTATAATTGCGAAGATCTGAAACCGGACTAATATTAGCCATATATCCACATCCTTTCTGCTTTTTCAACATCATAACACAGCAAAGTATTTTAAGCAATATTTTATGGATTATTTTACTTAAATTTATCTGCATCCTTTTCCAAAAATCCCTAACAAAAAAAGCATCCCTAACAAATACACATATCAAGTATTCGTCAGGAACACAAAAATCAATTTTTATAACTACATTCCAAGACTACCGGTAAAATCTCGTACAGCAAGGAATATTTTCAGATGAGGCCCTTATAAACTGTCGGTTCTTAGGCTGCGTACAAGGTGCAATTTTGGCATTTATGAAAAAATTGCACCTTGCAGCCTTAGCACCGCTACATGTTTATATAGTGGGAACGGGGCCGAAGCAGAAAATATTCCTGCTGTACGAAACTTACCAGTATCCGGAAACTTACCAATCCCTCTTAATCTTTTTCGAAGGCGTTTTCTCAAATTCCGTATCACGCACTTTCAAACGATACACCTTTTTGTAGGAAGGCGTCTCCTTATTGTACTCGTCTATGATCTGCTGGAGACGTTCCGGCACATTTTCGATTCCTTTTTTGTCCACATATTCCAGATCCGGGAAAATCTCCGCTTCGATCACGCCATCCGTTTCCCGGACAAGAATTTCCTGTACCAGTCTTGCCGAACCGATTTTGTTTTCCAATTCCTCCGGTGAAACATTTTCTCCATTTTTCGTAATGATCAGATTTTTCTTTCTTCCGGTAAGATAAACAAATCCCTCTTTGTCGACATACCCGAGATCTCCGGTTCGTAACCATCCGTCGTCTGTAAGGGCCTCTTTTGTCTCCTCCGGCATCTTATAATACCCCATCATGACACTGCTTCCCTTTACATGGAGTTCCTCATCGACAACCCGCGCCTCGCAGTTTGGCAGTAATTGCCCGACCGAATCTTTCCGGATATTCCAACTCAGGTTTGTACTGATGACCGGCGAGCATTCCGTCATCCCATATCCCTGTTGGATCTGGATTCCGAACGTTCCGAATAAGTCGATCAGCTCTGGGTTGAGATAAGCGCCTCCACTGCATATCGTGTGCAGATTTTCGCCAAACACTTCCTTCTTAACGATCTGTGGCGGCATGCCTTCTGCGTCCTCCAGTTTTTTGGCAAGCGTTTCGATCATAAGGGGAACCATTAAGATCATGTCCGGTTGAAAATATTTCATATTTTTCGCCATATGTATGAGCGAATCGTTGATGCAGATCACACTTCCCAGAGAAATGCCTTTTAAAATATCCATGCTGAGACAATACGCATGATGAATCGGAAGCACGCTTAAAATAACCGCCCTCTCCGGAATTTTTATGTCCAGACAGGTTGCATTTTCAGCGATATTGCGCTG
>JAMPFC010000001.1:180129-197078 GCA_023664685.1 Roseburia sp. | reverse complement strand
GCAACAGCCAAACAGCAAATCATGTTATGATTTCGTGAAAACAAAATTACTCCTGTGATCTCGCCGCTAGATTTTATACATAATGCTTGTTTCTTATCCATAAATCTTAACACTGTCTGCGAATGTTCCTCTATGCTCTCTTCTGTTTCCAGTCCGGGGAAATTCCAACTTACACGTCTGACTAATTTCATCCACTGTTCAATATCAGATGATGTTCCAAATAAAACTTCCATAGCAAACTTCTCCTTCAAATACAATTTGGTCTGCCTCCATCTTCTCATATAAATGACAGTTTTTGGATTCCTGCAAAATTGTGTCCAGTTCCCAATTTCCGCTTCCATGTTTTTCTTCACATAGCCGGATTGCTTTAGCGTTTTTATTGGACTCCCAACCCGAAATGCCGCTCTACTTTTTCTGTCGTTTCTTCGACTGTACTTTGAGAAGTTCTTTCAATCCAGTAATAGCCGCTATCTTTGATCGCACTATAATGTTTCTCATTGAGGCTTCTCAAAGTTGCATTACATGTTACTTTTGCTTTTTCACTGTCAGATGCACTGTTTATAAAGTCAGAAAATCCTTGATGGTCAGGGCGATTGCAGTAATCCTCAATTATATTCGTAGGATCTTTGATCAAAAAAACAATCCGAGAGGGTTCTGTAATCTTTTCAGCCTGTTCCATCGTCAAATGACAATCGCACAATACATTTTGGCTTTGAGAAAGTCGTATCAAATCCAATAACACAAAATCTAATTGTTCTCTTGTGTTATCAATCAACCATTTTTTGTATTCACTTACAGTACGCCCAAAAAATTCATCGGCATTCCTAAAGACTTTATTCATTGCTGGTTGATAAACAGCATTTGAAACTTTTTGATGATTCTCAAATTGCTCATCTACATCGTAAATTAGTATATTGTGTCGTTTTGCCAACTCACGTGAAATCGTTGTCTTTCCCCCACAAGGTGTCCCTGTTACAAAATAAACATTTTTCAAATATTCTTTCATTACATTGTCTTGAAATATCATTACACAATCTCCTTTATTAAATAGTTTTTCGTGTTCTATTTGTACATAAAACTATTTAACACAGCCTTATGTACTTAGATATTTCTTAATCTTAGACACCCAGTCATAATGGTCGCCTCCAATCCAAAGTTAATCTTACAACTGCTCAATGATAAAATCCACGTTTTCCTCAATAGACTTCGTTCCATCAATACGTATAATGAGAATGGGACATTTCAAAGATTGTATCCATTCTTCAACCGTATTTTCTGGACGAGATTCGACAAATTCAAAGAACCTTTTTTCCTGCTCATATAAATCGCCGCCCATTAGCATTCGATCACCAAATTTTTGAAAAGAACGATTTCTAACTCGTTGTGTCCGAATATCCTTTGGAACGTCAATCAATACCACATACCGAAAGAAACGAAGGATATGTTCTCCATAATCTCCTTTTACAGAAACAAAAACAAAATCCTCATGTGCTCTAATCTCACGAAAAAGAAGCTTTTCAACTTTTTCACGAGTGCACGGGGAAGAATAAACATAATTAGGGTTTGTCTTGGGAAAATATAAATCTTCATTATCTATAAAATAAAAATCTAATTTCTCTGCAAGCGCCTTCCCTAATGTACTCTTGCCAGAACCATTAAGACCACAAATGATAATACCCATTCCCATATGATACTCCTCCCTCCAACCTACATTTACCAAACCGGACAGGCAAAACAACAAGAGCCGCAAGCGTGTTGTCTCTTGGGATGATGCGGCTCTCCCTACTTCTCCAGCTTCTCCTTATAATCCCTTTTCCTCCGCACACTGATCTTCACCGTTTCACACGTTCCCACATACTTCCTTGCGCAGATCAGATAATACGCATAAACCAGTACAGCCAAAACCAATATCACCTGATAAATGCGGAATACCGTAATATGGCCAACAAAATTTAGAAAGGTCATAAACACCCGACAAAATGCACTTAACCACCATGCAAATAAAATCCTTGTATTTGTCGACCGGTTTACAAGAGCATCCGTAATTCCTGCAGTGGAATAGACAACAAAATACTCCATGAGGAGTTCCGAAGCTGCTCCGGCAAAATACAACAAAATGACCCAGATCACAAGCGCCGGCCCCTGCTCGAAAAATCCGCAAGTCCTCAATAATATCGAACATGCCGCTGTCAGGAAAAGAAATGGGATGCTAAATAAAAACTGTTTGTTGTAACGGACAAGCATACATACGCCTGCCAGAATCAAAAGACATCCAATTACATCCGGGAGGTAATCCATTTTCACATGATCACCAAGAATATTTGTCAGTGTATAAGTGCGGATCGACGCACTCAACTCATACTTTCCCACAAAACCAACCGCATCCCATGCCGGATAAGCGGCACCGGTCATCCCATAAAAATCGATCCCAGTAAACAAAAGACCAATCGCAATCAATATAACAGCCATGATATACCTCCGTTCCGAAGCGTCAATAACCCTGCTTCCTTTTCCTGTTCTGTGTTTTTTCTATGATCCATATACTGGCACAGGCAAACACCGTGCCAAACAACATCCCTCCAAGTATATCCGTCGGATAGTGGACAAAGAAATATAATCTGGAGGCTGCGATCAGAAACGCCATACAAAGGGCAAGCAAACCATACCGGCGCTTCCAGTAAAAAATAGAAACCGTTGCCGCAAATGATGAAAACGTATGTCCTGACGGAAAGGAAAAATCCTTCGGAACCGCAATCAGCATTTCCACCTCCGGATGCCGCCAACACGGTCTCGGACGTGCGATCAAATTTTTTAGCAGTCCATTTCCAAAAAGAAGGCACATCAACAAAGACAACAGGACGATCACCCCATATTTCCGATGCTCTTTTTGGATCAAAAGCAGAACACCGATTACGATCCATACCATTCCTGCCTCACCGATCACCGTAAAAAAATGAAAAACCTGAGTCAGAACCGGATTATGGAGCTGCTGAAAAAAATCAAGAATCCCATAGTCAAATGCCTCGATCAATACCTTTCTCCTGTCCTTTCCGAACGATCCCTCCGATCAAACACCGTTCTGCCTGTATGATAGCGCCACCGTGCTACTCAATACGGAGTTTTATGGAAACTTTCTTATTTCCCTTCACTGCACGTATTCTCACCGTTCCCTTTTTCTTTGCCTTTACAACACCATTCCGGGAAACTGTCGCAATTTTTTTATTAGAGGAACGCCACTCAACACTCTGTCCGAGACGCAGCGGCCATACCGACGCCCGCAAGGTCATCTTGCTTCCCCGCTTCAAAGTCTTTGTATCTGCTGATATTTTCACGGTAGAAATCCGCTTCAACAAATTTTTAACTTCCTTCTGGCAGCTATTTTTGTAAAGACTCTCATAACTGAATAAGGCATAACCGGAAACTTTACTGCTTCTTCTGGTCTTACTGATTTCACTTGCCACTACCTTAGAACTTTTTTTCCATCCAGTATCCAACCGGTCGCTCATACCGCCCCGATACAGCCCAAGACCAATATACATCGTAACGCCCGCAGTGTTCAAACTCTTCCACTGGCTAAGCCTCTGATCAAATAATTTCGTCATCCTTCCGCCCAGCAGATAGGAATTTGACCAGTAAATCTGCGGCACGATATAATCAATATATCCCTGCGTACTCATCCATGTCTTCACGTCCGCCCCGATCGTCTCACAGTACTCGACATTTCCGGCAGGACTGATCCCAAACTGGAGGGAATCCGACTTTTGTTTTACCGCATTATACACGGACTGAACCATCGCATTTGTATATTCCATCTTCTTCTTTTTCGAAACCGATGAATATTTTGAATACTGCTTGTGACCCTTTGATGGGTAAAAATAATCGTCAAAATGGATCCCATCCACCGGATACTTGTCGATCACCTCATGCACTGCCAAAAGGATCCGGCTGTTTGTCGACTTCTCGGCAGGGTCATATACCTTCTGCTTCGTGATCCGGTATGGATTCATCCACGCATGAAACGACAAATCATATTTATGTGCCGCCTCCACAAGAATCGCAAGCGGATCATAATCCGGTTCCTCTGATCCCATGTACGAACTGAAATCAAAATTTTCCGAAGGCCAGATCGCATCATCAAACGCCCTCACATGAAAAAATACGGTATTGCAGCCATTATCCCTGATATTCCGAAACATCTTATCTGCATTGGCACGAAATGCCGCCTCTGGCTGATTTTTCAGACCGGCTCCCTCATATTCATAAAAAGAAACCCATACCGCCCGAACCTCTTTGGCATGCGCTGTCCCCGCATTTCCAAAACAATACAACAGCACCGTCAAAAAAAACGCTGCTACATAAAATCTACTCCTGCTTCTCATTTTATCCCTCATTTCTGTAAAATTGGCATCATTCTGCCATGTATATTTTCTCCATTCTTCTGTATTATACATAAAAAATATACAAACAAATGGCAAAGTAAACTTCTCGTCACAAAAAAGAGCCTCAGCACCCCAACAATCCGGTACTAAAGTACCGTTCCATGCGGTCAGCAAGCACTGTCGCTGTCACTTTTCCATGCCCATACTTTTCCGCAATCTTTTTACATGCCCAGACATTCGCTCCCGATGAGGTTCCACATAAAAGTCCCTGAACGCGGGCAAGCTCTCTTGCGGTATGGATGGCGTCCTCATCTGTGACCTCAATAACATCATCAATAATAGACGTATCCAGAACTTCCGGTATAAATCCATCCCCGATTCCCTGAATGCTGTGAAGTCCCGGCTCATCACCAAGCAGCGCCGATACATTTTTCGGTTCCACTGCTACCACTTTCACCCCCGGAATCTTTTCTTTCAGGTACATTCCGATTCCCTGAAGCGTCCCCCCACTGCCAAGACCGGATACAAAAACATCTATTTTCCCATCAAGCTGCCGATACAGTTCTACCGCTGTAGTTTTATAGTGAATCGCCGGATTTTCCGGATTGGTAAACTGCTGCGGCATAAAGCAGTTCCCGATCTCTGACACAAGCTTTTCTGCTTTTTTGACCGAACCATCGATGCTCTCCTCCGGAGAAGTCAGCACAAGCTCTGCCCCCAATGCATGAATGATCTTTTTCCTCTCCTCACTCATATTTTCCGGCATCACAATAATGACCCGATAGCCCTTGCGGACGCCTACCAACGCAAGACCAATCCCCGTATTTCCACTGGTCGGCTCCACGATCGTCATTCCGGGCTTCAACTCGCCCTTTTTTTCCGCCTGCTCGAGCATATTTTTTGCCACCCGGTCTTTGATGCTGCCTCCCGGATTCAAAAATTCGGCTTTGGCATAAATCGGAAGCCCTGTCATTTTTTCCAAACTGATCAAAGGCGTATTTCCGATCAGATCGATTACATTTTCTATCATTCTTTTCCCTTCTTTTCTTTTAAACCTCGAATATACCGAAATGTCTCCTTTTCACCCTTTTCTTTCAGCATTGTGAGAAGTCTCTCGATCAGTTCCCCCGTCTCCGGATGTATCATCCGGCAATACTTTCCCTTTTCATAATATTTCAGCGGCATATCCTCGGTATAATCACTGCCATTATATATTTTACTTGCCGCCACCCGGTCACAGAACATCTCTTTTACATATTTTAATGGCATTTTTACCGGTTCTTTTAACCGGGTAACCGGATCATAGTCCTGCCAATACTCAAAATGATGTTTATTCCTCCCCTGATGGTGCATCCATGCAAGAGAATGCCCAATCGCCTCACGCTCTCCCGCATTTGGGCTTCTGTCACCCTGATAATATCTGGCCCCCGGGATAAACTCCGTCGGCGAATATTTTGACAAGTCGTGCCGCAATCCCTGTCACAGTATCCCGGCACGAAAACAGTGCTTTATCACCTGATGCCTGTGCCTCGTAATCGTGCAAAAATGTTTCCACATCTGCATACTCTTCATCCCTCCAGATCGTCACTAACATTTATGATACCAAAAACAACAGGCTTTGGCAACACCTAAAAAGCGGATAAGATTCTTTAGTAACTCTTAAAAAACCGCCCCTCTATCCAACAATACAAAGGAACGATTTAATCATTCTATGAAACCTTTGCGTAATCCAAGACAGCGATTTCCTGCATCATCTGCTTCGCAAGGTTTACCATTTTTTCTATTTTCTCTGCGACTTCATCTGTATAATACTTCTCTCCGCATTGGCACATCTATAAATCAAAATGATATTCCGTCTCCATCCTCAGTATCCTTTTCCAATCTTGAAGGTTTTTTAACAAACGAAGTATCACTATTCGCCCCATGTCATTATCTACTATAAAAAACAGATTATATGTATCAAACGGTTTCAAATGAATCTCATACCCTCGATATTCAATACTGATTCCCCGATATCCTATTCGAAAGACACATAAATTTTTTACCTGCCTATCATAAGCATTTAAAAAATCATCGGCAGCCTTTTGATTTTTTACTGTTTTATCCTCTCTTTAAGAATACGCATTGCCTCATCATGCTCTATTACCCTTCCTGCTTCCATATCATCTATACCCTTATCCAATTCCCTAAAAATCTGCATTTCCTGCACTTCTTCATTAGGTCGATCCTTTTCCGCAACTGCCATAGTATCACTTCCTCTCATTTGAATATAAATATTATAGCAAAATTCCTTTCTAATATCCACTATATTTCATATTACTCCGAAAAAATCTCATAAAATGCGGGCATAAAACCCGATTTAAATGCCACCTTCTGAGATTTAATATGACTTTCAACGGTAGCATACATAGGCACAATACCTCGATTTAATAATTCTTCTTTTAAAAGCGTGGTCACATAAGAACCTACACCTTTCCCACAGCCTTCCTGTGTAACATTCACACCAATCTGCCATAAACGCTCACAATCTCTGGTTGCGTTTGCCATGCCCAATATAATATCGTCTTCTACAGCGCATACCGCAAGCATATCTGGAGTATTTTCATCAAACAAAAGTGCCTCCCAAAACCGATTATCTCCTCGAAAAACTTCTATTTCATTTTTCTCATACCATTTTACATCAAACCGCTGTTCCACTGAAATCTTTATCCATGCCGGAATATAGTGGTGATGCGCATCCACCAATCTTTGCCCATATTCCAACAGCTTGCGGTTTATTTTAATTAAATTTTCTGGTTCCGATAACCAAGTCCCTTTCTGATTTTCAAAAGATTTCTTGCACCATTCTAGCAATTCTGAATTTGCCATTACTAACAGCTTTTCATTATATACCGCAATTTTCAATAAAGTATCCGCATTACCGATTGGTCTAGCCTTTTTATTTACTTTAAATATTTGATATACATTTTCACTGCTTTGTACATCTTTGATCGTACAGTTATAATCAATGGATAGCTGTTCTTCCAATATATTTATGTACTGGTTTCGCATGGAATTATCCTCCTCTTTATCACACTTCTACTTCAAAATATTCTCTTTTCCCATATTCATCTTTTGCATTATCCCCTGCGGATAAGATTCTTCAGTAAATCTTAAAAACCCGCCCCTCGTATCCAACGATACAAAGGGGCGGGTTAATCATTCTATGAAACCTTTGCGTAATCCAAGACAGCGATTTCCTGCATCATCTGCTTCGCAAGGTTTACCATTTTTTCTATTTTCTCTGCGACTTCATCTGTATAATACTTCTCTCCACATTGTTCGCATTCTTCACAAGGGACATTTTTAATTACAATAATAGCTCCATTATAACTAACCACATGCGTAGTAAAGCTTGATTTTACAGAATCGCATTTGCAAAACATACACATTACTTTGCCCTCCTTGTTCGCATATCGCTTTCAAACCGCTCGGAACTCGGATAATAGGCTGTAATAATATAAATCCATTGCCCATCTGTTCCGGCTACTACATGCAAAATCTTATTCGCATTTACATAACCAAATATCAGGCAACTAGGATATGGAAAATCATTTGGGTAATCTTCTATTATTTCTCCATTGCCGATGCAGTTTTTTACATCTGCTCTGGATATATCTCTTTCTCCCATTCTTTCCATACAATGAGTAGACCATCTTATTTTGTTTTCTTTTATCAACGTTTGTAAAATGTCTATCTCCATTTTATTACTCCTATTATCATTATACCCCATTTCATATCTTATATACCAAAGGTATTTCGCTATTTTTTTTAAACCGCCCCTCGTATCTTAACAATACGTCGGGGCAGTTCACGTTCTTATCCATTAGCTTTTACCATTTTTACAATGTCTTCATTCACTTCCATAATTCTGTTATCGTTTTCCATTTCAGCAATAGACATCCAATAATATTTTCTCCCATCAATCTCAAAAGAATTCTGTCTTAACTTATCAGAAAAAGATTCTATTACATATTTATAAAATCTGTGCCGATAACATTTTATTTCTTGCGCACTAACCGAAAATTTTTCATGTACTTTCTCAAATTCAAATACACCACTTAGATTTTTTTTATCTATTTTCAACTCTATGCCAAGATGCTTTTGAATATTATTTTCATCAGAACCAATATCAGAATCCAATGTTGAATAATTCAAAAACAATTTACATTTCCAACGTGTATCATAGTATACCAGATAACGGTTTGCATTTTCATTAAACGTATCTTTAATCAACACAATTGAATGTGGATGCTCTGTCATAAGATTTGCCTCCGCAATTTGCGCATAAAGAATATCTTTATTAAATGGGCGTTTATGCATTTGATAAATTTCCCAAAAACCATAAAGTGTATAGCTAATTCCAACTAATACCAAAATTATTTGAATCACCAAGCCAATCAAATGCCATCTGCTAAAGTCTGTTATTATAATGGGAATCCAAAATGCAATCCCGGCAAGAACTTTATCAATACCTGCGTACTTTGACTTGCCTATGTTATCCTTGTTTTCTGATAATATCAACTTCAATTTATCAGAGGTTACATAGATTCTCTCTTTTTCCATTTTTTCTCCCATCTTCTATCAGATATTTTTATGCCACAATCAAATTCCCCTCCACCACTACCTTAAGTAATGATAGAGGGGATCACATTAACTTCTGACAACTAAATTTCCGTCATCTTCCTCCGTAAGAGGAATCTCCTACTTCTGTGCAATCGCTGCCTGTGCTGCTGCCAGACGTGCGATCGGTACACGGAACGGAGAACAGGATACATAGTCAAGACCGATCTTGTTGCAAAATTCTACAGAAGATGGGTCGCCGCCATGCTCACCACAGATACCGCAGTGGAGCGCGCTGTTCACCGGCTTACCAAGTTTCAGGGCTGTTTCCATCAGCTTGCCGACACCAGTCTGGTCAAGTTTTGCAAATGGATCGTTCTCGAAGATCTTCGCATCATAGTAAGCGTCAAGGAACTTACCGGCATCATCACGAGAGAAGCCAAATGTCATCTGTGTCAAGTCGTTTGTACCGAAGCAGAAAAAGTCAGCTTCTTTTGCGATCTCGTCTGCTGTCAACGCTGCACGAGGAATCTCGATCATTGTACCTACTTCGTACTCAAGTTTGCTTCCTGCTGCTGCGATTTCGGCATCTGCTGTCTCAACAACAAATTTCTTCACATATTTCAGCTCTTTGATATCGCCTACGAGCGGAATCATGATCTCCGGTTTTACATTCCAGTCTGCATGTGCCTTCTGGACATTGATCGCTGCACGGATGACAGCCTTTGTCTGCATCTTTGCAATCTCCGGATATGTCACAGCAAGACGACATCCACGATGACCCATCATCGGGTTGAACTCATGAAGGGATGCGATGATCGCTTTGATATCTTCTACAGATTTGCCCTGTGCATCTGCGAGTTTCTTAATATCTGCTTCCTCAGTCGGAACGAACTCATGAAGCGGCGGATCCAGGAAACGGATCGTAACCGGATTTCCCTCCAGTGCCTCATAGAGAGCCTCGAAGTCACCCTGCTGATAAGGAAGGATCTTCTCAAGAGCTGCCTCTCTCTCTTCTACTGTATCTGCGCAGATCATTTCACGGAATGCTGCGATTCTGTCCTCCTCAAAGAACATATGCTCTGTACGACAAAGTCCGATACCCTCTGCACCAAGCTCGCGGGCTTTCTTTGCATCCGCTGGCGTATCTGCATTTGTGCGGACTTTCATTGTACGGAATTTATCAGCCCATCCCATGATGCGGCCAAACTCACCGGCGATCGTAGCATCTACCGTCTTGATCACACCGTCGTAGATGTTTCCAGTAGAACCATCGATGGAAATGAAATCTCCCTCATGGTACTCTTTGCCAGCCAATGTAAATTTCTTATTTTCCTCGTCCATATTGATGTCGCCGCAACCGGATACACAGCATGTACCCATACCACGCGCAACTACGGCTGCATGGCTTGTCATACCGCCGCGAACCGTCAGGATACCCTGAGAAGCTTTCATACCAGTGATATCCTCCGGTGAAGTCTCCAGACGAACCAGTACGACTTTCTCACTGCGGGCATTCCATGCCTCGGCATCCTCAGCAGTAAATACAACCTTACCGCAGGCAGCTCCCGGAGAAGCTCCCAAAGCTTTTGCTACCGGAGTAGCCGCTTTCAGTGCAGCAGCATCGAACTGCGGATGAAGAAGGGTGTCAAGGTTACGAGGATCGATCATAGCAACTGCCTCTTCCTCGGTTCTCATTCCCTCATCAACCAGATCACATGCGATTTTCAAAGCTGCCTGAGCAGTTCTCTTACCATTACGTGTCTGGAGCATATAGAGTTTCTTATTCTCAACGGTAAACTCCATATCCTGCATATCTCTATAGTGATTCTCCAAAGTGGAGCAAACATCTTTAAACTGTGCAAATGCCTCTGGAAATTCCTGCTCCATCTGAGCGATCGGCATCGGTGTACGAACACCGGCAACCACGTCCTCACCCTGTGCATTCTTGAGGAACTCACCCATCAGTTTCTTCTCGCCGGTAGCCGGGTCACGGGTAAAGGCAACACCTGTACCACAATCATCTCCCATGTTACCAAATGCCATACTCTGTACGTTTACAGCAGTTCCCCATGAATATGGGATATCGTTGTCACGACGGTATACATTGGCACGAGGGTTGTCCCATGAACGGAATACCGCTTTGATCGCACCCATCAGCTGCTCCTTCGGATCATCCGGGAAGTCTTTGCCGATTTTCTCTTTATACTCAGCCTTAAACTGGTTTGCCAGCTCCTTCAGATCATCTGCTGTCAGATCAACGTCCTGCTGTACGCCGCGGTCTGCTTTCATTTTATCGATCAACTCTTCAAAATATTTCTTTCCAACTTCCATAACAACGTCGGAATACATCTGAATGAAACGACGGTAGCAGTCCCATGCCCAACGCGGGTTGTTTGACTTCTCAGCAATGACATTAACTACTGTCTCGTTCAAGCCAAGGTTCAGGATCGTATCCATCATACCCGGCATCGAAGCACGCGCTCCGGAACGAACGGAAACAAGAAGCGGATTCTCTTTATCTCCAAATTTCTTTCCTGTGATCTCTTCCATCTTCACAATGTACTCATTGATCTGGCCCTGAATTTCATCATTGATCTCACGGTCATCTTCATAGTACTGTGTACATGCTTCTGTCGTAATCGTAAAACCCTGTGGAACCGGAAGACCTAAGGAAGTCATCTCGGCAAGGTTGGCACCTTTACCACCGAGGAGTTCACGCATGTCAGCATTACCTTCACTGAATAAATAAACCCATTTGTTCGCCATGTTTATAAATTCCTCCTAAAATTATAGTATTTTGATTTTGACCTTCAAAATTGCATTTGAATCGTCGCTGTGAATATTATAACACAATACCCCCCTGTAAGAAAAGCACTTTTTTGCCAAATATACCTTTTTTTAACGCTTTTCCCAAAAAGAGAAAAGGAAAAGAACCGCCAAAAGCGATCCCTTCCCCATTTCTTATACCACTCTGTCGGATCAGTATATCGTTACATATACATACAACAGATAGATTTTCTTGTTCTGGTTGATCTCAACCTTCACCAGAGTACTTCCTTTTTTCTTACCGGTATATTTCCCTTTCTTATTGATCGTAAGAATCTTCTTATTGATCGGGGTAAATTTCACTTTGGAACTCTTCTCCAGATCATAAACCTCAATCTTACTCGATTTTTTAAGAAGCCTCTTTTTCGCAACCAATACCGTCGGCGTCTTGATCACCTTTGATTTGAAGTTCGTCAGCTCTTTTGCATTCTTAAATTTCTTCTTTACCCTGACGTCGATCACCAGACGGTTTGTGTACTTGCCCTTCACCGCAGTAAAGGTAAGCGTCGCCCTTCCCGGTTTCTTGGCAGTGATCACTCCCTTTTTATCGACAGTTGCCACCTTTTTGTTCGTCGTCGTACAGGCGATCGAAGCGCCGCTGCACTTAATGAGTTTCAGCTTTGCTTTGGAATTTTTCTTCATGAACTTGATCACCTTAAACCCGGGAATCTTATATTTGTTCGCCTTCTTGAGCAACTGGTCATACGTAAATTTGCAGCCCGCTGCCCGCAGTCTGGCATTAACCGCAGCTTTCTCGCCGGCAGTAAGTTTTTTCCAGTCAGCCGCTCCTGCTGCAAGGATATCCCTTGTCAAGTCAGTGACATCCGTGATGATCTTACCGTCTGGACCTGTCACATGATCCTTTATAAATTTGGAAGCAGCGTCCTCTTCTGCCTTTGTAAATGTCTCCGTCGTCGGATTATTTCCCCCCGGCGCCGGCGTCGGCTGGGAAGCCGCCTGTGTCTGGTCTGTACCGCCATTCGGCGTATTCATGGATGAATCCGCCGGAGGTTCCGGTGTCTTCGTCGGGTCGTTGTCCACGGAATCCAAATGGATATCACCAGATCCGCCAATGACCTCACCCGGCGTCAGATTTGCAATATTTCCATCCTTCCCTTTGGCAACCACTTTGTAAGTCCCATCTGCCGGAAGTTCTGCAAATACTACTTTATTCTCGCCCCCATCTGACCATACCTTTGCTCCCGGTGTCGGCACATAATTTCCGTCCGAATCTTTTGCTACCGGAATATCTACCCATGCACCATTGATCTTTTTCTGGACTGCATACACAGAATCCTCCATTGCCGGATCAACGATGATCGTGATCGTATCATCCTTTTTGTCCTCAGTATCTTTATCCTCGTATTCTGTTTTTACCTTCTCATCTGGTATGGACGGGCCTACAGCACCCTCGATTTCCTTTTCCGTATCCGGTCGATCCTTCTTCTTTTTAACGACAATATATGTCTCATCTTTATCCAGTTCGGTAAACTTAATCGTCCCGCCTGCCGGCTGTTCGTAATACCCATCAGCATCTACTGGATCAAGTGGCGTTCCGTCGCCATTTACTACTTTCATTTCCGTCTCCGGATCAACTTTTGTTCCATCGGATTTTTCCAGTGCATAGACATACTCCTCCATCGTAGGATCTACCGTGATCGTCATTTTACCACTAGTCGGAGTAGACGGATCCGATGGGTTTGACGGATCGGACGGATCCGTTTCATTCTTATCCTCGTCCACTTTAATGTCTGCGTTTGTACGCGTTGCATCATATGGCACAGATGCCAGTGTATTATAATACTTTCCGTTTCCAGTCACTTTTACGATCAACTGCTTACCGATATCATCTGATGTGAGAGTATAGTTTCTCTCATTAGCTCCCTGAATCGGTGTCTCTGTACCATTTTCTACCGTATACCACTGATAAGTCAGAGTACTGTGGGAACCATAAGGATTTACTCCGCTGATAACAGCGCCAAGTACTGTCCCTTCCCTGACCTTATCCTTGCTTTTGTTTTCAATACTTACTTCATCTCGAATCGGAATCAATTCATCGGATGCAAGGATTCCCGGGTGGGATTCCGGCCCGGTCACTTTGACGACAAAAGTCTTTTCCCTGTCTTCTGCCTTCGTCGTATAGGTCTTTCCTGTCGCTCCGCTGATCTGCGTCTCCACGCCATTTTCTACCGTATACCACTGATAAGTCACCTGATCCCTTACTGCCGCCGGTCCTACATTGCTCAGATCAGCAGTAAGAACCGTGCCTGCCTTTCCATCGCGCTTATCTGGCACAATCGCCGGTTTCCCGGCAAGAGCATTCGCATCGACTGCCCCTGACTGCGGCTTGGAGTCAGGATCCGAATCATCCGAATTTTTCTCCGTGATCACAATGATCTGGCTGTCTGCGACATTCTGGGCATCATCGGCATATCCGCCAAATTCGATATAATAGCCTTTACCAGTTCCATCTGGGTGGTCATTCCACATTCCGTTTTTCTGATAACCATAGTATCCATATCCTTCGTCCAAATTTGCCTGCTCTTTTACACCACCATTGGGCTCATTACTGTTTGCACCTTTTGAAATGGAAGTCCAGTTTGCAAAATACCCCGGATATGGGGTGAATCCTCCTTCATCCGGAATATCATCTCCATATCCCCACGCATCACTCTGATAACCAAATGCTCCATAATCTCCATTATATGCTATATGTGCTTCTGGGCCGCACACCCATCTCCACACATTTTGCTTCACATCTTCTTTATTAAAATATTCCAGTGCATCCCAGTAATCATCTGTCTTTCCATTGATCTCACCGGAACCATCATATCCATTTCCTGTCGTGGCACGGGTACATCCCATCCAACCAACCTTAGCCGCTCCATCCCCTCTCTCAAACATTGTATGAACGAAACGATCCTCCGGTCTTGAAGTAAGGGTCAGAAGATATCCGGTCATTCCCGCAAACGTCGCCTCTTTTGCCGCTTTATAAGCCGCTTTCCATGTTACCCCTGCTGAAACATAACCGTAAAAGTGGCCATTGTAGAAGTTCAAATCGCACAACTTCTCTCCGGCAGCCGTCTTAGCTTCCAAAGTCTCGATTGCAGTCGCACAGATACATACTTTCTGCACATCGCCATCCTCTGTATAAAATTTCACCTGCCGTATGAAATTTTGCAACTCCTGTTTTGTTGCCCCATCCTTGATCACAAAATGCATCGACTGGAAATGCTTCCTCGCATCCAAATCTTCCATAAATATATCCGCCGAGAGCGCATCACCAACTACCGTACCGGTTCCTGCGCTATCATTGATCTTAGTCTCACCTGTCATCATATACCCGGTATCTACGCTGAGACTCATGCTATATAAACGTTTATTGGAATCCGCAAGTTGAATGTTAGCACTCGGATACTGGTAGCCATGATCTGTCCCCAATCCTTCTATCAAATCAACTCTCGTACCCAATTCAATCTGGTTGACCGCCTCCGCCGCGTCTACCTCTGTCTCTCCGTAAAACAGCCCTGCAAAAAGACTCATGAACATTGAAAAAACAAGCATCCATGATAATAATTTTTGCTTCCCTCTCATTTGGTTGTTCCTCCTTTTTATTTCGCCTATATATGCATGTACACTTCACAGTCTAAAACATGCAAATATAAGCGGACTATTATATAATATTTTAACATTTCCCCTAGCAGGCTGTCAATGGAAAGAAATGCTTTTTTTGAGCCTTTTTTACCCAAAAATCCGGCCGGCATCAAAACAATGCCGACCGGACTTTTCTTTCTTCTTAGAAATCCACTTCTGTATCGTAATAACAGCACTTCAAAAGACGTTCCATATCCTCTTGGGATGGCTGACGCGGGTTCGATCCAGTACATGCATCGAGGATCGCATTCGCCGCTATGTCATGGAGCTTTTCAAGAAATACATCTTCTGGAACAAAGCCGGTCTCTGCCGGAAGTCCGTCTGCCCCATAATTCTTAATGCAGTGCGGGATATTCAGATCGTCGTTCATTTTCCGGAGATATGTAATGAGGAGATTTACCTTTTCCTCTACTGTCGTTCCACCAAGCTTCATATCATCGGCAATCTGGGCATAACGCTTCGCCGCTGTTTCATCCTTGCTGTTGTATTTGATAACCTTCGGCAAATACATCGCATTGGCTGCACCGTGAATGATATGCCCGCCCTCAAAAGCTGCTCCGGTTTTGTGTGCCATCGAGTGAACGATGCCAAGAAGCGCATTGGAAAATGACATCCCGGCAAGGCACTGCGCATTGTGCATACGGTCTCTTGCCTCCATGTCCCCATTGTAGGAAGTGACAAGATCCTTCTGGATCATTTTTATGGAATGAAGCGCAAGGGCATCGGTATAATCACAGTTGGCTGTCGATACATAGGCTTCGATGGAATGCGTCATTGCATCCATTCCGGTATGCGCTACCAGTTTTGGCGGCATCGTCTCCGCCAGTTCCGGATCTACGATTGCCACATCCGGCGTGATCTCAAAATCTGCGATCGGATATTTAATACCTTTCTGATAATCGGTGATGATCGAAAAAGCAGTAACCTCCGTAGCAGTCCCTGATGTAGAGGAAATCGCACAAAAATGTGCCTTTGTACGGAGCTTCGGAAGTCCGAAAACCTTACACATATCTTCAAATGTCACTTTCGGATATTCATATTTGATCCACATCGCCTTTGCCGCATCGATCGGCGAACCGCCGCCCATAGCAATAATCCAGTCCGGCTCAAATTTTGCCATCGCCTCTGCGCCCTTCATCACGGTCTCTACCGACGGATCCGGCTCAATCCCCTCAAACAGCTCTACTTCCATGCCTGCTTCTTTCAAATATCCCATCGCTTTGTCCAAAAAGCCAAACCGTTTCATGGAACCGCCGCCGACACATATGATCGCCTTTTTCCCCTCAAATGTTTTCAGCGCCTCCAGTGCGCCTTTTCCGTGGTAAAGATCCCTTGGTAACGTAAATCTTGCCATTAACTTATACCTCCATATATTTATTTGTTTTGTAAAAAACCTCAAAAACATTTTTATGCTTCTGAGGTTTTTTATATTGTTAGGCTTTAGCCTGTTTCACATTGTGGAGTTTCTCAACAGAGAAACGGAAC
>JAMPFC010000001.1:144851-180029 GCA_023664685.1 Roseburia sp. | reverse complement strand
GAACAGCGGCTTATAGCCGCAGAACAAACCACCGGCTAAGCCGGTGGTCATGATTCTTTGTATCCTCTGTAGCAATGAGTTCATTTTTTGTTAAAATCAATCTCTAAAATATACCTTGCTCTTTGTTTTTCCGGCACTTTTAAGGATGCCTGATTTTTCTGCTTTCAGAAGCAAACGCCTCGCTGTCCTTACGTCAACTTCCAACAGTTTCGCTGCTGCAGAACTGTTTATTTCCTTATTTTTATCCAGATCGTGCAAAATAATCTGCATCCTTGCCCTTTCCAATTCGGACATTGATTCGGACATTAATTCGGACATTGATTCGGACATTAATTCGGACATTGATTCGGACATCGCAGTGTTTAATGTCTCTTTTGCAACTTTATTTCTATGAGCAGTTCTCTCGTCAATGTTATTCCGCAAAATGAGTTTTACCGTATTGGGTGTTTCTATATATTCCGGTTCAGGCAAGCCTGCATCAACCATATCTGAATAGATTTTCTTTACACCCTCATTCAGTTCACGCACCCATTCGAACTCAGTCATTACTCTTGAAATAGTCTTATTTCGTGAAAAACGTGTATATGGAATATTATCTGCTGTTACAATATCCGGAAATCGACCGGGACTCTCTATTTCCAGCCTGTCATCATACATACTGACCTTGATAAACTGCCCGGATGCAGCATAATTACGATGACATACTGCATTAATAATTCCCTCAAACCAAGGAAACTCCGGATATTCCGGACTCTCTGCAAATCGTCCGCTTCCATGCTCCTGCCGGGTAAATACCCGCAACTGATCTGCTATATATGTCTTTGCCGCATCAACCAATCGCAAAATCGGCTCATCAATGCTTTTATCCTTCACAACATTATAATTGGCTCCCACCTGCATTTCCCTGCCATCAATACGAATAAAACGAATGCGGCAGTTCATATTAAACTTTATCATGTTTTTCGCAAACAGAAGCACCGCCGCATTGGTCAGGTATTCCTTACCATCTCTGTTTTGTATAAAACCTCTTGCAGCCAAAACCTGATGTGTATCTACATTGTCCGCGCCGATACGCTTTTTATATGCATCTAGCAACTCTTCATCCAAATCTTCAAGCACCGCATTCTGGTTAAGTTCATCTTCAAAATGACGAGAGCCTTTTGAATATTCCAGATTCCGAAGATTCTCACCCAGCATCTCTTTAGACTTATCCCCGATACGAAGATATGTCCTGTCATTTGATGTCCGAATCACCTGTTCAATGCTTGGCTCTATATGAAGCAGCAATAATCGGTCATTCATACCGTTCTCGTTGGTTATGTCAATAAATTCCTCTTGATACCGTGGCATTGGCCTGCAACAATCCCTTGGGGCATTGATAAATTCATTGATTCTCTTGTCTCCAAAGGAATTAACGCCTTCTAATGTCCGCTTGTTATCACTAATGCCAATTACCAGTGTTCCACCATCAGCATTTGCAAAAGCAGATATATGCGGCGCCAGTTCTGCAATGCGAATCTGCCCTGACTTTCTGTCAAAATATTTGTTTTCGCCTTCCGTCTGCATATATTGCAATGTAAGCAATGGATTGATCTTAGAACCAACACCCATAAAATTGTCACCTGCTTTCATAAAATTATACCCGCATCAGACTAATATCATCATACACTGTTTTAAAAAGGGATACCAAAGGATCTGTTTCCCTTGATATCCCCCATTTTATCATATCTGCCAATTATTCGATTTTAGCGAAAAGCCTATTTGTTGTAATTCACAATTTTTCCAAAGTCAGCTTTCAGCGAAGCTCCGCCCACAAGTCCTCCGTCGATATCCGGTTTGGAGAAAAGCTCTGCTGCATTTCCGGCATTTACCGAGCCGCCATACTGAATGCGGATCGCCTCTGCGGTAGGCGCATCGTACACTTCTGCAATGCAGTCGCGGATCGCTTTGCACACTTCCTCTGCCTGATCGGAGGATGCTGTCTCGCCCGTTCCGATCGCCCAGATCGGTTCATAAGCAATGACTGCTTTCTTTGCCTGATCGGCTGTCACTTCCTGAAATGCGATCTTGATCTGCATCCGGATCCAGTCAATGTAAATCCCCTGTTTTCTCTGTGTCAATGTCTCACCACAGCAGATGATCGGTGTAATGCCATGCTCAAATGCCTTTTTCACCTTTTTATTCACCGTCTCGTCTGTCTCCGCAAAGTATTCGCGTCTCTCCGAATGCCCGATCACGACATATTTTACCCCTGCGTCCACGAGCATCGCCGGCGCGATCTCTCCTGTATAGGCGCCGCTTTCTTCATAATACATATTTTCAGCGCCGATCTGGATATTCGTTCCTTTTGCAGCCTCTACACATGGGATGATGTCAATAGCAGGTACGCAAAATACCACGTCTGCTTCCTCATTTGCCACGAGTGGTTTCAGTTCATTTACCAGACTGACTGCCTCGCTCGGAGTTTTATTCATTTTCCAGTTTCCGGCAATAATCTTTTTTCTAGCCATAACAAATTTCCTTTCTTACGATATAAATATCTCATGTACTTTTTTTCATGTATGCGCCCGCTTCTTACGCGTTGTCAGCCGCAGCCACACCCGGAAGTTCTTTTCCTTCCAAAAATTCAAGAGAAGCTCCGCCGCCTGTGGAAATATGGGTCATCTTGTCGCCAAAACCTAACTGGTTTACAGCAGCCGCACTGTCACCGCCGCCGATGATCGTCGTCGCACCATTCAGTTTTGCCATCGCCTCTGCAACTGCTACCGTACCTTTTGCAAAGTTCGGCATCTCAAAGCAGCCCATCGGGCCATTCCATACAACTGTCTTTGCCCCAGCTACTGCCTCTGCAAAAAGCTCTGCTGACTTCGGGCCGATATCAAGGCCTTCCATATCTACCGGAATCTCGCCACGTCCAACGATCTTTGTATTGGCGTCATTTGAAAAATCATCTGCCACTACCGTATCGATCGGAATCAGGAGTTTCACGCCTTTTTCCTCTGCCTTTTTCTCCATATCAAGTGCATACTGCTTATAATCCTCCTCAAGAAGAGACTGTCCAACCTCTTCTCCGTGTGCCGCCATAAATGTATATGCCATACCACCGCCGATGATCAGCGTATCCACCTTGTCTAAAAGATTGTCGATAACCGAAATCTTAGAGGACACTTTCGCACCGCCAAGGATCGCTACAAATGGTCTCTCCGGACTGTTGACAGCATTTCCGAGGAAATCGATCTCCTTCTGCATCAGGTATCCAACAACTGCTGTATCTACATATTTAGTAACGCCTACATTGGAGCAGTGCGCTCTGTGGGCTGTACCAAATGCGTCATTTACAAATACATCTGCAAGAGAAGCGAGGTCTTTGGAAAATGCCTCTTCGTTTTTTGTCTCCTCGGCACGATAACGTGTATTTTCAAGAAGAACAACTTCTCCATCTTTCATTGCCTCCACTGCTGCCTTTGCGTTCTCTCCCACTACATTCGCATCTGCTGCAAATTTTACATCCTGTCCAAGAAGCTCGGAAAGACGAACCGCAACCGGCGCCAGTGAAAGTTCCGGCTTAGGCTCTCCTTTTGGTTTGCCAAGATGGGAGCAGAGAATTACTTTTCCACCGTCAGCGATCAGCTTTTTGATCGTAGGAAGTGCTGCCACAAGACGGTTCTCGTCTGTGATCTTTCCCTCCTGCAGCGGCACATTAAAATCACAGCGCACCAACACACGCTGTCCTTTTACATTTATATCATCAACAGATTTTTTATTTAACATGATTTTACCTCCAATTTTAAAAACAGGCCCGGCCCTTAAAAGACCGGACCCATCTGGGTTTCTATTTGCTCGCAGATTTCAGAACATTATGCAAGTTCACTGAAGTATTTGATTGTTCTTACCATCTGGCTTGTATATGAATTTTCGTTGTCATACCATGATACAACCTGAACCTGTGTATTTCCATCATCCATAGGTGATACCATTGTCTGTGTTGCATCAAAGATCGAACCTGCTGTAGAACCAATGATATCAGATGAAACGATCTCATCCTCATTGTATGCATAAGACTCTGTCGCAGAAGCTTTCATCTTTGCATTGATCTCATCTACTGTCACTTTTCCTTCTACTACTGCTACAAGGATCGTAGTAGAACCGGTAGGACATGGTACACGCTGTGCAGAACCGATCAGCTTACCATTCAATTCCGGAATAACAAGACCGATTGCTTTTGCAGCACCTGTGCTGTTTGGTACGATATTTACTGCTGCTGCACGGGATCTTCTGAGATCGCCTTTTCTCTGAGGGCCATCAAGAGTCATCTGATCACCTGTGTAGGAATGGATCGTACTCATGATACCAGATTTGATCGGAGCCAGTTCATTCAGTGCCTTTGCCATCGGTGCAAGACAGTTTGTCGTACAGGAGGCTGCAGAAATTACTGTATCCTCTGGTTTTAATGTGTCATGGTTTACATTATATACGATCGTAGGAAGATCATTTCCTGCCGGTGCAGAAATAACTACCTTACGCGCACCTGCTTTGATATGTGCGGATGCTTTGTCCTTTGATGTATAGAAACCTGTACACTCAAGTACAACGTCCACGCTGAGGTCTCCCCACGGAAGGTTTGCTGCATCTGCCTCTGCATAAATCTTGATCGCTTTTCCGTCAACTACGATGGAATCATCCGTAGCAGAAACTTTGTCTGCCAAAGCGTATTTACCCTGCGCTGAATCATATTTTAACAAGTGAGCTAACATTTTAGGGCTTGTCAAGTCATTGATTGCCACTACTTCGTATCCTTCTGCTCCAAACATCTGTCTGAAAGCAAGACGTCCAATACGTCCAAAACCATTGATCGCTACTTTTACTGCCATGTGTCGTTTCCTCCTAAAAAATATACTTTGAATGTGTTTGTTAAAAATTTTACAAACTTCCTAAAACATATTCTACCCAATTTATCCAAAAATTTCAAGAGGGAATGTGGTTTTTTTCTGGTTTTTTTGAAATTTCTGTTGACGGAGTGGGTTTGGGCGGGGGAGAGCATTTCCGGAAATCGGGAGACCGCTCCCGCTATATAAATCACGCAGCAGTGTCGAATCGTAAAAAACACGATCCTGACACTGGCGGATTTATAAGTCTTCCTTTCCCGGTAATGCTCTCCCCCCCCCTCGCCTGCAAACCTCCCCTGCCATCTGGGTATTCCTCTCCCATCCCCACTCCGCAGAATACACCCCCCTGTGATCCATACGAGAGACTTATGAACCCTATGTAAGTGTGGCACCGCGGATTTATAAGCCACTTATACCCCCTCTTGATCCCATCCCCACTCCGCGGATACAAAAACCCCCTGTGATCCATAAGAGAGACTTATGGGGCCGCCAGTGTCTGGGCCGCGTATTTTGCGGCCCGACACTGCTGCGTGCCACATACAGCGCAAGCGGTCTCTCTTATAAATCACAGGGGGTTGTATTATCGGTCTGGGGAAACATCACATCCTATTATAAAGATCCTCATACTTTCTCGCTGAGTTGGCCCATGAGAAATCCATCGCCATCCCGCGGTCAATGATCTTATTCCAGTCGCGTCTCTTATTATAATAAACATATTTTGCATAGCGGATCGTATTCAGCATTTCGTGGGCATTGTAGTTGGCAAAAGAAAATCCAGTTCCCTTGCTCTCGTATTCATTGTATGGCTCCACGGTATCCTTGAGACCGCCGGTCTCGCGGACGATCGGCACCGTTCCGTAACGCAGGCTCATCAACTGGCTGAGACCGCACGGTTCAAACAGCGATGGCATCAAAAAGGCGTCGCAGGATGCATAAATCTTATGGGAACGCTCATTTGAATAGAAGATATTCGCAGATACACGCTCCGGATATTTCCATGCAAAATGGCGGAACAAATGCTCATACTTTTCTTCTCCGGTTCCCAACACAACGAGCTGGGTATCATCCGAACAGATTTCCTCGATCACATAATCGATCAGATCGAAGCCCTTCTGGTCAGTAAGCCTTGAGACAATACCGATCATAAACTTTTTGTCGTCCTGCGCAAGCCCAAGTTCCTTCTGCAGCGCTCTCTTATTTTTTACTTTTTCCTTGCGGAATGTCCTCGCATCATAATGTGCGGCGATCAGCGGGTCTGTCGCCGGATTGTACTCATCATAGTCCAGTCCGTTCACGATACCGGTCAGGCAGGATGCTTTGGCATTGATCAGTCCGTCCAATTTTTCTCCATAAAACGGTGTCTTAATCTCTTCCGCATAAGTGTCGCTTACCGTCGTAATCTGGTCTGCATAGACAAGACCACCTTTCAGGTAGTTTGCGTCCCCATAAGCTTCGAGTTTGTCCGGAGTAAAATAATAAGCATCTAACCCGGCTGTGTCCATTACCGTCTTCTTATCCCAGATTCCCTGAAATTTGAGATTATGGATCGTCATGATCGACTTGATGCCCCGGAAGAAATCTCCCTGCTGGAACGAATCCTTCAGATAAACCGGAACAAGTCCTGTCTGCCAGTCATGGCAGTGTATGATATCTGGGCGGAAATCAAGAAGCGGAAGCGCAGACAGGGCCGCTTTTCCAAAAAATGCAAATTTCTCGATATCCTGATAAATCTCTCCGTACGGAGTATTTCCGGTGAAATAAAATTCATTGTCAAGGAAGTAAAAGATCACTCCCTGATAGTTCAGCTGAAAAATGCCCACATACTGCTTGCGCCATGCAAGCTCAAGATAAAAATGTGTGACAAACTCCATCTGGTTTTTATATTCTTCGGGGATCGCCGTATATTTCGGGATCATAACCCTTACATCAAATTCGTCCTTATTAAAGTACTTTGGCAGTGATCCAACAACGTCCGCAAGACCACCTGTTTTTATAAACGGTACACACTCAGAAGCTACAAATAAAATCTTTTTCATGTCTTTCCCTCCATTTCACATCGTATCCCATAAGTAATTACATGATTATAGTATACACTATTTGGAAAGGATAGAAAAGCACTTTTTTTATTTATTCACCAATTATCCAAAATGTTTCTCCACCGCCTCAAGCCCTTTGTACAATCCGGTGGCCACGATACACAAGATCACGATGCTTAAGATCACATAATCCAGTTTAAACACTTGGCTCCCATAGACGATCAGATAACCAAGTCCGGCATTTGCCGCAAGAAACTCCCCGATGATGACACCGACTAAAGACAAGCCGATATTTACTTTCATATTGCTCACGATCGTATGCGCATTTCCCGGAAGCACGATATATCTCAAAATATCGATGCGCCCTCCGCCGAGTGTGCGGATCAATTTTACTTTCTCCTCCTCCACGGAACAAAATGCAGTATAAAGAGTGATAATGCTTCCAAAAACCGCCACCGAGACTGCCGCTACAATGATCGTTTTCATATTATTTCCGAGCCAGACGATAAACACCGGCGCAAGAGCGGTCTTCGGGAGACTGTTTAAAACGACCAGATATGGTTCGCATACTTTCGCCACGGTCGTATTCCACCAAAGCAGGATCGCGATAAAAATGCCAAAAAACATAATAAGGAAAAAACTTACAAATGTCTCAAACAGCGTCACCCCGACATGATAATAAATACTTCCATCCGCAGAGAGAGCGGTAAAACATGCAAACAGCCTTGATGGACTGCTGAATACAAAGGGATCAATGACATCAAAATGAGCCGCTGTCTCCCAGACGATGACAAACAACAAAAAAATGCTGATCTGGAGTACCCTTATTTTTCGCTTCTGGCGGATACAGCCGGTAATGAACCCGCGCTGCTTCTCTGAAATATCCTTTGTGAGACTTTGTTTTAATTTCCGTATGGATATTTTATTTTCCACCATTGAGTTCCTCCCATATTTCATTAAAATAAATTTGAAATTCGGGTGTGCTTCTTGCTCGGAACGGTGAGATTTCCCCATCAAATGTCAGCTTGATCCGTATATCTTTTTTTAACCGCGCCGGCCGCTCAGAAAGAACGAGTACACGGTCGCCCATGCTGATCGCCTCCGATATGTCATGGGTGATCAGGATCGCTGTCTTTTTTTCTTTTTTTATGATCTTCCAGATATCATCCGACACCTCAAGCCTCGTCTGATAATCCAATGCAGAAAATGGTTCATCCAACAAAAGCAGATCCGGCTCCATCAAGAGCGTGCGGATTAGGGCAACACGCTGCCTCATGCCGCCGGACAGCTCCGAGGGCTTTGACTTCTCGAAAGATACCAGACCGTATGTCTGCAATAAATGGTTTAAAAGTATGATCTTGTCTTCACTGCATTTTCCCTTTTGTATCGAGAGCCCGAGGGCCGCGTTCTGATACGTGTTTTTCCACTCCAGAAGGTGATCCCTCTGCAGCATGTACCCGATATGGATACCGGATTTTTCGCGCTCTGTATTTTCAATGAGAACCCTGCCGGAATCCGGCTCGATCAGCCCAGCGATCACAGAAAGAAGGGTAGACTTGCCGCATCCGCTCGGCCCTACAACCGCCAGAAATTCTCCCTCTTTTACATCAAAGCCCAGATGGTCGATGGCCAGAGTTTCTCCATATACACTGTGATAGGAATAAGAGATATCTTGAAATGACAAAATATTGCTCATACGCTGCCCTCCGGTATTGATATACCTCATTTTATGAAATTTTTGTCAATTTGTGAAAAAAGGTGCGCCAAAAACTGCGCACCAGAATTTCCAGATTCATCTTTTCCTTTTCTTTTTATTCATCCCAATTTATTGCATCATGTGGTATTGTGCCATTTTCTGCTCTGTCTCTTCTTCCCTCCGCTATTGCCTCGATCTCGTCCGGTTCAGGCGGTACTTCTGGAACAAATTTTACTAAAACTCTATATATAACTTCTGTTTCATCTTCTGGAATCATATCAATTAACCCATGTAACATTTCTTTGCTCACTTTATCGCCTCCTAAATTCTATCATATGCCTGTCCTCTGGGAATGACATTGTCTATAAATATTTTATCATGCTCTGGAGTAAATAAAACCCTTAAATCTCCAACTCTTAAACGAAATCCATTTTTCACACCCTGCAGCTTTTTAATATCTCCATAGGGTATTCTCTCTATTGCTTCACGTAGACGCTTCTTTGTCGGTCTGTCAAGACTATTTATATATTTTATTGCCTTTTTGCTGTACTCTATTTGCAATATCTTCGTTCTCTCTTCTCCCTTTCGGGTTATTGTCAAGCGTCGTTCCTCTTGACACTTACGATTATACATTATATTTTGTATAATGCCAATAGATATTTATAATTTTTTCTACCATTTATTCATCCCAATTTATCGCATCATGCGGTATTGTGCCATTTTCTTTTATGTCCTGTTCTGCTTCTTCTAACTCTCGGCGTTCCGCTAGTGTCAGTTTTGTAAAATCCGGATCCCACGCAAGGACTAATTTTTTTATAAATGCAAGTGCAAAGTCCTGTTCACTTTCTGGCAAAATTTCCATAAGTTCGATAGCCTGTTTTGTCGCTGTACTCATATGCTACACTCCTTTCTGGGTTATTCTATTTATATATATCCCCTCTTGAATCCACGTTAAATATATATAATATTTTTATTTCCCCATTTGGAAAATAATTATATATAATTGTGTATTTTCCCACCCTTAGACGTTTTCGTCCATCTGAATAGCCTTGTAACATTTTTATGTCACCCTTTGGCGGCATTTCTGTAAGTCCCTCTATTGCCATCTTTATTCTTTGCTTTGTCGGCTTATCCAGAGCATTTACATATTTTGCCGCTTTTTTGCTGTACTCAATTTGCAATATCTTTGTTTTCTCCTCTTCTTTTTGAATTATTGTTATGTGTCATCCTACTTGACACTTACAATTATACATTATATATCCGTTTCGTCAACTCCTACTAATTTTCAATGCTTGTAATTCCCCAAATATTGGTAAAGCTCCTTGCAGAAAGAGGAATATTTTCAGACGAGAATCTTATAAACGTGTCGGTACTTAGGCTACGTGTAAGGTGCGAAAAGCGCACCTTGCAGCCTTTGTACCGCTACATGTTTATATAGCGGGAGCGGGTTCGAGACGGAAAATATTCCTCTTTCTGCATAAAATTTACCAATTTGTGAGCTTACAAACCCTCTCACCCAAAATAAACGATTTCTTCCTCTGGCGGCTCCGCCTTCTCCACCTTATCCGCATACAACACCGGGAAATCCCCGTCATGCTTCCGGCTCTTCTGTGTCTTTACCTGAACAGTCACCGTGACCCACGAATCAGAGGGAAGCTCTTTCGCGCCGGAATAATAACACATAAATCCGATCTTTGCAATGTCATCTTCGCAGCAGGTCATAGCATGTCTCGCCGGAACAAACGCATTTTCCGGAAAACTCCGGTTTCGGTAAACCATTCCTTTAAATATGATCGTTTTGCCCACGTATTTTTGCGGATGCTCGCTGATATCCAGATACCAGAGTCCAAAGTCATCATCTTCTAATGTGATGACGGAGGCATTGATGTCATAAGGAAGTTCCTCTTCGATATTGCTCTCAACCGAACCATCCTCTGCCTCAAAAAGCACTTGCGCTCTCCGGTTGATTGCCTTGACGCTGCGCCTCGCCGCCGGTTTATTGATCCCGTCTGTGCAGCGGTTAAAGATCACAAGGTCTGACATTTGAAAATGTGCCATCAAAAGCGGTTTCATATTTGCGCTGTACACTTCATACGTAAGAGCGTTCACCGTTGTAAAGGTCTGGACGACAAACCAGTTTTCGGGAAGGATTTCGCCAAACAGCTCCTCCATATCCCACATGCCGTTGTATTCGATCACGACGCGGCTCGGCTTATATTTTTCCTGAAGCTTTTTGCATGCCTCCTCCGTGAACTCATCTTCATCCTCGATGACTACACAGGAAATCCGGTTTTGCATCAAAAGTTCATCCTCAATCTCATGCTCGCCCTCTTCACACAAAATAAGCAGTGTCTTTGCCCCATCGGAAAAATTTCCCTCTTCGATCACTTCCTGAATGCAAGTTGTCTTCCCACTCTCCAAAAATCCAGTAAACAGATATACCGGTATCTCCTTATTTCCAAACATTCCTTTGTTCCCGCCTTTCCTGCACTTCTCGCCCTGATTTTGATTTCCGCAAAATCATTTCCTTACTTTGCCGCAAACAATTCTTTCAGGCCATCTTCATCAAGCTGCGCCCCGATGACACAGATTCTTCCTGTATAATCGGCACTCCCTCTTCGGATCTCGTACTCACCCGGAACAAGGTCAAAATGGAACCACTCGCCCTCTGTCGGAGCCACGATTCCTTTCGCCCGGAGTACCGTGCCGAGTTTTACTTCCTCATCGGCGAGCTTTTCTAATATGTCCCCAAGCTCTTCCTCTGTATATTTATGTGCTGTCTCAATCCCGATACTTGTAAACACATCATCGGCGTGATGGTGGTGATGACCGTGTTCGTGATCATGTCCGCAACTGCATTCCCCGTCATGGTGGTGATGCTCATGCTCATGATGATGGTCATGCTCGCCCTCTCCGTCGTGATCATGGTGATACTCATGCTCGTGATGATGATGGTCATGCTCGCCCTCTCCGTCGTGATCATGATGATGCTCATGCTCATGATGGTGGTGGTCGTGGTCACATTCCCCATCGTGGTGGTGATGACCGCACTCCGGACACACATCCTCCTCTTCAAGAAGTTCTTTTGCCAGATCATTCGTTTTTTCCATCGCACCAAGAATCTGTTTTCCGTCAATCTCCTCCCACGGCGTCGTAATAACAGAAGCCTCTGCATTATGCTCGCGGATCAGGTCAAGACACACTTTGAGTTTTTCTTCTTTCATTTTTCCGGTACGGCTCAATACTACCGTGCCTGCATTTTCAATCTGGTTATTGTAAAATTCACCAAAATTTTTCATATACATCTTGCATTTTGTGGCGTCTGCCACTGTGACAAAACTATTCAGCTTTACCGAATCCTCCGGCAGTTTTTCCTTTACACCGAGTACCGCCCGGATCACATCCGAAAGCTTTCCAACCCCGGATGGCTCTATAATGATACGGTCTGGCGAATACTTTTCAAGCACCTCGCCGAGCGCTGTCCCAAAATCTCCTACAAGGGAACAGCAGATACACCCGGAATTCATCTCTGTAATATTGATCCCGGAATCCTTTAAAAATCCTCCGTCGATACCGATTTCCCCAAATTCATTTTCGATCAGCACGAGTTTTTCGCCCTGAAAAGCCTCTGCGATCAGCTTTTTTATAAGTGTCGTCTTTCCTGCTCCAAGAAAACCAGAAATAATATCAATCTTTGTCATCTCACAATCTCTCCTATCTATTTTTTATTATACAAACAGCGCATGTTCCTTCGGTAAAACAAAAACGATAACACCGCTGAAACGATCCATCCAACCGGCCATGAAAGCCAGATTCCCCGAGTTCCCATAAATCCGGCAAACACGTATGCCAGTATGACCCTGAGAATCAAATCCGTAAATGTAGATACCATAAATCCCGCCATCGCACTGCTTCCGCGCAGCACACCATCCAGAGCCAGCTTAAGCGATATGACAAGATAAAATGGTGATACGATCTGCAAAAATTCCCTTCCCGTCACTACTGCCTCACCGGCTCCATTTTCCATGAAAATCTGCAGCGCAGGCTTTCCTAAAAAGCAAAAAACAATAATAAATGGCACCGCGATCATCCAACCCATAGCAGCCCCGGCAAAAAGTCCTTTTTTTACCCTCTCTAGCTTTCCTGCCCCGAGATTTTGTGCGGTGAAACTGGACAACCCATTGCCAAGCGTCGTAAAGGACGTAATCGTAAATGTATTTAACTTTACTGCCGCCGAATACCCGGCGATAACGCCCGAGCCAAAACGGTTCACAAGGCTCTGGATAAAGATATTTCCCACCGAGACAAAGCTCTGCTGCAGGATGCTTGGCACAGCGATCCGGCAGATTTTTAAAAGCATCGCCCGCGAATAAAGCACGACCTTCCCCTGTCCGGAGGGCATTTGTTTGATCTTGCGAAACAATGTCAAAAGGGCAAGCACGCAAGCGATCCCCTGTGCGATAAAAGTGGCCCATCCGACGCCTGCCACTCCCCATTTAAATCCAATGACAAAAAGCAGATCCAGCGCAATATTTCCAAGCGACGAGCCAATAAGAAAATATAGCGGCGTTCTGGAATCCCCCAGAGACGTAAATACTCCAGTAGCTACATTATATAAAAATACAAAAAGAAGACCGCCTATATATATTTTAAGATAAATATCCCCGGCATGAAAAATATTATCCGGGGTGTTGATCGCACGCAGGAGTGGTGCTGATAAAAGCATACCAAGGGCGGTAAGGACTGCCGCCAAAACCGCACTGGCTATCATCGTCGTAGTGATCGCCGTCTTCATGTGACGGATATCCCCCGCTCCAAAATATCTGGAGATCACAACTGCGCAGCCGATATTACTCCCGATCGCAACCGCCATAAAGATCATCGTGATCGGATAAGAAGCGCCAACCGCTGCGAGGGCATCCTCCCCGGCAAACCTGCCGGCGATCGCACTGTCGGCAATGTTATACAACTGTTGGAACACCACGCTGATAAACATCGGAATGGTAAATGTCCAAAGTACCGGACGGACATCACCCTTCGTTAAATCCTTTACCATGTGATTTCCTCCTTACGCTTCGAAGTGTTGGTAATCTTTCGAGTGCTTCCAGTCGCCGCCCCATGAGAAACCATATTTTTTGAAAATTTTGTACACCGGATCGCCTCGATGGATCATATAATCCCTGTACTTTCCCCGGCATTTGGAGACTTCTCTCACTTTATAGACCTTACTGTTTGCCGGCGCGATCCCATATGATGTGATATATGGGTTGATGCGCGGATTGATATCAATGGCAAGTCCCCTGCTGTGATTTGACAACTTATTGGAATTTGCCACCTTCCGGTAGTTAAATGCCGAAGTATTATTATCTGCCATCGATTTCTCATCATCGGCATCGTATTCGTCCACAAGCTGCATTTTCGCGATCGGATACTTGATCTTGTAAAGTTCATAAAAAACCTTCAACGTCTTACGGGCAATCTTTTTATTGACGATCATCTCCCCATCCTGCGTATTCCCCTCAAAGTCCACATAGCGGATACGAAGATAACGCAGGCTGTCCAGAGAAATCTCCGCCCCTTTTTTGTATGATTTCCCTTTTATGCGCGCAACGGTTTCTTCATCGAGCTTTTCATAGGTAAAACCTTTTTTATACGTGCGTACTCTGTTTTTCGCAATACATGGTTTTGCCATAAACACAACCGAAGTTGCGCAAAAAACAACTGACATGAAAATAAACCTCTGAATTTTCTTTCCTGCCATAAATAAAATTATACCTTTTCCTTTCTCTTGTCAAATATTTTTTGTACTCAAATAAGTTCTGACAAACTTATTTAGCACAGAAAGCGTGTGCGGATGATATAAGAAAATAAGCGGCGAAACTCTCGTCTCGCCGCCAATCTTTTTATCGGGGTAACAGGATTCGAACCTGCGGCCTCATCGTCCCGAACGATGCGCTCTAGCCAAGCTGAGCCATACCCCGAAATTCTTCCCAAAGCAAATCATATCACTTTAGGAAGAGAAAATCAAGTATTATTTTCAATTTGCCATCGACACATTTTCCCCATCTGTTTCTTGGAGTGCATCATTCTGTGAAATAACCCGTCTTACCGATATGATCCTGCGATAATTCATATCGCTGATGATGACTTTTCCCGCTTTGGAAGAAGAATGGACGACCCTGCCATCCCCCAGACAGATTCCGCAATGGGTTGCCTCACCAGTACCTGCACCATAAAAAATAATGTCTCCCGCTTCTGCATCCTTGATCTGGACATCCTCGCCTGATTTTTCCTGTTCTTTACAGGAACGCGGCAGATTGATTTGGAAATGCTGAAAGACTGCCTGAACAAATCCTGAACTGTCCACCCCTTTTGTATCCAAAACCCCCCAGTCGATTTCCGGATCAGGCTCCATTCCTTCACTGTTCCATCCAATCGAAACAAATTCGGGAAGTACCGCTCCGCCATACTGGTACGGAACACCTTTCCAGAATGCTGCAAAGTCAGCGACCAATTTTTTAAACGATTCCGCTTCCATTTCATAAGCAAGCGATGCATTGGCAGTGAGTGAATCGTCCTGATCTGATGTCCGGTTTCCCTTTTTCTTCTCTGCCGCCTTGCTCTCTATCTCCGGCTGCTCTGACTGCTGTATGTCTGCCTCCTCTCCTTCCTGTATGGCGGGGCGGCTGACACTGCTTCCGGTGTGAAATTCTCTCTTCTCCTCATCAGCGGATGCGATCGTTCCATTTAGCAAAAGCAAAGCCCCCATTACAACAACGACAAACATACTACCAAAAATAATACAAAGTTTCCATGAATGCTTCATTCTTTTACCCTCCATTCTCCTGTCTCTCAGGTTCCTAAGTCGCGACAAACGCATGAATGTGTCTGTCGTGGTTACAATACGAGAATACTCCTTCCGTTTTCGGTAGTTTTTATCACGTTGTTAATAACTTGTAAAACTTACTTCTATTTTTGTCCCAACACCCTTTCTGGAATCAATTTTAATCTTCCAGTGATGCTTATCTGCAATATAGCGGCACAAGTACATCCCAAGACCAGTCCCTCCTAACCTGCGGCTCCGTGATTTATCCTCCCGGTAAAAAGGTTCAAAAATATGTTCCTGACATTCCTTTGTCATCCCGATACCATCATCTGTTATAACTGCCTTTGTGCAGTCAAGCCGGATGGAAACCGTTCCTCCTTCTTTACAGGCATGAAAACTGTTCTTCATGAGATTCATAAAAAACATCTCCGTCAATACCCGGTTTCCCATTATTTCCCCATCCTCTGCCTGAATCTCCCAATGAATCTGCTTTTCTGCCAGTTGATGTCTGGCTTCCTCCCGCAACCAGAGAGCGAACTCCTGTAACGAAATCTTATCCTGTTCGATCTCATCCATCTGTAATAAAATAACCTGCCGCAATGTCTCCGTAATGCGGATCATACGCCCGGATTCCTTTACAATATGATCCATATACTCAAGCTGCTTTTCCCTGCTGGCATCGGTATTCCGGACAAGCTCCGCATATCCCCGGACAGAAGTAAGCGGCGTCCTCAGTTCGTGGGACAGTGCATCAATAAATTCCTGTTTGTGCCTCGCTTCCGCTTCTTTATTTTCCACATTTTCCCGCACCTGTTCTGCCATATGGTTAATATCCCGCGCCAGTCCGGACAACTCATCCGTCCCTTTCGCCTCCAAACGGCAGGTATAATCCCCCACCGCAATCTTCGCTGTCATTTCAGAAATTCCGGACACCGGCTGAAGAAATTTTTTTATGAGCAGATAAAGCAATACCGCCATCACAAGAGATGCCGCAGCTTCCAACCAGATAAACGTGATGATCTGCTTTTCCCATATCCCCAAAATCTCCGTCACATTTTCATAGATCACAAGCTGATAACCGGTTCCGCCAAGTTCCCCCAAAGCACAGGTATATTTTTTTCCCTCCCGCACTAAAATCACGATCTGCCCTGTCTGCTTTTTCGTTTCCGGCAGCTCGTCCTGCCCGGCTCCCCCATTTACAAATCCGGATTCTAGTTTTCCCTCGCCAGAAAAATATGTGGCCTGACTTCCCATTTCTGAGCAGGCACAAAGTTTACCGTCCCGCCAGAGTTCAAATGCACAATCACGTATGCTGTTATTTGACACATAACTCTGGAACAACTGCCACTGCGCCGCCTCGTCTGGCCCTGTCTCCGCCAGATCTTCTGCCATCGGAACTGCAATTCTCTTCCAATATGATTCTGCCATCTGTTTTACCGAATCTACGCTTTTTTGATAAGAAGAACGAAAAACAAGAACATTGCAAACATTCAGAACAACAAGAAAAAGGGCGATAACAACTAGATAAATCCTCTCCCATATTTTCATCACAGAACCTCCATACGATATCCAAGTTTGTATACGGTTTTTAACATGGAACCAAGATTTAATTTGTGGCGCAGCGCAGCAACATGCACATCCACCGTTCTGGTGTCTCCCCCATAATCGTATCCCCACACCTGTTCGATCAACCGGTCTCTTGACAATGCGATATTCCGGTTTCGGATAAAATACTCGAGAAGCTCGTACTCTTTTAAGGTAAGAAGTACCTCCTTTCCGCTGACACTTACTATATGTGACTGCAGATCTACCGACATTTCCCCCGCAGAAAATACTTCTTTCTTATCATCCTCATTTCTGCGCAGTACAACATTTACCCGGGCGATCAGCTCGAGCATATCAAATGGTTTTACAATATAATCCTCCGCTCCCCGGTTTAATCCCCTTACTTTATCCTGCACATCATCTTTGGCTGTGAGAATGATCACCGGAGTATCATTGCAATTTTCCAAAACATCGTACCCGGAACATCCCGGCAGCATAAGATCCAGAAGAACCAGATCAAAATGCTGTTCACGCACCATGTCTTTTGCCTTTTTTCCATCATAAACCTGCGTACAGTTATGTCCTGTCAAAACCAGATTTTCCCTGATTAGATCGTTGATCAGTTCCTCATCTTCCACAATAAGAATTTCTGCCATACTCATTTCCCCCTCTGGCTATTTCCCTCATCATAACACAGAGTTGTTAAACAGTTGTAAAATCCCTACTGCTGTTCCCCTTCTTTTTCCTGCAGGATACTGTGCAAAATCTCCAAAAGAGCCTGTGGCATAAAAGGTTTGACAAGATAATCCTCGATGCCAAGAGCATTGATCTTTTCGATGATCTCCACCGATTTATCTTCCGTCAGAAATACCACCGGAACCTCTGTCATTTCCCTAATCCCTGAATAGACCTCAAACCCATCCTGCTCCGGCATTTGGATATCCACCAATACAACATCCGGCGAAATTTCCTTGATGAGTGCTAACGCCTCTTCCCCTGTGGATGCCCTGTGAACGACATAGCCGGGTTCATCTTTCAAAAGAGCCTCGATCTGGTCAAGCGTCTCCGGCTCGTCATCCACCGCCAGAATATTTGTGGTCAAGCCGGTTCTCTGCCGCATTTCGTACTTCTCATCCCGGTCGATCATCTCAAGCATGATGTCTGCGATCTCCGGATCGAACTGCCTGCCCTTTCCATTTTCAATCTCCGAGCGCACCTTGTCCTGATGCATGATCTGGCGGTAACTCCGGTTCGACGTCATGGCATCGTAGGCATCCGCTACTCCGACAATTCTTGCAACCTCCGGAATGCTCTCGCCGGCAAGACCGTCCGGATACCCCTTTCCATCATAACGCTCGTGATGCCATTTCGCCGCACTTGCGGTCAGGGCATTTTCCTTGATATCCCTCAAAATACAATACCCCGCTACCGGGTGAAGTTTAATATAGTCAAACTCTTCCTCCGTGAGTTTGGTCGGTTTATTGATGATGGCGTCCGGAATATGTATTTTCCCCACATCGTGCAAAAGTGCCGCATCATAGATTTCCTGCTGCTCCTCACTGCTCTTTCCCATATTTTCTGCGATGGCGGCTGCATATTTGGCAACTCTCTGCGAGTGTCCGTTCGTATACCTGTCCTTCGCATCTATCGTCCGCGCAAGGGTACGCAGGATCGCATCATTGAGCTTCTCTACATTCTGCCGGCTTTCCTCTTCCTTGCGCATATGTACGCCAATCTTGCGGAATGCCCTTGTACAGAAATACACGACCAGAACAAAGACCACGATGCAGATCGCAATATTCCGGAACAATATATTTCGTATATCATGATACAGCCTCGTATTGCTGATGATCATGACCACGTACCAGTCATTCGATACAATATCGGCAAATACCGTACAGTTATCGTGATCCACGGTGACGTTATATGTACCGGGGCCTTCTTTGTATACTTTTTTCATCAGATCATCCATCTGCGTATCCGACTGATAATTCTTTCCTTTTTCCGCCTCGTCGGAATGGGCAACGACCAAGCCCTCTTTATCTATGACAAATCCATAACCCATACCGTCCAGATTGATACTCTGCGTAATGATCTGGATCTGATCCATGACAATATCAAAAGAAATCACGCTCTCATTATCATAGAGCAACTGGCTGACTGAGATCATGATCGTATTTGTCTGGGCATCCAAATAAGGCGACACCACCGTTGGCCTGCCGCCTGCTTTTTGCGCTGCAATATACCATTCCCGTTCCTGCGGCACATAGTCCGCATCCGGCTCCCATCCGATGCCATCCAGATAATTCCCCTGAAACAAACCATAAATCCCGGTAAAATTCGGGTCGATCTCCGCCATATACCGCTCGGATTCCTCACGCAGAAACGCCTCTAACTCCTCCGGGGAAGCTCCCTGCTGCATCATGTATTCCACGGTGATCGCAGTCACCTGAAGGACGTCCATCCCTTTCGCAATATAACCGTTTAACTCCTCCGTCTCCTGCGCAAGAGAACTTTCACCCATCGCGATCATATTGGAAACCGCATTGGAATAAAACGAGAAAAAATTATAAGCGGTCATTCCCGCTAAGGCGATCAGAGTAAAAAGAACCGTAAAAATATACTGGTGTTTTTCCTTATGCTTCATCATTCAGTCCTTTTACCCAACAATCTTCACTGCTGTTCCATACGCTATGACCTCGGCAGCTCCCTGCATGACAGCAGAAGAGGCATAACGGACATTCACAACCGCATCTGCACCGAGTTTTTCTGCCTCTGCCACCATACGTTTTGTGGCAAGCGCACGCGCCTCATTCATCATATCGGTATAAGCTTTCAATTCTCCACCGACTAATGTCTTAAAACTCTGTGTAATATCACGTCCGACATTTTTAGACTGGATCGTACTTCCCTTTACCAGTCCAAGCATTTCCAATTCTTTCCCGCTGATATAATCAGTATTTACTAAGATCATCCTCTTCTCCACTCCTTATCTCTTTGATCCGGCTCACCGTCACTCCGATCATCACTGCTGCCAGAATCGCCGGAATGATCAGGAAAGCTGCCAAAGCTGCGATCGATATTCCCTCGATCATGACCAGACATACTGCAAGCCCTGCATAATACAACACAAACAATACAGCAATTAAAACCGGGGCGATCATCTTTCTCCCATGCTGGCTCATTTGTACCTCCTCTTACTCATCTTTCAGAGTATCTTTTACTCCCGCTATCACTGCTGTAACCGCTCCCATCACTATAACGACAGCGATTATGACGATTGCCGCCACTCCTGCGATCAGTCCCATAATACTCCTCCTTTTCTGATTTTCTTTTATTATAATAGTATAGCATAACTACCCTAACAGGGCAAGCACCGACTGAACAATAAATTATTAACTTCGCTGTAAGCATTTTCACCAAAGGCGGGGCGCAGATAGTACCGATTCGTACACGCTTCCGCTTGGAAAAAGGCGTAACGGTACTAAGGCCGCAAGGTGCAATTTTTGCACCTTATACGCAGCCTAAGTACCGACGCCTTTTTAACAGTACTCATCTGGTGCCATCTGCGCCCTCGCCTTCTGCTAACCTGTTACTGCGTATTTGATTCTTCTATGCCTGTGACTATGCATACAGCCTTGACAGCCCTTCCCGACATTCCCTGAAGTTACTGATAAAATTTGTATAGGCACTTGCACGCAGGGCAAGCATCAGCTTTGCCACACCGTCCTTTCCCATATGGAAATACGGTTGGAATAACTACAGTTCAAATAGTACCAGTAAAATCTTGTGCGGTAACCGGAATATTTTCCGCCCCGAACCTTATAAACCGTCGGTTCTTAGGCTGCGTATAAGGTGCGTCTTTTGCACGAGGTGCGGAAGATGCACCTTGCAGCCTTAGTACCGCTACGTGTTTATCTAGCGCAAGCGGGTTCGAGGCAGAAAATATTCCGGTTACCGCACAAAATTTACCCATTTCAAAAACTGTAGCTATTCAACATTGATTTCTGTTCAATAAAAAAGGCCCCTTCCAGAAAATCCATCTGGAAAGAACCCATCATTATGTTCTGTAACCTAAGTTTTGAGACCTACGCCCGCTCTACTTTTCCGGAACGAAGGCAGGAAGTACAAACATACATTTTCTTTGTTCCGCCATTCACCTTAACTCGTACAGACTTTAAGTTTGATTTCCATATTCGATTGCTTCTTCTATGAGAATGGCTTACCGCATTTCCGAAATGCACGCCCTTATCACAAATTGCACATTTTGCCATGAAAAGCACCTCCTTCTATAAAACTTATGTCATATTTTCTTCTTATTTCACACGCAACACGACTATTTTACCAAAACTTTTCGCAGAATGCAAGAAGAAAATCAATATTTTTATAAATTTTTTCAGGCATCATGCTTGCTCTTTGTCATCGCCGGAATCGTCCTTCTTTTTAAACTTGTCCACAAACTCCGGCACCATATCCAGCAGTTTCGTGATACCATCCTGATTTTTTACATTGACAAGACGCGAATTGCCATCCTTGATGACGAGGACTGCGCTCGGCTGGATCTTTCCGCCCATACCGCCGCCGCCATTATTTTTCTTTGCCGAATCATCCGTAAATGCCCCGGCAGCAACGCCAAAACTCACGTCCACGAGCGGGAGTACGATCGTCCCATCCTCAAAACGGACTGCATCCCCGATCACAGTCTTTGTCGTGATAAAACTGTCCATCCCCTTAAACAAAGATTCCACCGTATTGTTAAAACTATTTTCGCCCATAAAGAATACCTCACTTTCAAATCATTTTTAGAGCCTTTGTTATACATCTCTTTATTTCATCATCCAGATATCCCCTCAGAAACAGCCTGAGAAAATAAATTACACGGACTTTCCCTTTGATAGCTCCGTCCGCTTGGAATACCTTTTCCTCAAAATCCGGCTGGATCGTCAAGCCATCCGCATACGCCGCCGGAATCATGCTGACTGCTCCTAGTACCCATCCCGTCGTACACGGGTCTCCCGTCCCAAATGAAATCTTTCCCCGCACCCGGTCAGGAAGCAGATACCGGAACAAACCGGCAAGTTCTTTTTTTATCTTGTTCAATGCGGATTTGTTTTCATAATCCCTTATAAATGTAATTATACTGGAAATTTTATCAAATGAAAAGGATTTTTTATGATCATCGGATACTTTCTCTTCCTCGCGTGCGCTTTCATCCTCATAATCCGTCTCGATCTTCATGTTCTTTTCTTCCTCATTGACCGCATTCTGATAATTTTTTTCCTCTTCGTAAAAATCATCGACCAGATCAACTTTGCTATTCGTGACATGCACGTCCTCTTCATCGTGTTCCCTCTTTTTAAAAGGATTCTTAAATTGATTCATATTTATACCAAAAATATAAATATTTATCCGTTGTTCAGAAAGTCTTTTCCGAAGCTGCAGGGCGCGGAAACACCACGACAGGTTGAACCCGAGATTAAACCGTTCCCCATTTTTACATTCCACAATATAGCGTATTGGCAGAAATAAAACAGCAGCACAGACCACAAGCACAAGTCCGAGTACCACAAGGAGAAGAATCCCTATCAATTTTAAAACAGCAAGTATAACCGCCAATCCATCCACCTCCGGTCAGGCATTTCCGGCCAGAAAACAATCCCGTGTAAATACTTTTCTGGGATCGTATTCTTTGTCTTTTTCGTAACCATTTATCAAAATCTGCGTGATCAGTTCCACAGCGCCCTCGTAATCTCTGGACACACCTACGATATATAGGTCAGTATAGCCATAATATTTAAAAAACATCTGGTCTGTACACATGATTTCAAACAGATTCTCTTCATTTCCTGCAAGTGTTATGATATAATAGCTCTTTTTCCACGGTAATTTCTGCCATTTGCTTCTCTGTTCGATGATCTCTCTGCACTTTTTCTCATGCTTCTTAACGGAAGCATCCATGTAAAGGCCATTAAACCAAAATATCATACCTCGCTCCATTCTGCCGCTTCTTTCATCATCTCTTTTAATTCAAGCAGCACAAATCCTTTTTCGGAAAAATTCTGACACCCGAACAAATTGATACGGATATATTCCTCGATTTCCTTTTCATTTGAAAAGTCCGCCGGAAGCTGCTCAAGGATAGCCGCCATCACTGCCGTTTTTACCGGCCTTTTCAGCGATCCCAAAAGTTCGGAAAGCTCCTCTGTCAACTGCGCCGAAACTTCCCTTACTTTCTTCTCATCTACCGTGCCGCTTTCTTTCTTGGCATTGATATCAATAAACAAGCTGTCTGACAACAGACCGGCGATCGCTGCATAATCTTCAAACTCCCGGGAAATTCCCAATTCTTCCAATGTATCCCGGCAGGACATCCGGACTTCAAACAATACCGCCTCCAGATAACTGCTTGTCTCCACATAAGTTTCGATCTTTCCCTCGAGACGTTCCAGATGCTCTTCGATGAATGTGTCTTCTGTCACTTCTTTTAAAATATCCATGCAGACTTCAAAGACCGGTTCCGGCTCACCGCCATGCTTTTTTGCAAGGCAGAGTGCATAAATCCCATTTACTACTTTCTGCATCGAATAATAAAAATCCGTGATCTCATGCAGATTTTCAGTCACAATCTCCATTTTCTCCGTAAATTCACGGTACTTCTCTTCTGTCAGTTCGGTAAATTCAGCCTGTTCAAGACTGTCTGCAAATTCCCGGATCTCATCGTCAAACATCAGGCTGTCATCCGGATGGTTTAACATCGCCACAGACCGGAGCATATAGACAAATCCGTCCAGTGCCAAGACATCTCCGCCCTTATATAACCCGATGCTCTCCTCCACTCGTTCCAAAAACTTATTTTTTGTCATATGTACCGGCATCTGCCCGATCAACGTCTGGAGACGGTCTCTCATAACGGTTTTATCCTTGGCAGAAACCAGAAAAATCATCAACATTGAAAGGAACTCATTTTCATCTATCTTTTTTACCCAGTCAAGAAGCTTTTTATCCTTCGAATATTTTAATTCCATCCGGCGGAGTACATAATCATAGCAGAGCAGACGGTCTGTATAGGACGTAAATGTCTCCATGACCTGTGTGATTCCGTCTCGGAGGCGTTCTGCCTCCGTCATGATCTCTTCCGGTTTTGCCGCCTCGTCTGACAGCATTTTACGAAGTATCTGCATGACGTCATCATACATTTCTTTTTCATTTGCAGAAATCCTTTCATACTCTGACGCACATTCCGAGAGAATATACGCCGAAAGCGTCAGTTCAACCGCCGCATAATTTAAATATGTGCCAGCCAGCATCTTTGCATATACCGGCAGATTCTTATCCAGATGCATCCCGCGGTCAATATCGCGGATCAATTTTCTCATATCACTCATACGAATCCCCATTTCTGAGCGGTTTATCGCTCTGTTTCTATAAAACCAATACCCATCCGCTCAGCCACTTCAAACCATCCTTGACAAACTCCGCCCCGACCGGTTGTCCTGAAATCACCGGGTAGAACAGCAGGAACAGCCCCACTGCCGCCGCGCAGTACACATAGACAAAGTACCGTTTTTTCGCACTTTCCCCGAAAAAGCAATATAACGAATAGCCGACCATAAGGGTGACAAACGGTACACTTGGAAAATAATGGTAGGCGAATGTACATCTTGGCACGAGCATCCACGGAAGATACTGCACCAGATAGGCAAAAATGAGGAAGATCGAAATCCGGTCACGCTTCATAAAACAGCGGTAAACCATATAGAGCAGTGCAAAAATCCCTGCCCACCACACGAGCGGATTACCAAACGCACTGATTCCCTCTTTCAGACCACTGGCTACTGTGTTGCAATAATAGAATACAGGCCGTATCATCGTCGGCCACTCATACCATGTGGACGAATAGGGATGATCCGATTCCAGACCAGAGTGGTAGCCGAACATCGTCTGCTGGTTATGGATCATCTGTGTCCATAACCCATCCGTACTGCCATCCCGGAATGGGATATAGGACATCAGGTAAATAAGCCCCGGTATAATAATAAAGAACAATATGCAAAAGGCGAGCGTTTTGATCAGATTCTTCTGGAACACCTCCATGACATGTGCATGTGAGATTCCGGCGGTCTCTCCCTTTGGATCTCTGCATGCGACACGGTATTCCATATACTTCCCGACCATGATCGCCGCAAAGAATACACCCAGTCCGGCGCCCGCATAGATCGCTGTCCACTTACTCGCACATCCAAGCCCCATCATAAGGCCGCTTAACCCAAGCGGTATGAGCGTCTTTTTAAAGTCCGTATCATAAAAACTTGTCTGCGCATAGCGGAGCATAAAATAAAACATTGCTATGATAAAAAATGTTCCGTACACATCGATCGTAGCGATCCTCGTCTGCGTAAAATGCATAAAGTCAAACGCAAAAAGTAACGTCACAACGCCTGCTGCCCATGTTTTCCGGAACAGACGCTTTCCAAACAGATACAAAAACGGAAGCATCCCGATCCCGAATAATGTCCCCACGATCCGCCATCCAAACGGATTCATGCCAAAGGCACGGATCCCCAGAGAGATAAAAAACTTCCCTAGAGGCGGATGTGTATTTTCATAGCAGTACAATTTATGGATCATCTCGTACGCTGTCCGCGCATGATAAACCTCATCAAAATACGTTCCACTCCGGAAGCCCATCTCCGGGTCGAACTCGTCCTGTTCGTCAAAAAGCTCCGGATACTCCGATTTATTCGCCGGGACGACCTCCGCCCCGCTCTCATCCTGAAAGAGCATCTCCTTTACTGTCACTTTATCACTCATCGAGGTGAATCGGACAAAGCGGCTGTTCAGGTTAAAATCGACCGTATCCTCTCCCTCTTCACTCTCAAATTTTAGCTGGTTCCATTTGAAGACTGAACCGGTATTTACTGTCCCTGCCTCCGTATACGTAGTTCCATCATCCGATACCTCAACTTGGAATTTGCGGCTCTCATAACTGCCCGGATAGACATAAAAATTCCGGATATCCTGTACCTTTCCAAAGTCCAGTACGATCTGCTCTCCAAGCTGCTCCGACTCCCATCCGGTCTCCGGCGCACTCATTTTTCCCAGATCATGCAGCGCAAAACAGGAATACACAGCCATGATCACAAACAAAATGATAAAATCCCATTTTCCCATCTTCTCGACCACACTTGACGGCGTGATTGTAAACGAATATTTTTCTTTTTCCGGCGTGTTTCTTTTCTGGGAGACCGCACGGTTTTTCTTTTTCCCCTGCCTCCGGTCGACCACATTTGGCTCGTAGACCACATCTCCCTTTTTGAAAACGCCATAGAGAAGATAACACGCCATAAACAACGTAAGCACCGCAGTCGCACCGATCGTATAACCGCTTGGCCCCGTCGTCCCTTTCTCCATAAAGAAATAGTACACATGGGCGGTATTGACAAACTGCGCGATCGACAAGCCGGTAAATGCGATAAACAACTCCTTTGTCGGGCGAAGGATAAACGCAGCCAGCACAAGCACGATCCCCGGGAACAGATACCTCTCATGCATCCTGACGGAAAACATAAATACAAAACTGATCAGTACTGCCATGCTCACAAAATATTTTGACTTGTCCTTTTTCATTTGAAAGAATACGAAAGCGCTCAGAAGAACCGAGGCAACGATCGCTATGCTTCCCCACTTCTGGCACTCGACAAACAGGAACTTCTCTGTCTGCGCCACCCAGTTTTTTCCCATGATCGCCCAGAAATTGTAGGCATTGACCGTACAGTACTCAAACAGCTCAAGACTGTTTACATATTTTGGAAGAACAACATCCAAACCAAACGGGACTGCAAAAAGAAACATCGCCGCGATCGCACTTAAGCCGCCGGCAAGCTCTTTTAACATCTTCTTTACGCTGAAATCATTCAAAAATACCTGCTCGATGATCGTAAAAATGAGTATGGGCGCAAACATGATCGTCTGGAACTTAAGCAGCGCCCCCAGACAGAATACGAAATAGGCAGGAATCCTCTTTTTCTCCATGCACAGATAGCAGGTGAGAAGCACCGTGAGCGTAAACACGCCGTCCACTTGCCCCCACACGGAGGAATCAAAGACAACCATCGGATTCAGCACATAGATCGCACTGAGTGCGATCGCCATTCCCTCGGAAAACCGTTTTTTAGCCAGAAGATAAATAACAAACCCCGCCCCGAGGTCGCACAACATCGGAATGAGCTTGATCAGAAGCAGGCCCATATTTGATCCGGTCTCGATCCCAAATATATGGCGGATCAGTGCTACGATCCACAGTACGAGCAGATATCCCGGCGGATAACCGTTTCCCTCATCGATATAATAGAATTGGGTGATCCCATTATCATAGATCATGTCCGACCACACTTTAAAGCAATTCATATCTGTCGTATATCCCTCATACCTCACAGCCAGTATTGCTTTTATGATAAAAGCGGCCCCCAGAAGGAGAAGGATATTGAGCATCTGGATCTTCATGTCCTGTCTGACAAGGACTTTATTTCCCTCGACCTCTCCCCGAAACCAAAACACATACAGCGCCGCAAAAGCAATCACTGTAAACACTACTACTGTAATCATATCCTGCATTGTTCTCTATTCCTTTCCCTCATTTACGTACTGCGTATCGTCACCACACTAGTGCCTTCTGACATGTTCATGGGTAAAAAGATGCTCCGTACAGTATTCATAATTCCCCTCGCACTTCGAGCAGTACCGAAATTCCAACTCAGGCGAATCCGCCTCCGTCCGCCCGCAGATCACGCATTTGTGCCTCGGCCCGGCGCTCTGCCTCTGTGCTGTATTTTTATACACGACCCGGCGCTTTTTCTGTTTGACCGTTGCACCAAGCCCCTGTGGATTTCTCGCAATGATATAAAAGATGACAAAATCGATCAGCGCCGCCACGATCAGAAGCATCATCATGATATTTCTGAAATCCCTTGACTGAAGGCAGACAACGATCTCAACCACATTAAATACCAGATACAGATATCCCAGCCATTTTGCCTTGATCGGAATGATGAAATACAGTAAAAACTGCGTATTCGGAAATAAAAAAGCAAAAACTAAAAACATGGAAAGATTCAAGTCACTGAGGTCAACATACATCGCAAGCTGATATCCGATCGAAGGTGCCAAAAGGCTTCCGTTTGCGCGGTACAGCACAAAATAATAGATAAACGCCGCGAGGATCGACAAAAGGATCCCGGTAAAATAAAATGCATTGAAACGGAAACTCCCCCAGATTTGCTCAAGCACGCCGCCGATCCAAAAATACACATAGAGCATCAATCCATAAAAAACAATGTTGATCAGAAATGCATTGTCGCTGATCGAAACCGATGGATAAAGTAAAAACGTGACAAGCCGCCACACCTGTCCGTGAAGTATCTGATACACGTTCAGGCTCAGATAATTATAATAAATCCCCGGATTGATCATTCCGATCAGTGTGCCGGCAAGACTGATCGCCACCATATACCTCATCAGATTGCGGATGGCATACCGGCCAAGCTTTCTCTCTAATTTTAAAAACCATTTCATTGTAATCCTCATTTCTGCTTGTCTTCTTTTAAAACAGATTTTTCCGCCAGAAGAAAATCGCCACGCACAGCGTTATGACAAGCGTACACGCTGTGATGATAAAAAACCCATAAGCGTTGTGTCCGAGCGGGATATTATCAAAATTCATTCCATAGAAACTGGCGATCATCGTCGGGATCGACAAGACGATCGTCACAGTGGATAACAATTTCATGACCACATTCAGGTTATTGGAAATAACCGAAGCAAACGCATCCATCATGCCGCTGAGGATGCCGCTGTAAATATTCGCCATCTCGATCGCCTGCTTATTTTCCACGATAACATCCTCCAGAAGTTCCTCATCCTCCGGATATTTTTTTACTTTTTCTGTCCGGAGAAGTTTCTCAAGCACCGTCTCATTTGACCGGAGAGACGTCGTAAAATAGACCAGACTCTTTTCCAGTTCCAAAAGCTCGATCAGCTCCTTATTTTTCTGGGAAATATGAAGCTTTTCCTCAATCTGCTCGCTCTTTCTGTCAATGATACGCAGATAACGAAGATAGGAAGTCGCATTCCGGTACAGGATCTGGAACACAAACCGCGTCCGCTTAAACGTAAAAAACTCTTTGACACGGTTATTCATAAATGCCCGGAGAACCGGAGTCTCTTCGAGGCATACCGTCACGATCACTTTTTTTGTCATATAGATACCAAGCGGTATCGTCACATACCTGTCCTTCTCATCCAGAGACGGAATATCCACGAGGACGATCACGCAGTCCCCCTCATGCTCAATACGTGACCTCTCCTCATCATCCAGAGGAGCCCTCAGATCATCAATATCAATCCCCGTCTCGTTGACGATCGTCTGGAGTTCTTCATTCGTGGGCTTCGTAAGCGCCGCCCAACACCCTTCGGAAACCTCCTCAATCTCCTGAAGCTCGTCCTCTACGGTCTTAAAAATCTGAAGCATGCGATCCCCCTCCTTTGCCAGTTCTTTTATGTTTTATGGCAGTCTGTCCAAAACCACGGACACTCCCGGCAAGACAAAAGACAGCCGGCCCGAAACTAGTTGTACTAGACCGGCTGACCCTGTATCCCGCACTACCATCATACTTTCTTCGCATAGATATTAATATTATACTTTTTCAGTCTCCCTTTGTCAAACATAACTCGCTTATTTCAGTACTTTTTTCGGAAGATAGAGGATCACGTCTTCTCCCAGAGCGATCTGCCCCAGATCATTATTCCTGATAAAATCTTCCCATTTCACACCGTATTCATTCAATATATCCCCCAGACTCCGGTCTCCGGTCGTGATATAAATTTCCACATCATCATCGTCCTTTTTCCGGTTCCCGTCATCATTTTTCTCCAGTTTTTCGTCACATGTCTGGCATCCCTCTTCGCTTTCCATCTGTACCATGCCGCGTTCCCGGTCTTCTCGCATCTCCTCCTGTACATTCTCGCCGGCAGCTCCCTGCATCTGATTCTGGTTCTGCATCTGATTCTGCGTCTGTCCGTCATCCTGTCTTGCCATATTTCCCGGATTCATTCCCGGCGCCGGCATACAGATCATTCCATTATGGTGTCTCACCATCGGAATGCAGATTTCCTGCCCGACCTGAAGATTGTACACATCCACATACGGATTTGCCCGAAGGATCAGTGCCAATGGAACCCGGTACCTCCGGCTGAGCTGATACAGGGTCTCTCCCTGCTTGATCACATGTACCATGCCATTACAGTAACGCTTGTTCATGATTTCCCCCATTTCTGTGCCGCGATTTTACAGGCACATAAAACATTTCTCATTCAAAATTCCTTACCAATATATTCGATTTTGCGGCAAAGGTTCCTTTGGGCAATATAAACTGTTTTACCATTTCATACACATTTTGTTAATTTTTATTTTGTTTACAAATGCCGGATTTTGTCGTATACTATAATCCGGATTGCGAATCCATCCGCAAATCCATTATAATAAGTAGGAAAAACAAATCATACTTTTTAAAAGAAAAAGCAATGGGAACAGTGTTCGCCTTGCAGAAATGAGGAATAGATCATGAACAGAGTAGGTATTGATATCGGTTCAACCACAGTGAAAATAGCAATATTGGATGAATCCAATCATATTTTATTTTCTGCTTATGAACGACATTTTGCCAACATACAGGAAACATTAAAAGATATTATAGATCATGCTTTCCAAACACTTGGAGACATGGAGATCGCACCGATGATCACCGGTTCGGGCGGACTCACGATCTCTACGCATTTAAATATCCCTTTTGTTCAGGAAGTTGTAAGCGTGGCCACTTCTTTAAAAGATTTTGCCCCGCAGACTGACGTCGCCATCGAACTCGGGGGCGAGGACGCCAAGATCATTTACTTTACGGACGGTATCGAACAGCGTATGAACGGAATCTGCGCCGGCGGCACCGGTTCTTTTATCGACCAGATGGCGACTCTTTTGAAGACAGATGCAGCCGGGCTGAATGAATACGCAAAAGACTATCAGGCGATCTATCCGATCGCGGCGCGGTGCGGTGTATTTGCCAAATCCGATATCCAGCCCCTGATCAATGAAGGCGCATCCAAGCCGGATCTCGCCGCATCGATCTTTCAGGCGGTCGTAAACCAGACGATCAGCGGTCTTGCCTGCGGAAAACCGATCCGCGGAAATGTTGCATTCTTGGGGGGGCCTCTTCATTTCCTTACCGAACTGAAAGCTGCCTTCATCCGCACACTGAACCTGTCCGGTGATGCGATCATCGCACCGGAGCATTCCCATCTTTTTGCAGCAAGCGGTGCAGCGATGAATTCAAAAGGCGAGGGAGCAACGACGTTAAAATCGCTTCTCGAGCTGTTGAGTAGTGAGATCAACATGGAATTTGAAGTAACTCGTATGGAGCCTTTATTTGCCTCCGAAGCAGAATACGACGCCTTTTTGAAACGCCACAGCGAGCATTCTGTCAAACGGGGGAAGCTAGCCGAATACGAGGGAAATGTATATCTTGGCATTGACGCCGGTTCCACGACGACAAAAGTCGCACTGGTCGGCGAAGACGGTTCGCTGTTGTACTCATTTTATGACAATAACAACGGAAGCCCTTTAAAAACAACGATCAAAGCGATCAAGGAAATCTACGAGCTTCTTCCTGACAGCGCCTCGATCGTGCGCTCCTGTTCTACCGGATACGGGGAGGCGTTGATCAAATCCGCTCTCATGTTAGACGAGGGCGAGGTAGAAACCGTATCGCATTATTACGCCGCCTCGTTCTTTGAGCCGGAAGTAGACTGTATTCTGGACATCGGCGGACAGGATATGAAATGTATCAAGATCAAAAATAATTCCGTCGACAGCGTACAGTTAAATGAGGCATGTTCTTCGGGCTGTGGTTCGTTTATCGAAACTTTTTCCCGCTCGCTGAACTACGAGGTAAAAGATTTTGCAAAGCTTGCACTTTTTGCGGAAAATCCAATCGACCTCGGCTCAAGGTGTACGGTATTTATGAACTCCAAAGTAAAACAGGCACAGAAGGAGGGCGCTACCGTGGCAGATATTTCTGCCGGACTTGCGATCTCCGTCATCAAAAATGCCCTTTTAAAAGTGATCAAGCTTACCGATCCGAAGGATCTCGGCAAAAATGTCGTCGTACAGGGAGGAACCTTTTATAACGATGCGGTACTGCGGAGTTTTGAGCGGGTTTCCGGCTGTGTGGCAGTCCGTCCGGATATCGCCGGCATCATGGGGGCGTTCGGCGCAGCACTGATCGCAAGGGAGCATTACGAAGAAGGGATGGAATCTTCGATGCTTTCCTTAGAGGATATCATCGACCTCAAATTTGAAAGCTCGATGGCAAGGTGCAAAGGCTGTACCAACCACTGCTTACTGACGATCAATAAATTTACCGGCGGCAGGCAGTTTGTATCCGGAAACCGCTGTGAACGCGGCCTCGGCAAAGAAAAACAGAGAAAAGACGTTCCAAATCTTTATGAATACAAGAACCAAAGACTCTTTGAACATTATATCCCCCTCACTCCGGATAAGGCTTACCGGGGAAAAGTGGGAATCCCAAGAGTCCTTAATATGTATGAAAATTATCCGTTCTGGTTTACATTTTTCACGGAACTTGGCTATGAGGTCGTAGTCTCGCCAAAATCCAGCCGGAATATATATTCTCTCGGGATCGAATCCATACCGAGCGAGTCCGAATGCTATCCGGCGAAGCTTGCCCACGGTCATATCATGTGGCTGATCAACCAAGGCGTGGATTATATTTTCTATCCCTGCGTTCCGTACGAGCGGAAGGAATTTGAGGGGTCGGGCAACCACTACAACTGCCCGATCGTCACCTCATATGGAGAAAATATCAAAAACAATGTAGAAGAGCTTTCCGAGAAAAATATTACGTTCCAAAATCCGTTTGTCTCCTTCGAGAGCGAAAAGATCATCGCGGATGAATTGGCAAAATATCTTGAAAAAGAAAACGGAATCCCGGAACGAGAAATACGAAACGCCGCACATGAGGCGTATCAGGAATTGGAAAACACCAGAGAGGACATTAAGCGGAAAGGGGAAGAGGTTCTCCAATGGATGAAGGATACCGGCAAACGCGGAATCGTTCTCGCCGGACGTCCTTATCACATTGACCCGGAAATCCACCACGGAATCCCGGAACTGATCACCTCCTATGATATCGCTGTTCTTTCCGAAGACAGCATTTCACATCTTGCCCCGATCGAGCGTCCCACGATCGCTATGGATCAGTGGATGTACCACTCAAGGCTTTATGCGGCGGCTACTTATGTGCGCACGCAGGAAAATCTTGAAATGATACAGCTCAATTCGTTTGGCTGCGGACTGGACGCCGTGACGACCGATCAGGTAAATGATATCCTGACTGGCTCCGGCAAGATCTGCACCGTCCTGAAAATCGATGAAGTGAACAATCTGGGAGCTTCAAGGATCCGCATCCGCTCTTTGATCTCGGCGATAAAAGACCGGGCAAGAAAGGGAGTCAAACCGCATGTGGAGGACGCTTCTTATAAGAGAATCTTGTTCACTGAGGAAATGCGGAAAAACTACACGATCCTCACGCCGCAGATGTCGCCGATCCATTTTGACATGGTGATCCCGGCACTTGCCGCGAGCGGCTACAATATGGTTCAGCTTCCTACCGGCGGCGATGAACTGGATTATGGATTAAAATATGTAAACAACGACGCCTGCTATCCTTCCCTGATCGTCGTCGGGCAGATCATGAAGGCACTCTTATCCGGCAATTACGACCTTGACCGGACTGCTGTCATCATATCCCAGACCGGAGGAGGATGCCGCGCTACAAACTATATCGGATTTATCCGCCGCGCTTTGAAAAAGGCAGGTATGGAGCAGATCCCGGTCATCTCCCTGAGTGCCGGCGTCGAATCCAATCCGGGCTTTAAGATCAATTACCGTCTGTTAAACGGTGCGATCCAAGCGCTCGTATACGGAGATCTTTTTATGCGTGTCGTATACAAGACGCGTCCGTACGAAAAAGTCCCCGGCTCGGTCAATGCCCTTCATGATAAATGGCGGAAAATCTGCGTCGAGGCAGTAAAGAAGCCAAAACGCTCCGAATTTCACAAAAACATCCGGGGCATAATCAAAGATTTTGATGAAATCGAATTGGACGGGACCATCAAAAAGCCAAAAGTCGGCATCGTCGGGGAAATTCTCGTCAAATATCTCCCTGCCGCCAACAACTATATCGTCGATCTTCTGGAGGCAGAAGGGGCGGAGGCTGTATGCCCTGATATGTTAGACTTCTTTATGTACAGCGCTTATGACAACGTATTTAAGGCAGAACACCTCGGCAAATCAAGAACAAGCAAACTGATCGGCAAACTTGCGATCTGGTTTTTGGAGCGCTACCGGAAAGTACTTCGCTCTGCTCTGGCAGAGAGCGTCCGCTTCGACCCGCCTGCCAATATATACGATCTGGAGCAATACGCCAAACCATTTGTATCCGCCGGAAACCAGACCGGCGAGGGATGGTTCCTGACGGGCGAGATGATCGAGCTGATCCACAGCGGCGTGTCAAACATCGTCTGCACACAGCCCTTTGGCTGCCTTCCAAACCATGTCGTCGGAAAGGGCGTCATCAAGCAGCTCCGCAAAGCTTTCCCGGGCGCTAATATCGTAGCAGTAGATTACGACCCGGGTGCCAGTGAGGTAAACCAGTTGAACCGGATCAAGCTGATGTTGGCGACAGCTAATGAAAATATCGGGTGAGGGTGACCCACCTTGTGAGCGGCTTCGGAATCCATCAAAAAAAGAACCCATGAATCCCCCACCCGCCTTTTGTGGGCGGCACTGAACTACGAAACGCAGTGAATGCCCACAAAAAGCGGGTGGGGGAGTTTATGGGGGAGGCTTCCTTGATGGGTGCAAAAGTACAAGCTTATGCAATCCTTGATAGTTGATAGGAGGGTTAAAATGAAAAAAAATAATAAAAGTAAACAAAAATCAAATTAACACCTCAGCATTGTTAACAATTTCCTTTTTTTATTCTCGCGTACTTAAATAGTACAAGTCATCCGGGCATATATCCTGCCCATTTACCCATTCAACTGTATTCCCTGATATTT
>JAMPFC010000001.1:107770-144751 GCA_023664685.1 Roseburia sp. | reverse complement strand
TTATTTTTTAAATAAATCAAGCTCAAAAAGATAACTGCCAAAAGAAAAATCAAAATCCCAAGCACTATTTTTCTTATTGACTTTCCTCTCTGTTTTGCAAACATGCCATCTCCCCTTTTCTTTTTGACCTCTCTAAAAATATACTATTCGTTAATCTACTCTTTCAAATATAGCGTAATCCCCCATAGCATGAGGCATTACAACTATAAAACCTAATGATTTACTTGAAATAAACATTTCCAATTCCTTATTCATATACATTTCTTCAATTTCGTCTATTTCTTTATTCTCAATATGACCAGAAGGATATGCAACATTTTTTGGTATTTCATCTTCAGGAAGCAATATGTATTTGCCATTCTTTATATCTTCGCAAAGTTTTTTTGGATTTGCTACAAGATCATCATTATCCAATAATTTTTTCTCCTTAACATCTAAATTTATTGCGTAGGCCTGACTTCCCGGATATGGTGATGTTCCTAGATTTCGCATTATTTCTATAATTATACTTACATATCTCCCGTCATTACATTTAACAGTATAATGATACTCGGCTACACTGGATCCCTCATCTATATACTCTTCGATTTTTTTAATTATCATTTTATTAAAATTTTGAACCGTATCTGTATCTCCTAATATTTGTGGTACTGAAATATAAAGACCCTTTATGTCCATTTTTTTATCTATGATCTCAATGCTGATTTCCTCTTCTGTTTGAACCAGATTTTCTTCCTGCCGGGTTCGTTGGGACACATTGTTTCCCATTCCGCCACAGCCCACCGTGATAATAGATATCAGGATTAAAAAAACAAAACTTACTGCATATATTTTCTTCATTAGGTCTACCTCCCCTTTAATCAACGACAGCAAAACAGCTGACTAGTGTGGTGACCTGTTGATATTTGATAAAACTACGAAGAATATTTACACATCGGCAAAGCGGATGAGCTAATTATGAACAGGTCACCACACTAGCAAGATGGCATCAAATTTATATATCCAAAATAGTAAGATACAGATCAAGCCTTTCATTCACATATCTTGCAAAAAGACTTTCCATAGCAGACAGATCATGTTTCACATGATATTCGTCAAATGCGTTATAATAAGCCGTTCTGTCTGTAAATTTAATATCGATCGGTGGAAATCCCGCCTTCATTAGTTCGAGATTCACAAGCAGTCTGCCTGTTCTTCCGTTACCGTCGATAAATGGGTGTATCCCCTCAAATTCAATATGAAACTTTGCCAGTCTGGTAATGATATGTTCCGTACTCTTATTATAATCAATCAACAATTCCTCCATCTTCGGCGCAATCATATATGGCTGTACTGGCTCATGTGCCGCACCCATAATACGAACAGGCACCCGACGATAGACTCCTCTGTCCTCACGCTTGTCGGCAAGTACTAAAAAATGTATCTGTTTAATAATATACTCTGATAACGGTACATTTTCCTTTACCAACTCACCGACATAATCGAACGCCTCTTTATGACCCACAGCCTCCATATGGTCTTTCAAAGGTTTTTTGTCAACGGTAATTCCTCTTAAAACCATATCCGTTTCGCGGAGTGTCAACGTATTCCCCTCAATCGCATTCGAATTATAAGTATACTCTATCGCAAACTCCTCATTTAGTCTTGCCAGTTCGCCCTCCGTCAGTGGTCTTTTCAGATCAAGTTGTCTCTTCTTTTCATCAATGACAGGCAACAAACTTTCTTTCCTCTTATATCTTCCATCAACTGGCTTCACAGCATCGATTGGTATCTTCCAAGCTCTTCCCTCCTGAAATGCTCCGGAAATTCTACCTTCAGAACATAAAGTCCGAATCCTCCGATCTGATATACCCCACTTTTCGGAAGCCATTTTAACTGTCATAAACATAGTATCAATCCTCCGTTCTCAACTATAGTATAACACATTTTAGGAATAATACCAGATATATCGGAATAATATTTTATACTTTATCGGAACAATATCTCCCTTCCCTCCCTATCATACCACACATCCCCATTCGTCATGACATACTCCTCCCCCGAACGGATCGCCTCACAATAATCCCGAACATCCCGCAGTTTTCTCTTAAATGCCACACCGCCGCCCAAAATATATGTACTGTGGACATCTGATCCCGCAGTCATCGGAAGATGATGCTCGCGGCTGTAGGCGATCGCCTTTGTGTCAAACGCCGGATCATTATGGCTTTTACTCAAAGGATTTGAATGCGTCGCATTGACCCCCTCCACGCCATCCACGTATTGGGGAAACAAGCGGATTTCCGGTATATATGGCTCCTCCCGGAACGGATGGGCATGGATCACCAGACCACCCGCCTCGTGAATCCACTCATACTGCTCCGCGATCGAAGCATCTTTTATTTCCGGATGCCGAATCAGCCACGCCGCATCGACGCCATAGATCAAAAATTCTGTCCCCTGATAATATGCCTCATACCCGAAAAACACATCCAGTCCATTTTTATCGCCCCATCGTTTTGCCTCTTCATAACCGGCCGCATAGGCACGGATCCACCGCTCCCAAGACAGGCGGTCGTCAATGCAATGGTTTCCGTGCCAGTTATGATTTGTCACTATGATTCCGGTGTAACCAGCACGCTTACACGCCTGTGCCATCTCCCGCCCGGAAGAAACCGCACAGGCACTCGCTTCGCTCGTATGAAGATGAGTCTCATACAAATAAGGATATTCCCACAGCATTTCACTCTCCATTTCTGTAATGCTCTTTCCGCATCCCAACGAAAAGCGGCACTACCATCACTGCCCACACAACCGGTTCCGACACGACCACTCCCATGTAGCCGATGACCGGCACGAGAAGATATGCCATCAGCATCTTCCCCGCCAGTTCAATAAAACTAGACACCAACGGCGTTTTCGTATCACCTAATCCCTGCATACTGTTTCGTAAAATACAGATTAAAGCAGGAAGAAAATAAAAACATGAATTAACTTTTAGATAAAGCACGGCATTATCGAGAACCTCGGCATCCGTACTGGCTGTGACCAGATGGATCAGTGTCGGCGAAAGCGTAAATACGATCACCAGAACGATCACACACCACCCGGCAGAAAGAAGCACCGTGTCCCGGATGCCTGTCCCGATCCGCTCACGTTTTCCCGCTCCGGCATTTTGCCCGCAGTACGTAGCGAGCGCTGTCCCAAGCACAAAAAATGGGATCAAAAAAATCATCGTCACCTTGCGCGCACCGGTATGGGCTACGATAATACCGGAACCAAGCATATTGATGCCGGTCTGCAGCGCCAAAGAGCCAAGCATGACGAACGAAAGCATAAAGCCCATCGAAAGCCCGGTCGGCAGAAGCTGTTTGTACATCGCCCCCTCCGGCCGGATATGCTCTTTGTGCAAAATAAGCTGCGGATATTTTTTCCGCATATAAAAAAAGCACAATACCGCCGACAAGAGCTGGGAAATAACAGTCGCTGCCGCCGCACCGGAAACTCCCATTTCCAAATAAAATACACAAAAATAGTCAAGAAAAACATTAAGCACATTGGACAAAATAAGAAAGACCAGAGGAGTGAACGAGTCCCCGATCGCCCGAAGTACCGCCGCACATATGTTGTACAGAGTGGAGGCGGCCAGTCCCGCGACGATGATCTGGATATAAGAAGATGCCTCGGGAAGCAATTCCGCCGAGACATTTAAAATACGAAGAATATATGGCAGAAAAAGCAGACACAGCACGCTGAGCAAAACCGTACAGCCGACACCAAGAACCACTGTCCCGCCGATTGCCTTCCGCACATTTTCCTTATCATCTGCCCCAAAATGAGTGGCGATAATGATACCAAATCCACAGATGATTCCACCAAGAAATTCAATCAAAAGGTCACTAAAAGAAGTCGTCGCTCCCACTGCTGCAAGAGATGTCCCGCCAAGCGCACTTCCGATGATACGTGTATCGATCAAGCTGTAGCAGAGCTGAAACAACTGCCCGATATACAATGGAATTGCAAAAATTAAAATTGCCTTTAACGGTTTGCCCTCTGTGAGACTTCTCATCCTCATTCCCTCTTTCGTCCGCTTCTAAAATTCCGATCCGTTCTCTTTCCCGATCTTAATCTCATCCTGCGAAAGCTCCACATACATCCGAATCTCATCTTCTGTCATTTTCGTATACTCCGCAAGTTCTGCCACTGTAGCAAGTCTCCCCCACTCCTCGGCAAGAAACTTCGTGGCCTCATGGATCAGATTGGTCTTAGCCAGAATGGTATTCTCCAACCCCCGGTTCTCTATATGGCTGTCCGCCAGTTCGATCATCCGCCCTCGCACACTCCGGTCAAGCTCCTTCCTGACGTCCTTTACCTGATCATTTCCACAGATCATATCGACCGTAGTGATTAGCGTAAGATTCCCCTCCTGAATCAGATCCTCCAATGGCACTCCACGGTTTTTGTACTTTCCCGCCAGTGTCACAACACGTTTCAAATGAGCTTCGATCACCGCATGAATCACATCCTCATCACCGGAAAGCAACTTTTCATAGAGCTCTTCCCTCTCTTCTGCTGTGTATTCCGGCAGTCCACGGAGTTCACGCCGGTATATATGGAGATATTTGGAATCCTCCGTATTGAACTCCGGGCTGTCCCCCTCGGTCGTATCAAAATCCTTGTCTCTCCCCGAAGCCGCTTTTCTCTTTGAATGCCCTTTTACTTCGATGTTATGCTCATCCAGAAAATCATACACAAGTTTTAGCTGCGGAGCGGTAAGTTCAAGATCACTGCAAAAATCATTGACCTCCTTTTTGGTGATCCGGCTCTCGTTTGTCTTTGCCAGATCCACCAGTTCCAACATTTGTCGCATAAATTCCTTTTGGTCTCTCATCCTCTTCTTCCCTCCACAGCTTAGTGATAGCTTTTCGCAGCAGCTCCGCCGGTCAACGCTCTCTTGACATTTGCTCCGCCAGTCAGCGTTCTCTCTGTGCCGCATAGTGATAAATTTTTTTCACATCCTCTTCTGTCAGCTTCACATAATTTCCCTCGGTCTCCTTTCCGCCAAGAAGCTTCTCTGTCATCACATCAATATCCTTCTCACTCGCGCCGATTTCCTCAAACGTAAGCGGCATACCGATTTCCCTCAGAAACTCCTCAAACGCCTCAATTCCCTTCAAAGCGGTCTGCTCCTCCGTCTGCTGCGGCTCGATGTCCCAGACACGCTCGGCAAACTGTACCAATTTCCGCGGATTGAGCTTTAGCACATAGCGCATCCATGCCGGAGCGATCACAGCCAGCCCGGCACCATGCGTCACATCGTAAAGGGCAGAAAGTTCATGCTCGATATGGTGGCTCGCCCAGTCCTGTACCCTGCCGACGCCGCATATATTATTGTGGGCGATCATCCCCGCCCACATGATATTTGCTCTCGCCTCATAGAGACTTGGATCACGAATGACACGTGGCGTCTCATGTATCATCGTTTTCAATACCGCCTCACACAGTCTGTCTGTGATCTCAACCTCTTCTGTATTGGAAAAATATCTCTCACAAATATGGATCATGATATCCGTCGCACCCGCCGCTGTCTGATATAGTGGAAGCGTACAGGTCAGTTCCGGGTTCAGGATCGAAAACCTCGGACGGAGAAGATCGGAGCCTGCGCCCTTTTTGAAACCAGTCTCCTCATTCGTGATGACCGTATTCGTAGAACCCTCAGAACCCGCCGCAGCGATCGTAAGCACCGTTCCAACCGGAAGTGCATCCTTGATCACAGCTTTCTTCGTATAAAAATCCCAAAAATCTCCATCATAACAGCACCCTGCCGCGATCGCTTTCGAGGAGTCGATCGTACTGCCGCCTCCCACAGCTAAGATAAAATCTATCTTTTCTTCTTTGCAGAGACGGATCCCCTCATAGACAAGCCCACTCCTCGGATTTGGCTTTACGCCGCCAAGCTCCGTATAAAACAGCGCTTCCTCCTCCAGACATTTCTTGATCCGGTCATACAGGCCGCTCTTTTTAATCGAACCGCCGCCATAATGCAAAAGCACCCTGCTGCCTCCAAACCGCCGGATCAGTTTCCCAACGTGTTCTTCTGCTTTTTTACCAAAATCAAAATACGTCGGCGCATAAAATGTAAAATTCTCCATCGTAATCCTCTTTTCCTCCCGCTTCTATAAAATCTGCAGCCCGGCGCCTTTTGCCTGCTCCATCACCTCATCCGGCCAAACGGAAGACTGCACCTCTCCGATATGGGCTTTTTTCAGGAAAAACATACAGATCCGGGACTGCCCGATTCCGCCCCCGACCGTATAAGGAAGGCGGCACTCTAAAATCGCCTTCTGGAACGGAAGATTCTTTCTCTCCTCGCATCCGGCCTTCTTTAGCTGCTCTTCCAACACCTTTTCATCCACACGGATTCCCATAGACGAAAGCTCCAATGCGGCGTCAAGCAGCGGGTAATATACGATGATATCTCCGTTTAATGACCAGTCGTCATAATCCGGCGCCCTGCCATCGTGGGGTTCTCCCCCTTTTAATTTGTCGCCGATCTGCATAAGGAAGATCGCACCGTACTCCTTCACCGCCAGATATTCCCTCTCCTTCGGCGTCTTGTCCGGGTATTTCTCCTCAAGCTCATACGTTGTCAGGAACGTAATGTTCTGCGGAAGGGATTTCTTTATGTACGAATACTGGTTTGCCACATAGTCCTCTGTCTCCTCTAAGGAACGGTAAACCTTTTTCACCATCTCTTTCAGCGTATCTGTCGTTCTCTCCTCTTTGTCAATGATGCGCTCCCAGTCCCACTGGTCAACAAAGATCGAATGAAGGTTGTCGGTATCCTCATCCCGGCGGATCGCATTCATATCCGTGTAAAGCCCCTCCCCATGTGAAAATCCATAGCGTTTGAGGGCATGACGTTTCCATTTTGCCAATGAGTGAACGATCTCGACCTCTCTCTCCTCCTGCTCACGGATGCCAAAAGCAACCGGACGCTCCACTCCATTTAAGTCATCATTCAGACCGGTCTCCGGCGGCACAAAAAGCGGAGCCGAAACCCTTGTAAGATTTAAGTTTACTGCCAACGCCCGTTCAAAAAAATCCTTTACATTTTTGATCGCCGCCTCTGTCTCACGGATCGACAAGGGCGAACGGTAATCCTCTGGTATATTGATGTTCATAATCTTCCTCCATTTCTATTTTTATAAATTTACATTTTCTTATAATTCGCAATTCTTAACTGTTCTCGGGAACGGAACGACGTCACGGATATTCTGCATTCCAGTCAGATACATGACGCACCGCTCAAACCCGAGTCCAAAACCGGCATGCCTCGTCGAACCATATTTCCTGAGATCAAGATAAAAATCATAATCCTCTTTGTTCAGGCCGCACTCCTCCATTCTCTTTACGAGCTTGTCATAATCATCCTCTCTCTGGCTGCCGCCGATGATCTCTCCGATGCCCGGCACCAGACAATCCATCGCCGCCACGGTCTTTCCATCCTCATTCATCTTCATATAAAAAGCTTTGATCTCCTTCGGATAATCCGTGACAAATACCGGACGCTTAAATACCTCCTCCGTCAGATATCTCTCATGCTCCGTCTGAAGGTCGGCTCCCCACGAAACCTTATACTCAAACTTATCATTGTTCTTCTCAAGGATTTCAATGGCCTCCGTATACGTCACATGGGCAAAATCAGCTCCTGCCACATGCTTTAACCGCTCGATCAGCCCCTTATCGACAAAACTGTTAAAGAAATTCATTTCCTCCGGCGCATGTTCCAACACATAATTGATCACATATTTCAACATGCTCTCCGCCAGCATCATATCATCTTTCAGATCCGCAAATGCGATCTCCGGCTCGATCATCCAGAACTCCGCCGCATGTCTCGTCGTATTGGAGTTTTCCGCGCGGAATGTCGGGCCAAACGTATAGATATTCTTAAATGCTTGGGCAAATGTCTCTCCGTTTAACTGCCCGCTGACCGTAAGATTTGTCTCTTTTCCAAAGAAATCCTGACTGTAGTCCACCGTTCCGTCATCCGTTTTGGGTAAATTTTCCAAATCTAATGTCGTCACCCGGAACATCTCCCCGGCGCCCTCGCAATCGCTCCCGGTAATGAGCGGCGTGTGTACATATACAAACTCGCGCTCCTGAAAAAACTTATGGATCGCATAGGCAATCAGCGAGCGCACACGGAACACTGCCTGAAAAGTGTTCGTCCTCGGCCGAAGATGGGAAATACTCCTTAAATACTCAAAAGAATGACGTTTTTTCTGAAGCGGGTAATCGCCTGTAGAACCGCCCTCTACCACAACGCTGTCTGCTTGGATCTCAAATGGCTGTTTGGCGTCCGGCGTCTCCACAAGCGTCCCTTTTACTAAAATCGCAGCTCCTACATTGAGCTTTGAAATACTCTCAAAGTTATCAAGCTTATCACTGTATACCACTTGAAGCGGCTCAAAAAAAGTTCCGTCATTGATCACGATAAACCCAAATGTCTTTGAATCTCTTATGCTCCTTATCCACCCGCCTGTATATACTTCTTTGCCGATGAAATTCTCTTTATCACGGAAGAGGCTCCGTATACTTGTAAGTTCCATTTCACTTCATCCTCCAAAATTTAGTTCATATGAATAGTTATACACTATTTAGGACATTTGTGCAAGTCTCTTGTACTTATCCTCTGCCTCTTTTTCTGCTTTTTCAAACAACCGCTCAGCGCGTTCCGGATTTGACCGCATCAGACGGTTATATCTGACCTCGCCCATCAGAAATTCCCTGTAACCGCCCTTCGGCTCTTTGGAATCTAACATAAACGGATTCTGTCCTTTTTTCAAATTGTCCGGATGGAAACGGAACAGATGCCAGTAACCGGCCTCTACCGCCTTTTTCTCCTCTGCCATCGCATTTCCCATGCCGGCACGTATCCCGTGATTGATGCATGGAGCGTAGGCAATGATGATCGATGGCCCGTTATACGCCTCAGCCTCCTCAAATGCCTTTACCGTCTGAGCCATATCCGCTCCCTGCGCCACCTGTGCCACATACACGTATCCATACGACATGGCGATCGCCGCCAAATCTTTTTTCTTGATTTCCTTTCCTGCCGCAGCAAATTGTGCGATCGCCCCGGTCGGCGTCGCTTTCGAGGACTGTCCGCCCGTATTGGAGTAAACCTCCGTATCAAAGACGAGGATATTCACATCCTGACCACTGGCGATCACATGATCCAGTCCGCCATATCCGATATCATATGCCCATCCGTCCCCGCCAAAGATCCACTGTGATTTCTTCGAGGCAAAATCCTGATACTCGAGAATCGTCTCTGCCAGTCCGGATACTTTTTCTCCGGCGTTCTCGTACGAATACGACCCGTCTGCGAGCATCCCGATCATTTCCTTTGTCGCCTTTTTGTTTGTCCTGCTGTCGTTCAGGGAATCCAAATAAGCCCCGATTTTCTGTTTTAATTCTACATTAGTAGTCTCATCCAACAATGCCCGCGCCGCATCGATCACTTTATTTCTCAATGTCCGCTGCGCTAGCTCCATGCCAAAGCCAAACTCTGCATTGTCCTCAAATAAAGAATTTGCCCACGCCGGCCCTTCGCCATCGTGGTTTACCGTATAGGCGGACGCCGGGGAGGAACCGCCCCAGATCGAGGAGCAGCCGGTCGCATTGGCGATATACATCCGGTCGCCAAAAAGCTGTGTGGCAAGCTTGGCATACTGCGTCTCCCCACATCCGGCACATGCTCCGGAAAACTCTAATAGAGGCTTTTTAAACTGGCTTCCCTTCACCGTTTCCACTTTGAATTTGTCAAAAACCTTTTCTGGCGTCTTTATATTTACGCCATAATCAAACAGCTTCTGCTGTCCCATCCCCTCATCGACAGATATCATTTTTAAGACGTCATTTCTCGCATTGCCCGGACACACATTCGCACAGCTTCCGCACCCGGTACAGTCTAGCGGTGAGATCGTAACTGCAAATTTCATTCCCTCGATCCCTTTCAGATCTGTCACCGTTCCCTCCGGTGCTTTGGAAAGTTCTTCTCCCTCTAACGCCAGTGGGCGGATGCAGGCATGAGGACACACATAAGAACAAAAATTGCACTGGATACAACCGTCTGGATTCCACCTCGGCACGTCGATCCCCACGCCGCGCTTCTCATAAGCAGAGGAGCCAAGCGGCACCGTCCCGTCTGCATAGTCACGGAAAGCAGACACCGGAAGGTCGTTGCCCTGCTGGGAATTGATCTTACTCTGGATGTCGTTGACATAGTTGATGAGTACGTCATTTACGCCGCTTACCTGATCGGTAATATTGTCATCGGCGGCCTCTTTCCACGAATCCGGCACCTCGATCTTTACATACTTCTCCGCTCCCGCCTCAATCGCCCGGTGATTCATTTCCACAATGTCATCGCCCTTTTTGGAATACGTCTTTTTCGCCGCATCCTTCAAATACTGGATTGCTTCCTCTTTTGGAATAATTTCTGATATCGCAAAAAATGCTGCCTGCAGGATCGTATTGATGCGCCCGCCCAGACCGATTTCTTTTCCCAGTTTAAACCCGTCGATCGTGTACAAATTGATCTGGTTCTCTGCGATAAACCGCTTTACCTGCCCCGGCAGGGCTGTCTCAAGTTCCTCTTTGTTCCATGAGCAGTTTAAGAGAAAAGATCCCTTTGGTTTTAAATCCTGCACCATATGGTATTTGCGGATATAAGCCGGCATATGACATGCGACAAAATCCGCTTTTTCGATCAGATACGACGACCGGATCGGCTTGTCCCCAAAGCGCAGATGGGAAATCGTCACGCCGCCTGATTTTTTGGAATCATAATCAAAATACGCCTGTACATATTTATCCGTATGGTCTCCGATGACTTTGATGGAATTTTTATTCGCTCCTACCGTTCCGTCTGCCCCCATTCCCCAGAACTTACAGCTTGTCATACCCTCTGGCGCTGTCTGCGGACTCTCCATGCGCTCCAATGACAGGTGCGTCACATCATCTTTGATCCCAATCGTAAATTGCTTTCTGGACGTATTTTTATACACAGCAAGGATATCCGACGGATACGTATCTTTCGAGCCAAGACCGTACCGTCCCCCAAATACAGGAACATCCTTAAACTTGCTTTCTTTTAGCGCTGCTGTCACATCAAGGAAAAGTGCCTCTCCCTGAGCGCCCGGCTCTTTACTCCGGTCTAATACGTGGATCTGTTTGACCGTATGCGGCAGCGCCTCGATCAAATGCTTCCCGCTAAATGGACGGAACAGGCGGACTTTTACAAGACCAACTTTTTCCCCTTTCTGCATCAGATAGTCGATCGTCTCCTCCGTCGTATCGCAGACCGATCCCATCGCAACAATGACCTTTTCCGCATCTGGCGCGCCATAATAATTAAACAGTTTATAATCTGTCCCCGCTTTTTCATTTACTTTTTCCATATAATCTTCCACGATCTGCGGCAGTCTGTCATAATACGGATTGGAGGCTTCCCTCACCTGAAAAAAGATGTCCGGATTCTGTGCAGTTCCTCTCTGTACCGGGTGGTTCGGATTCAGCGCTCTCTTCCGGAACTCCCTGACCGCCTCCACCGGACACATTTCTTTTAAATCCTCATAATCCCACACCTCGATCTTCTGGATCTCATGGGATGTGCGGAATCCATCAAAAAAATGTAAAAATGGTACTCTTCCCTCGATCGCTGACAGATGGGCTACCGCCCCCAGATCCATGACCTCCTGTACATTTCCCGCACACAGCATGGCAAAGCCGGTCTGCCGGCAGGCGTACACATCCGAATGATCTCCGAAAATCGATAATGCATGGCTCGCCAATGCCCGCGCCGACACATGGATCACGCCCGGAAGCAGCTCGCCTGCAATCTTATACATATTCGGGATCATGAGGAGAAGTCCCTGTGATGCGGTATATGTGGTGGAAAGAGCCCCTGCCTGCAGGGAACCGTGGAGCGCACCTGCCGCCCCCGCCTCGGACTGCATCTCACTCATCACGACAGGTTGTCCAAATATGTTTTTCAAGCCCTCACTCGCCCAGATATCCGTATAATCCGCCATCGGTGAAGACGGAGTAATCGGATAAATGGCCGCAGCCTCCGTGAACGCATAGGACACATGGGCCGCAGCCATATTACCATCCATTGTTTTTTTCTTTCTGCAAATTTTTGTCGTCTTTTCTGTCATTTCTTTGCCCTCTTTTCTGCATAATGATTCTTGTTTGTAATTATATGCAAAGATGGCAAAATTTATAACATTTCAGGCAAAAACAAGGAAATTCTGTTTTTGCCGCAAAAAAATCCCCTTCCAGACATCACATCCAAAAGGGGATTCCTTTTATATTCGCGTACGTAAACGCGCGGGTTCTTCTTACTTATACAGCTCGACCAACTTCTGCAAATGCTCGAAACGTGCCTTTGCTGCTTCCTCGGACTCTTTGAAGAGACGCTCTGCACGCTCTGGGAACGGTTTGATCAGACGTGTATAACGCGCCTCGTTGTTCAGGAAATCCTGATACGAACCGTCACCCTCTTTCGAGGTCAGGGTAAATGGATTCTTGCCCTCTGCCTTAAGTGCCGGGTTGAAGCTGAACAGATTCCAATAACCTGCTTTTACAGCCTTCTTCATCTCATCCTGACAGTGGTTCATACCGCCTTTAGCGATACCGTGGAGTTCGCACGGAGCATAACCAATGATGAGTGATGGCCCATTGTAAGCCTCTGCCTCTGCGATTGCTTTCACTGCCTGAGCCGGATTTGCTCCAAGAGCGATCTGTGCCACGTATACATAGCCATAACTCATTGCGATCTCTGCAAGGCTCTTCTTGCCGATTTCTTTACCGGCAGCGGCAAACTGACAAACCTCTCCGATATTGGAAGCCTTCGATGCCTGACCACCTGTATTGGAATACATCTCGGTATCAAATACCATTACGTTTACGTTCTCGCCGGAAGCAAGGACATGGTCTAATCCACCGAAGCCGATATCATAAGCCCATCCGTCACCACCGAAGATCCATACAGATTTCTTTGCCAGATACTGTTTCTTGTCAAGGATTTCCTTAGAAAGACTGCAGCCTGCTGCCGCACTCTTCTCGATCTCTGCAAGCATTGCTTTGGCAGCCGGTGTATTGCTTCTCGTATCATCCTTTGTCTCAAGGAATTTATCAACCGCAGCTTTCAACTCAGCCGAAGCCTTGTCAGAAGCAGCCAGTTCTTTTACTTTCTCGATCGTCTGGTCACGAAGCACTTTCTGACCAAGATACATTCCAAGACCATGCTCTGCATTGTCCTCAAACAAGGAGTTTGACCATGCCGGGCCCTGTTTGGAATCTTTGTTCACCGTATATGGTGATGTTGCTGCCGGACCGCCCCAGATCGAAGAACATCCTGTCGCATTGGAAATGTACATCTGCTCACCAAAGAGCTGTGTGACAAGACGTGCGTAAGAAGTCTCTGCACAACCTGCACAGCTTCCGGAGAACTCGAGAAGCGGCTGATTGAACTGGGAACCTTTCGGCGTCGTGTCAGCGAAGCCACTCTCTTTCTTGCCGACATTGGCAACAAGATAATCGAATACCGGCTGCTCATCTGCCTGAGACTCCTGTGGTACCATCTTAATCGCACCGTCTGCTGCCTTCGGACATACCGTGATACACTCACCGCATCCCATACAGTCTAACGGAGATACGCTCATTGTGAACTTAAACTCGCCAGCCTTTGGCTTCATATCAGAAACCTTCATATTAGACGGTGCTGCTTTCACCTCATCGTCTGTCAAAAGGAATGGACGAATCGTCGCATGGGAACATACAAATGCACAGTTGTTACACTGGATACATGTATTCGGATCCCAAACCGGAACAGTAACGGCTGTACCACGTTTCTCATAAGCAGAAGCGCCAAGTTCAAACTGACCATCTGCAATATCCTTGAACGCAGATACCGGAAGGCTGTCACCATCCATGATGGAGATCGGCTCAAGAAGCTCTTTTACCATCTTTACAACTTCCGGACGTCCCTCGAGATTCTTTGCCGGAGCATCCGGTGCCGGATTTGCCCAAGAAGCAGGTACGTCTACTTTATGTACAGCGTCTACGCCGGCGTCGATCGCCTTGTAGTTCATCTCTACGACTGCGTCACCCTTCTTTGAATAGGATTTCTTAGCCGCTGATTTCATATATTCTACTGCCTCATCGATCGGCATGATATTCGCAAGTTTGAAGAACGCAGACTGGAGAATCGTATTCGTACGTTTGCCCATACCGATTTCAATCGCCTTGTCGATCGCATTGATCGTGTAGAGCTGAACGTTATTTTCTGCGATATATTTCTTCGATTCCGCAGGCATGTGCTTATCCAGTTCTTCGTCTGTCCACTGGCAGTTGATCATGAAAATTCCGCCCGGTTTTACATCCTGAACCATCTTGTAGCCTTTTACGACATAAGAAGGATTGTGGCATGCTACGAAGTCAGCCTGATTGATGTAGTATGGACTCTTGATCGGTTTGTCACCGAAACGAAGATGGGAAATCGTGATACCACCTGTCTTCTTAGAGTCATACTGGAAGTATGCCTGAATGTATTTATCTGTGTGATCACCGATGATCTTTGTGGAGTTTTTATTGGCACCTACTGTACCGTCTCCGCCGAGACCCCAGAACTTACACTCTACCGTACCCTCAGCCGATGTGATCGGAGCCGGTTTTACTTCTGGAAGGCTTAAGTTTGTCACATCATCCACGATACCGATCGTGAAACGTGCCTTTGGAGCATCCTTCTCAAGTTCTTTGTAGATTGCAAAGATTGAGGAAGGCGGTGTATCTTTCGAACCAAGACCGTAACGTCCGCCAGTAAGGATCACGTCATTCATTCCGGCCTCACGAAGTGTTGTAGCCACGTCAAGATAAAGCGGCTCGCCGAGTGTTCCCGGCTCTTTTGTACGGTCAAGGACTGCAATCTTCTTTGCAGTCTTCGGAATTGCCTTCAAAATATGCTCGGAAGACCACGGACGGTAAAGACGTACTTTGATCAGTCCGACTTTCTCACCTTTTGCGGTCAGATAATCAATTACTTCTTCTGCCACATCGCAGATGGAACCCATCGCAATGATCACGCGGTCTGCGTCCGGCGCACCATAGTAATTGAAGAGATCATAATCTGTTCCTAATTTTTCATTTACTTTTGCCATATATTTTTCAACAACAGCAGGCAGTGCATCATAAACTGGATTACATGCCTCGCGGTGCTGGAAGAATACGTCACCGTTCTCGTGGGAACCACGCATCGCCGGATGCTCCGGATTCAGTGCATGGGCACGGAATGCTTCTACTGCGTCCATCGGACACATTTCTTTCAAATCCTCATAATCCCATTTTTCGATCTTCTGGATCTCATGGGAAGTACGGAATCCATCAAAGAAGTTAATGAACGGAACTTTTCCCTCAAGTGCTGCCAGATGAGCAACCGGGCTTAAGTCCATAACCTCCTGCGGGTTTGTCTCAGCAAGCATGGCAAAACCTGTCTGACGACATGCATATACGTCACTGTGATCTCCGAAAATATTCAGGGATTGTGTAGATACCGTACGTGCGGATACATCGAATACACATGGAAGCTGCTCAGCAGCAATCTTGTACATATTCGGGATCATCAGAAGAAGTCCCTGAGATGCGGTAAATGTCGTCGTAAGCGCTCCTGCTGCAAGGGAACCGTGTACGGTACCTGCCGCACCTGCCTCGGACTGCATCTCTACTACTTTTACTGTGTTTCCGAAAATGTTCTTCTGTCCTGCGGCAGACCACATGTCAACCGTGTCAGCCATCGGACTCGAAGGTGTGATCGGATAGATTCCTGCAACTTCCGTATACGCGTACGCAACGTGAGCCGCAGCGGTATTTCCATCCATGGATTGTTTCGCTCTAGCCATTTTTATAGAATCCTCCTTAATTAATTATTTAATTTTATTCTCACTAGTTATCATTTTAGCACTATCCACCAAAAAAGTAAAGGCAAAATAAGGTAGATATTGTCGATTTTTACGAACTTCTGTACGATGGGAATAAGCAGGCAACCCTCTGCAAAACGATAGCATTGTAAAAAATAGAAACAAGCAGAACCAATCTGTATGATCAAGAAAATTGATGGACAAAACCGTTGTGACAAGCAAAATCCGGCTGTTTGCAGGAGCATGATTTACAGAAGTATCGGAAGCCCATACTCCTTCATAAGCTCTTTTTGGTATTCCGGCTCTATCGCCGCCCGGCTCAAATCCTCAATCCTTCCTTCCGCTATGAGATGAGAAATCAGCTGATTCATCGTTTCGTTCATCATAATGCTCCCCTGTACTTTTCCTTCTTCTACGAGTTCTTCTAACGCTGTACACATATCCATCCCCTCCTTCGTCCTATAGGATTCTTTTAAATATCCTGACTATAACATATTTTTTCAGAAATAACAACGATCGTTTTTCGGCGTTTCGGATCGTAACCCGATCATGCCAACCGGAAAAACTGCGAAAATCCGGTATCTGGAATGTCCAAATCCTCCTACACAAAATCTCCTGCCAGAAACATAAAATTTTCTCTTGACAAATAAAAACCTCTGTTGTATTATTGTACCAAGCAATTAACACAGTAATACATTGATACAATGGCACGCTTTTCTCCGGAAGCAGTCCGCCATACGATGTGTATACAAAGCAGAAGGAGGTGAATCCATGCTATGGGAACTGACCAATGACAGACCCCTTTATATCCAGCTGATCGAACATATAAAACTCATGATCCTTTCCGGCGAATATGAGGCAGGTCAGTCGTTCCCCTCTGTCCGGGAACTGGCGCTTATGGCAAATGTAAATCCTAATACGATGCAGCGGGCGCTCGCTGAACTGGAGCGGGATGGGCTGCTCATCAATGAGCGCACAAACGGACGCAGGATCACAAGTGATATTTCCATGATACAGTCTATGAGGGAAACGCTTGCGCAAAACAAATTGTGCCAGTTAAAAAAAGAACTCACACGGCTCGGATTTGATCAAAAAGAGCAGCTTGACTTCATAAACTCACAGTGGGACACGATCAAGGTAGATTAAATAATATTCTAGGAGGAAATTTATGATTTTATTAGAAACAAAGGGGCTGTCAAAAAAATTTGGCGCCTACACAGCACTACAGGACGTGAACCTCACGCTTGAGTGCGGAAAGATCGTCGGACTTCTCGGCCCGAACGGAAGCGGGAAAACAACTTTATTAAAACTACTCAACGGACTTCTCGTACCCACGAGCGGAACGATCACCATCGGAGGATATGAGCCCGGTGTTGTCACAAAGCAGCACGTCTCCTATCTTCCGGACAGCAACTATTTTCCGAAATGGATGAGAGTGACAGATCTGCTCAGTTATTTTTCTGACTTTTTTGATGACTTTGAGGAGGAAAAAGCCCTTTATATGTTGAACACACTTGATATTTCAAGCAGTATGAAGCTGGCGCACATGTCAAAAGGTACTCTGGAAAAGGTACAGCTCGTGCTTGCGATGAGCCGCAATGCCAACCTCTACTGTCTGGATGAGCCGATCGGCGGCGTCGACCCGGCGACAAGGGATTACATTTTAAATACGATTGTACGCAATTACTGCGAGAACTCTACAGTCATCATTTCAACACACCTGATCGCCGATGTGGAAAATGTACTTGACGAGGCCATTTTCCTGCAGAACGGACAGGTTCGCCTGCACTCTAGCGTAGACGAAATCCGGGAAAATGAAAATAAATCTGTAGACGCACTGTTCAGGGAGGTGTTCAAATGTTAGGAAAACTGATCAAACATGAATTTAAAGCAACATATCGTACATTTGTTCCGATTTATATCGGGCTCGTCATACTGACAGGCGCCGCCTGCCTTTTTCTGGAACTTTTACGTAAGTTTGACCAAACTGCCCTTGTAGTCGGCTCCGGCTTTGGAATGATCATCGTCGTTCTCGGAATGATCTTTGTCTTCCTTTCACCGTGGATCTTTCTCAGCATGCGCTTTTACCGGACGACCGCTACGAGAGAAGCCTATCTGACCTTTACGGTGCCGGCTGACACAAAGATCATCCTTCTCGCCAAATTTATCGCGACATATGTGTGGACAGTTTTGACGGTCATTCTTGGTTATGTGAGTGTCGCCATACTGGTCGTTAGCAATAAAGGTGGAAATTTCTGGGATATCCTGACTTTCGTCTTTGACAACACAACAGGAGGGCTGATCGCATTACAGATCATATCTTTTCTGGTCAGTTTTGCCTCTTCTGTCCTGCATATCTTTGCATCGGTCTCCCTTGGACAGTTGGTACGTGACCACCGCGTCATCGCCTCCCTTGCTTTTTATGCCGCACTTTACACAGTTCATCAGATTGTAAGCGTCCTCGTGTTACTTCCTTGGATGTTTACGGAACTCACGACAGAGGGGGCGCCAGAGACAAGCGGCTTCTCAGTGGGCATTACCAGCAACGTGAACACATCAACGAACTCCGAATCCATCCAGCTCTTTCTTATAACCATTGTGATCAATCTCATCTTTAGTGCAGCGTTCTATGTTTTATCGAACTTTTTGCTAAAAAAGAAGTTAAATCTGTTGTAAGAACTTATTTTGAATAAGGGGCAAGATGCAAATCCTGCCCCTTTTCATATTTAAGAAGCTTTTCCAAATGATTTAAAAATAAGCATCAAATATCTTTCTTGCGATGGGAACTGCGTAGGCACTTCCCGTTCCCGCCCCTTCCACGATAATACTTACAACTAGTTTCTTTCCATCCTTTTTTGCATATCCGACAAACCACGCATGGGAATCCGAAGACCCCTCTTTAAACTGTGCGGAACCGGTCTTTCCTCCGGCCTGATAGCGGCTCGTATTTAATGCGGTCGCCGTGCCGCTTATCACCGTCTCCCTCATATACTGCTCCAGTTTTTCTGCCTCTTCTTCTGAGATAGGGGAAGCCGCCGATGCAGGTTCGTTCTGGCTGACCACATTTCCATAAGTGTCCTCAATGCGGTCTACCAGATACGGTTTCATAAGCGTCCCCTTATTTAGTGCCGCCGCCACAAGAAACGTATTCTGGAGCGGCGTCGTAAGAACTGCCCCCTGTCCGATCGCCGCCTGCATGATATCTCCCTGCGCATCCGTCCCCGCCACTGGAAATACAGGCGCTTTCTGCTCCAGTCCTTCGACTGCAAGCGTCTTGTTATAATAAAGTGAGTCACATAAACTGCCCCACCGGGACACATCCAGACCGGCTCCAATTTTTGCAAATGCTGCGTTACAGGACTTGGCAAATGCCCTCTCGATCCCGATCGTTCCATGAACCTCATGGCCATAACAGTTGATCGCATCTTTCCCTTTTCCAATTCTTCCGGTACAGGTATAACGGAAAGACTCATAGTCCTCCTTCTCCCGCATATATTCAAGCAGCGTGTACAGCTTAAACGTAGAACCGGGCGGATACAATCCCTGTGCGGCCCGGTTATAAAGAGCAGATTCATCATCCGGATTGTCAATGAGGTTTTTCCAATTTTTTCCAACATGATTGGGATCGTACGTCGGCTTTGACACCATAGCGACCACTTTTCCAGTCGAAGGATCTATGGCAACGACAGCCCCCTTGCGGCCGCCGAGTGCATCACTGGCAATCTGCGAAATCTTTACATTTAACGTAGTGACCACGTCATTTCCGGGATTTTTTTCACCTTTTAGCTCATTAAAAATGCCAGTCAGCGGATTGATCCCGGTCGTCAGCATCGTATAACTCTCCGACTTTTCCAACCCGGTTTTTCCCTGACTTACCCGTCCCACGGCATGGGCAAACAGGCCATCATACGGATACACTCTCGTCTCATTCCCCTTCGCATCAGCGACCGTCTTCGCAAGCACTTTTCCGTTATCCGAGAGGATTCTCCCCTTCGTGACTCGTTCTGCGAGAAGCTCCTGCCTTTTATTTTCCGGATTATTCAGGATTTCATCCGTATCCCCGGCGAGAAACCAGATGACATACCCCGCCATAAAGACAAATAAAAACATAAACAAATATGTCACGGTCGCCATTTCCCGGTTCATCCGTTTAGTCTTTTTTAGTTCTTTTTTTACTTCTCTTTGATCCAGTTTTTCTTCCGGAAGCGATTTTTTCTTCCCCCTCAAGTCTCTCCTCCTCCCTTCCGTTTAATACATACATTCCCTGTATGATACTGAATATGATGATCGTCGTCATGATCGAACTTCCACCATAACTGATGAGCGGGAGCGTCACTCCGGTAGAAGGAATAAATTTGGTCACGCCGCCGACACATAAAAACACCTGAAAAATAAACACGACACTGAGTCCAAACGCAGTCAGCTTATAAAACTGCTTTTTCATTTTCATCGCGATATTGACAAACATAATATAGCTGCTCAGATAGACCATGATAAGACAAATGGCAAATACACCGCCCAATTCCTCCGATATCGCACAAAAAATAAAGTCACTTTCCACGACCGGCACACTTGAGGGCAGGCCCTTTCCTAGTCCCATACCGATAAATCCGCCGGTTCCGATTGCAAAGAGAGACCTCGCCACCTGATACCCTTCATCGTTGATCCGTCCCCACGGATCCTGCCACGCAAACACACGAGTTCTTACATGGGCAAACAGCTTATAGGCGATGACCGCCGCCAACGCTCCTCCGCCAAGCCCAGCACCCAGATAAGCTACATTTGTCGTGGCGACATACAAGACAACGATATATGTAATAAAATAAATAAGGGCGGCGCCCAGATCTTTTTCCGCGACAAGGATCACTACATGGACAGCGGCTGCACACGTAACTAGCACGATATGCTTAAACTGCGTACTTTTTGCAAGCAGGGAGGACATAAAAAACACATACAGGATCTTGACAAATTCCGAAGGCTGTATTTGGATCCCGGCAATGTTGATCCAGTTTCTTGAGCCATTTTTTTCCACCCCGATAACAAATACGAGGAGTAAAAAGAATACCCCCAACAGGGCATACTGCCACCCAAGCCGGTCGAGTATGCGGAATTTCTCGATCAAAAGCGGAACAAAAATACAAAATACCATTGCGGCCGCCGCCAGCGCGATCTGGTGGATCGCATAATCATCCGACAGACGTCCCAGCATGACAAACCCGATCATCATGCACATCATCATATTGTTCAATACGAGTTTTGATAACCCCTTATAACACGTCTGGTAGATTTTTATAAAAACAAAATAAAATGCCAGTTCTACTGCCCATAAAAATACATACGTAAGCGACATATTTTCCATGATCAGGATAAAACTCATGACCGCATGGAGCAGCACCGTGAGCGTCCGCTGCGCAGCAAACACACGGTTCTGGCGTTCTTTATTTTTTCCGGCAAATGCCCGGAACGCATAAAATGTATAAAGAGCAAACAACAGTATGATCACATACCGGGCAAGCTCTACGATAAAAAGTTCCATTCCGTTAAAACCTTTCCTGCCTCTTCTGCATTTTCAAACGTGAAGCTGATCTCCGGAAGCCCTGCCAGAACTCCCGGCTCATGCCAAGCCGCATTTTTTTCATACATTACATTGTAACAGTAATCACAATAATTTACCACCGTAAACTCATCTTTTTTCGGAGTACAGATCGTGACCGGATGCTTTTTTCCCGCTGTCTTAACCGCCGGCGCATGATGGCATGACATCTCCTCACTCCCTACCTGACAGTTCTCCGTCTGACAACCCCCAAGCTGTAAGCGGACACACCCTTCTGTCGTCATGACCGGCGTTCTCCCATATGCCATGTAAATATGACCGGTGATCCCAAGTTCACGATAGATTTTTTCCGTCCTCCGGTTCCACATATACAGAGCCGGCGCCGCAAGGATTTCCCCTTTTTCAAGTCCCATCTTGGGAAGAATAGGAAGTGCTTCGATCGAGTTTATGATAACTCCGGCACACTTTCCCTCCCGGAGAGCGGCACCATGTTTATTCCACAGTTGTAGAAAATAATCTATGTTTTTCCTTCTCAGAACTACCGGCAGCGAAACGTAATAATAAAATTCCCCGCAGGCTTCCGGAAGTTTTTCCCACTCCTCCGGCATAAACTCTGCCAGTTTCAGATGAAACCTTGTATTGTAAGCATTTACTTCTGCTGCCAATTTTACTCCCTTGATCTGGCAAAAATCTGTCACACCCACAATGACAAATGATTTCTTCCCGGAAAAACCGGTCTCTTTCTCCTCAAACTCCCCAGAGCAGTATCCGCTCTCCGCCTTCCGCCTAAATGGCTCGAGAAGTTGTCTGGTCATCTCCTCAAATCCCTGTCGTCTCATCGCGGCGATACTGCCTAATGGGATAAAAACCGCTTCCCCGACTGTGACCTCAAGCTCTTCAAATTCAAACTCGCTCTCCCCGGTCTTTCGCAGCCTTTTTTCAATATCTCCTGCCAAAACCGGCCTCCCCTTGGCAGGCTCCGCTGTCACACCGTATACGGTACACTCCGTATCTCCGTGAAAGAGTGTCAGGCTTGCCCGTTCACCGGCATTTGCCCGAAAGCTCCCGCGCAGTTTTACCTTACAATTCTTTTTTCCCTCCCCGATAAGATCCGCGATTTCATCCAAAAGATGATTATTTTTCGTCCGGTATACGTTTTGTCCCGGTTTTATCGGACTTCCCTTTTTATAGCGTGCTGTAACCGTACCGGGAGGAAGGACGCCCTCCTTTATCGTATACTCATATACGCATGCCCCCTTTTCATCCCGAAACTCTAATACATCCTGTGCGTTGATCTCTGCATTCAGCCGATACTCTGCTGTATTTTTATTTACTTTTGTAACCGTTCCCGCGCGGACGCCAAAATGACCATTTTTCACAGGGTATATGATATTTTTTTTAGAAGGTTCAAATAAATACCCGCCGGAGAAGCCTCCCCGGTTATAAATATCCGCCAGTTTGCGGACATCCTCTGTAATCTCTTTTTCATGGAACTCCCTGCCTGACAAGTACGCATCCGCATACAGCCGGTAAAGATGCGACGTATAAGCAGTATAGGCAGGCTTCTTCATCCTTCCCTCGATCTTAAACGAATCTACGCCCGCCTCGATCAGCTTTCCTACTTTGGAAAGCGCACACAAATCTTTGGGACTGAGTAAATATCCCGCCTTTTTCCCCTCTGCCTCATACGGAAGCCGGCAGGGCTGCGCACACATTCCCCGGTTTCCACTTCTGCCCCCGATCACCTGACTGAGCAAGCACTGACCCGAGTAACAATAACAAAGCGCTCCGTGTACGAACACCTCGATCTCAAGACTGGTCTCTTTCCTCATCTGCTGAAGCTCTGCAAGGGAAAGTTCCCTCGCCGGCACGATCCTTGTCACACCATATGATTTTAAAAGCTCTGCACCCTCGCCGGTCAAAAGACTCATCTGGGTACTGGCATGCAGAGGAAGCCCCGGAAACGACTGGCGGATATGATCCATCACCCCGAAATCCTGAACGATAACCGCATCCAGACCGGACTCATACAATGGCCGGAGTAAGTCATACAACTGTCCCTCAAGCTCCTCCTCCGTAAGAAGCGTATTGACCGTCAGATAAATTTTCTTCCCATGCAAATGGGCAAAATCCAGAACGCGGCACAAGTCCTCCACACTGGGATTATCGGCAAATGCCCTCGCCGAAAAATGCTCTGTCCCTGTATAAACTGCATCTGCGCCGCTGTATAATCCCGCATAGATCGCCTCTTTGGAACCACCGGGCGCCAATATCTCAACACTCATCGTCTCCCTCTTTCCTGATCCGGCACTGTTGCCAGACGATACAAAATATCCAAAACGGGAAACAGGCAGATTCCCGTTTCCCGTTTTTTCTATCGTTTTGCCTTTCGCTCGACATTTTCCTATCGTTTCCCCCGCCGGTTTCTGGACTCTAAGTCTGTGATCCGCCGCTCAGCCGCCTCGAGCTTTGCCTTCAACTCGACATTCTCTTTTTCCAATTTTCCCAATTCGTCGAGCTTTGCCTTCAACTCAGCATTTTCTTTTTCCACTTTTTTCCACTCGTCAAGTTTTACCTTCGCCTGCTCATGCGCTTTCTTTTCCTCTTCTCTCTTCTTCTCTGAGGTCTTTAACTTCTCGTTCAGCGTGTCCGCTTTCTTTTTCAGGCGTGAATTTTCTGCTTCGAGTTTTGTCACGTTCTCCAGCGCAGTCTCCAATTTAGCGGCATTTCCGCTGTTTTCCGCCTCGACCCGGGAAAGTTTATCTTCCAGCGTGACTGCTTTGGAGGAACTCTCCTCATTTTTCACATTTAGTTCGACGATCTTTTTCTCTGCCTCATCCAGTTCTTCTTCCAGAGCATCGTTTTTCTGTACTGCCTTTTCCGTCTTGCTCTTGCTCTCAAGAACCTCATGCTTCATATCGAGTACCATTTTATCCTTGCGCTCGTTATCCCTCTTCGCCGCCTGATTCTCCTTCTGTGCCTTGAAATAGTCATCCGCAATGTTAACCGCCAGAAGAATATTCCTAAGATCCATATCAAGGCTATAATAATAATCCTGATTTTTAAATTCCGTATATTTACTGTTTATGTACGTCGCTACCTTCTGGAGATATTCAGCACTCTCAAATCCACAGATCGTATATTTTCTTCCGTTGATCAATACCTCTACATCATTTTTGTTTTTCATAACCGGCCCCATTTCTTAAACAAATACTATAGGCACAATTTTACACGAATTTTCAATATCCGTCAAGGTTCATCCTTCGCGCTTTTCTTCCTTTTTGTACCACTCAACAATTCTTCCCACCTGTTTTCCTGAAACAATTCCTCAAATCCCTTTATGGCAAGATCCGAATCCCGCTGCATCTGTGTCCATGAATCCCCTAACTTCGCATCATAAACCCCTACTGTATAAAATCCTCCGGCCTGCGCCGCCAGCACTGCCTTGTGGACATCCTCAAAAACAATACATTCCTGTGGCTTACAGCCAAGCTTTTGTGCCGCCTTTATGTAAATATCCGGAAAATCCTTTCCTCTCTCCACCTCTTTTGTCTCCGTAAACGCCTCAAAAAAATGATAAATCCCATTCCGTTCCAGACATTCCCGGAACAATGATCCATACGAGGCGGTTGCCACTCCGAGGCGGATATCCTGTTCCCTCAAATACTCCAGTGTCTCCTTCACACCGGGCTTCAGTCCGACCTCTTCATGATACATATGTTCCGCCATCCGGTTCCACTCATCTATGATATCCTCCGGCCTCTCCTCCAGATGAAAGCGTTCGATCGTATATTCCGCTGTCTCCCGAAAGCCAAGCCCGGCGATCACCCTCTGGTAATCCGGCGGCACCTCGTATCCTCTGGCACCGAGAAATTCCTCATCGATCCGGGTCCAGACCCACATGGAATCAAGTAATGTCCCGTCAAGATCAAAAATTACACCTTTTCTCTTCATTTGCAGCCCTCAATTCTTTCCTCATTTATCCAAAGAAATCTGTGGTATCTAAATCTACATGGAATCAAGTAATGTCCCGTCAAGATCAAAAATTACACCTTTTCTCTTCATTTGCAGCCCTCAATTCTTTCTTCCTTTATCCAAAGAAATCTGTGGTATGATCAGCTCTGCGATCACCCGGTGTCCCTCTTTATTTGGATGGGGATCGATCTCCCCCCACGTAATGACCATATTAAGCAGCTTTTCACTGCTGTCCTCAAATGCACGTTTCACATCCACCAGAACATATTCTTTCTGACTCCCTTTATTTTTCTGATTAAACACACTTTGTACCTGTTCGGTCTCAAAGCCCTCATTGATCTGCACAATATATTTTTCTGCCATCTGGTCGAGATTTTTCAAAACCTTTTCCGAAATATCAAAAGAAATATCATGACAGGGGTTGTAAATATTGTTTACAAAAAGCTGTGCCTGCGGGGCGTTGTCAGAAATCACATCAATGATCTCCGGGATATTTTTTTGAAACTCTTCACATGCCTGCCGGAAAAGCCGGTCGCCCTTTTTCTTAAATTCATCCAGATCTGTCTCCCGCGATATATACTGCAAAAGATCATTCGAACCGATCGAAAGAGTGATCAGGTCTGCCCCCTTGATCGCCGACAGATAGGCGTCATGCTTCTTATCCGCAGGATCCGTAAGAATTTTCAAAAGTTCGTCACTCCGCAGTCCATTTTCCCCAAAATTTGTCACCCGCACTGCGGCATACTGCCGGTCAAGAGCTTCCGTGATCCGTCCCACATACGATTCTGTATCAGTATCTTTCAGACCATATCCTTTTGCAATGCTGTCACCAAGCGCCACATAACTTACAACCTTATCCTCATAATCCCCTGATTCCGTTATGGAATATGGCAGAAGTATCACAAGCACCAGAACAACAAAAAACAATCCCCTGACTATTTTCATGGCAGAACCTCCACAAGACATGATCTTGTAGTAGTTTCTCCCAAAAAACATCAAATATTCCGGGGAACCTGCTATATGTTCTGAAAATACCCAAGCACGCCCATGAGGCTTGGAAAAATCTCTGTTGCCATCTCACGCATGTTATCATCCGGCTCGAGAAGATCAGGAACCATGATCACCTTCATACCGGCATCGTACGCCGACTGCACACCGTGGAAAGAGTCCTCGATCGCATAGGCTTTCGCAGGCGCCACGCCAAGCTTCTCACATGCCAGTTGATAGATTTCCGGGTGCGGTTTGCTGTGGTGAACCATATCGCCGCCGATCAGAACATGGAAAAATTTCAAGAGTCCCGCATCCGAAAGTTCCTGCTCCAAAAGCTCCTTCTTTGTGGAAGAGGCAAGTCCGATCTGGAAACCATTTACTTTAAGATAACTGAGCAATTCCCTCGCTCCGCGCTTTACCGGGATTCCCTTTTCCCTCGTTTTCTCCTTAAATACGTCTGCCACCTCGACCTTATATGTATCGTAAGCAAAATCCTCCCCGTAATGCTCAAATACGATCCGCCTCGTCTCCGCAGAATTTGTCCCGATGCACCTCCGGAACACTTCCTCCATATCTTCGATCCCATGCCTTGCGGCAACCTGTACCCAGCACCGGATGATCAGTGCCTCTGTGTCAAATATGACACCGTCCATATCAAATACAACTGTTTTTTCCATCATCTTTTCCATCGATTCCTTATACGGTTTATAATGATTGTATTGTACCATAACCTGTTTTGACAGACAAGAAGGAATGGGTATAAAAAATTGCACATTTTATTGACACGTAATTTGTTACGTGTTATATTGTACTTGTTTGGAGGAACAAACATGAAAAAAGACAGATACGCATATGTAGCGCTTTTTGATTATGCAAATGATGGAATAAACATCTCATTCCCGGATCTGGAAGGCTGCTATCCATGCGCCGACAAAGACGATACGGATATGGCGATCAAAAATGCCCGGGAAGCACTTGGGCTGCATATTTATGGTATGGAACAGGATAACGAAACAATCCCGGCACCAACATCGATAAAAGATATAACTGTGAATAACAATCAGGTTCCAGTCCTGATTGACGTGTTCATGCCGCCAGTCAGGGAACGTGTGAATAACCACTTCGTAAAAAAGACATTGTCTCTTCCGGCATGGCTTGCTTCGCAGGCCGACAAAGATGGTGTAAACTGTTCCAAAATATTTCAGGATGCCCTTATGGAATATCTCGGTGTCAAAACACCATCCATCAAATAAAGTGTATTAATATCCTATTATGGCAGCTGATAACGGTTTTTATACTCCACATATTTCCGGTTGAAATCCGTATCCTTCCCCTTATCTAACGTATCCAGATATTCGTGGGCGTCAAAGGCATCCTCCCTGACTTGGATCACGCAGATACCGATATTGGAGCAATGATCTGCGACCCGTTCAAAATTCGTGGCAAGATCACTCAGAACCAGACCCGCTTCAATCTTGCATTTTCCATTTCTGAGCCTTTTTACGTGGCGTTTTCGCACTTTTTTATTCAGGCGGTCTACGACCTCCTCCAACGGTTCGATATCTCCGGCAAGCTTAGCATCCTCCTCTTCAAAAACTCTCACGGAAAGATTCAGGATCTCCAACACTGCCTCAACAAATACCGCCACCTCCTCACTCGCCTTGTCTGAAAATTTCAACTTTTTCTCATAAAGCTTTCGGGCGTCACTTTCAATGTTCATCGCATGGTCTGAAATCCGCTCAAAATCCCCGATACAATGGAGAAGCATAGAAAGGGTATGGCTGTCCTCTTCTGTCAGATTCCTGCTGCTCAGCTTGACAAGGTAACTCCCTAGCTCATCTTCATAACGGTCAACTTCTTCCTCGAGCCGGTACACATTCTCCGCCTTCTTTTCATCATACTCCGAAATAAGCGAAACAGCCTCAAATAGCGCTTTTCTTGCCAGTCCCGCCATCTCCACAGCAACATGTTTGCACCGCTTGGCAGCAAAGGAGGGCTGCTCCAGAAATCTCTCATCCAGAAGAATTTTTTTCTCCCGTTTCTCCCTCTCCTCTTCCTCTTCTCGGATCGTTATATAGGCAAGTTTCTCAAGCCCCTTTGCAAATGGCAGAAGAACGACCGTAGCGACAAGATTAAATACGCTGTGAAGTACAGCGATCCCCGCCGGCCCTGCTGCCTCAGCGACAAAATCAAACGAAAATACCGCATTTGCCGTATAAAAAACGATCATAAAGAACACAGTACCGATCACATTGAAATACAAATGAACCACTGACGCCCTTCTGGCACTTTTACTAGCGCCGATACCGGATATGAGCGCGGTGACGCATGTCCCGATGTTTTGCCCCATGATGATCGGAAAGGCTGTCCCATACGTGATCGAACCCGTGGCACAGAGCGCCTGAAGAATCCCGACAGAAGCGGAGGAACTCTGAATGACCGCAGTAAGCACAGCCCCTGCTAACATCCCCAGAACCGGATTGGAAAATGTAGTAAGGATTCCGGTAAATTCCGGTACATCTGCCAGCGGTTTTACCGCACCGCTCATCGAATCCATCCCAAACATAAGAATAGCGAACCCCACAAGGATCATTCCGATATCTTTTTTCCTCTGGCTTTTTAAAAACATAATGAAAATAATACCGATCACAGCGAGTACCGGTGAAAAATTTGACGGTTTGAGAAACTGCATGAAAAAATTGTCGCTCTCGATCCCGGCAAGACTCAGCACCCATGCCGTGATCGTTGTTCCAACATTGGCACCCATGATAATGCCGATTGCCTGAGATAATTTCATGATTCCCGAATTTACAAATCCGACGACCATGACCGTCGTCGCTGTCGAAGACTGGATCGCCGCTGTGACAAATGCGCCCAAAAGCACTGCTTTGAGCGGATTTGACGTCAGGCTTTCAAGAATCCGTTCCAATTTTCCGCCGGACACCTTCGTCAACCCTTCTCCCATCGTATTCATTCCGTACAGAAACAACGCCAGTCCCCCGAGCATGGTAAGAACGCCAAAAATATCCATACCGTTTCTCCTTCCGCAATTCTATCATAACCATATTATACGTATGTAAATCTCAAATATACGCTAAGCAAATTTGAGATAGAAAGGGCGTTAAGGAGAATTTTTAAGCCGGAACTCCCGATACGCTTCTTTTATCAATGAGAGCGAGCCAAAGACAAATACCGGACATTTCTTTTCCTGCCCGCCATCCTTCATGGCATACTCCGCCGCCTCTTGAAACGAGCTACATGCCACTGCATGGATCTGACAGGCTGCCAGTTCGTCAGCAAGTTTCTCCGCCGGCAGTCCCCTCTCCGATTTCGGAGTGACCGTATAGACCGTATCAAAAATTCCGGCAAGAAGCACCGACATAGCCTTATAGTCTTTATCTGCAAATACGCCCATGATCCCGGTCTTTTTCCCTGTTTTAAAATACCTTTGTACGGATTGCAGAAAAGATTGCATTCCATCTGTATTGTGAGCGCCATCCACGACCACTACCGGATCGTTCCGGAGTACTTCAAACCTCCCCCGCCACACAGTCTTTACCATCCCTTTCTGAATCTGCTCTGTAGAAACCGAATATTTCTTTCTTAAAACATCAATACATTCCAGCGCAAGACATGCATTTTCTACCTGATATACCCCGGGCAGCGCAATACTTATTTTCCCGAATTTCCCATATTCAAATACACTTCCGTTTAGCGAAGTCTGCCGGATCTGTATCCGCTCTTTCTCCACAGTATGCAGCTCCGAGCCACATTTTTCACATGTCCCGGAAATAACTTTCGCCGCTCTCTCATCCTTCTGGCAGCTCACAACCGGCACATGATTCTTAATGATCCCTGCCTTTTCCTTTGCGATCTCCTCCAATGTATCTCCCAAAAACTTCATGTGATCCATTGATATGGGCGTGATCACCGAACATTCCACTGTCTTAACTACATTTGTAGAATCAAGTCGCCCACCCATTCCCGTTTCCAACACCACAAGATCGGTATTCCACCGCACAAATGCCAGAAATGCCATCGCTGTCTCAATTTCAAATTCCGTTGGCGTTCCCACCCCATCTTTCCTCATTTGTCTCACTGCCCCGAGAACTTCGGTGAGCAGCTCCGCCATCTCCTCTTCTGTGATGTACACAATTTTCCCATTCTCTATCCACTGAACCGTTTCTAAGTCCGAGCAGACAGCCGGTGACACATACCGTCCGATCTTCCATCCCGCTTCTGCAAGTACTGAACTGATAAAAGAGGCGGTCGACCCCTTTCCATTTGTCCCCGCAATATGCACAAACCGCAGCTTGTCCTGTGGATCGCCAAGACGTTTTAATAACTCCGTCGTCATCCCAAGCCCCGGCTTGATCCTCGCCCCAGACTGAATCTCCTGTATATATGCTTTTGCCTGTCTATAATTCATATTCCCATTCCATTCTATTCTCTGTCTGCTGCAAATGATACCCCACCATATTTAATTTTGCTTCATCCAACAAGGTTTCGTTCATATACCACAACTCCTTTTTCCACACGCTGATTACTGTTCCAACATCTTTCTGCTGCGTGGGAAAAATCTTCTCCACATTCAAGTATGGCTCTTTCACGCACACCTTCCACATAAAGCCTCACCTCATCTCCTATCATTTCTACTGTCAGCTTAACTATATCAAAATCGATGAAATTTTTCAACTGACTGGATACAATTGTTTTTAAAAAATGAGGATGCCAAAACATCCCCAGATTTTCAAACCATGTATCAAACTGCCAGAGAGCGATTTGTATATTACAAATAAATATGATACAATAAGTCCTAACCAACTCATTGACGCACAAAAAACATATACAGCAGACGAAATGCGGGGGGAACAGCAGATGGATAATAAGAATGAGATTTTATTTACAACGGAGGCAACCGTTTCTTTTGATGAATACGCAAAATTCAGTAACCGCGCCTGTCGGTTTTATAATGCACTCTCCTATATCCTCTGGATCGGGATCGCAGGACTTCTCTGTGTATTGTCAATTCGAGCGGGCAAACACTTACAGGGCATTTTCATTGCTGTGGGCTGTGCGATAAAAGTGGCCAGCAGCCCGGCTGTAAGAAAAGAAAAGCAGCGAAAGGCATTTGCGGATAACGATAGCATCGGCAACTGTTATCTGCTCTATGATTTTTATGAAGAAGGCTTTGTAATGACCTGTAACATGGTAGAAGGCGAGCTGATCCGCTACTGCGATCTGTGGAATATCATTGAGACGAAAACGAACTTTTATTTCATGTTTGAGCCACGGAATGGTTGTCTCGTAATAAAAGAAAAATGTTCCCCTGAGCTGATCCGCTTTCTTCACACGATAAAAGCGGATCCGGACGGTCCTCTGTACAATGAGGGAGTAAAGGCGCAGACACAGTTCGAGGAGGACGACGATGCACCGGAACTTGCGAAACGATTTGGATTTTCTTACGAAATTATAAACTGGAATACGCCGCCGGAGGAAATAGTGGCACGCTATAAAAGAGCGGTGCAGCTTGCCCCGGTAGAAGGATATCCGGTTATCTTTGAAAATGACAAAAAAGTGTTGGCACTTCTGGATGAACTAGCGGAAGAAATGGACTGGGAAAATCTTTCGGAGCAGGAACTGCCGGATGGAAAAGAGCTGCTGCAGGAATGGTATCGTCTGATAAATGATGGGGAAGAGCTATGGGAGTATGATTTGGAGCGAGAAATAATTCCCTCAGAAGAAACAGGGGATACCTTTGTTGCCACAGAAGTATTTTTCCGCACAATGAAAAACGATGATTTGATCATGTTGAAAATTCCGGTGGATAAACCGTGGAAAACCCTAGCTTATTTTCCGTTGTTTGGCGATGACGACTGCCCAAACATCACAGAACTCATGGCGGTAGGGAAATATTGGTACGAGAGATACCGGGTACTGCCGGCGCTATTTGGCATAAATATTCTGGAATTTCTGGCAGAAGACATCCACATATCGGAAGAGGAGGCATGGCTGCTTGCAAAAGAACAGGCAGTGTTTTGTGAGAATGTGCTTAACATAGAAACCGAATCGGGTGCGATCGGTGAACTGGCAGATGTTTTGATGAAAACGAAAACATGGTATTTCATGTGGGATCCGGATTCATAAAACAACCCCATCATAGACAGTCTCCTCCATCAATCGGTCAAAATCACTTTGATACAACCGATCCTGAATGACCCGGTACTGTTCAAACTCACTCTCTGCAAATGCCTTTGCAATCGCTGCTGTCACTTTCCCCTTATCCTGTAAAATCTCCGCATCATTAAACTGCAAAAAAGCATCCAGTTTAGATGCCCAATCTGCCATTGTCATCGGAATATGCCGCCTTGCCTGCCTAGTCGCATAATCAAGATACATCGTGACAATCTCATTTAATTCTTGCATCTCGCCTACCGACAGATAATTCTTTGCCACAGAAACATCAGCCTTTACAATCTTTCCCTTCGGTGCATTTCTCCATGTTGTCAGTCCCATATGCTCCTTGTTATGGTCTGCTCTCGCCACAATCACCTCGGCTGCGGTATTTCCATGAACCGCATAATGCATTTTATTCTGAACCGTAGCAAAAAAGTCTTTGGTGATCTGACTATCAACCGAATAATCAACTGCTGTTGCATAAATATCCGTGATTTTCTGATAAAAACGTCTTTCACTGGCACGGATTTCCTGAATCTCAGAAATTAGATGCTCAAAATAATCTTCATCAAAAATCTGACCGTTTATCAAACGCTCTTTATCCAGTACATATCCCTGTTTTGTAAAAGTACTTAGTACCTTTGTCGCCCACTGGCGAAACTGCGTTGCCCTGACAGAGTTCGTCCGATACCCTACCGCAATAATAGCAGATAAGGAATAAAATTTGTACTGATATGTTTTTCCATTATCCGCAACTTGTGCAAAATTTGCACAAGTTGATTCTTCCGATAATTCCTTATTTTCAAAAATATTTTTCAGATGTTTTGTAACCACACTCCGGTCTACATCAAAAAGCTGGGCGATCGCTTTCTGTGTCAGCCAGACATCGTGGTTCTGCACCCGCACCTCGATTCCGTCCTCTCCTGCATCCTTCGTAAACACAAGAAAATCAACGGTACTATTACGTATTTGCATCCCTTCTCCCCCCTACTCATGCAGCACGCTGTTTTGGCGTCCCTCATCCAGCGCCGCATTGCAGGTCTCATTCAGCTTTTTCGCACATTCCTGCGGGGTAATGCTCTTTGACAAAAGCTCATGGATATTCGGCCAGAACACGCTTCGGACAGAGGTATCACTTCCTTGCCAGTTCGGGCTGTTGTTCATAAAATCCACCACATTTTCTGCGTTACCGGTAAATTCATCCAACATCGTGATCTGATCCTCATATTTTTTTGAAACCTTTTTGCTTACAGGAATATTTCCGGCGGAAAGCTCTAGCCATTTATCATTTTCATATATAAATTTGATGAAATCTTTTGCAGTCTTTACCTTTACCTCGTCCCCATTATCAAACACTTCAAAACCTGTTACAAAAGAAGTCGCTACCTTTCCGGGGAAATTCACATACCCATAGTCTTCGATATTATCATAGAGCGAAAAATTGGCATTGTTAAATATATAGATGGCAAGCTGCGAGTTGCTGAACAGTTCATTGCAGTCTGTAATCTCCAGATTTTCCGGATGCGGCGGATACCAGCCCTTGTCTACTCCTGACTGGAGCCATTCTAACGCCTTGACCGCCTTCTCGTTCTCAAAGTCAAAATGCCCATCCGCATCAAAAATCGTGCTTCCAAATGCCCGGAGATACGACATGATATGGGTGTCTCCCTGATTGTTCTTACCATACATCATCATCGGATAAGTCTGGGCAGGAAGCTTTGATGCGAGCGTATCCAAAATATCCGTCCACTCCTCCATCGTCCAATTTTGTATCGTGACCTGATCGGCAATATACTTCTCAAGTCCGCAGTCCTGAAAGAGCTTTTTATTATAGATCAAAATGTTCTGCATGTTTAAGAATGGCATCATATACGTTTTTCCATTTGCCATGCTCATCGCCCATGACGCATCGTCAAGATCGGCACGCAATTCATCGGAAATAATATCATCCAATGGAACCACTCTGCCAGTATGCAGATACGAAGCCATATTAAAATATCCTTCATAAAGGATGTCTGTCGCATCCTCCGTATCAAAGCTGCCCGTGATCGCCTTTACTTCATCCACATAAGCAAAACTCTCCACCCGGATCGTTACATCGGCATCTTCATACTGTGCCTTAAATTCCTCGCCCGCCTGTTGTAAAAAAGCACCTGCATCCCGGATATCCGGCGCACTGACCGCATTCATTTCCAATTCCGGAACTTTGACGGTAAGAGTTACCGCCTCTTTTTCTTCGCTGCCACAGCCTGCCAAAATGCCGGCACACAATACAAGTACAAGTGTTATCGCTGTTATTTTTCTTCTCATGATTCCCTCCATTCGCACACATCTCTTACGCATTTTTCTTTTCACCTTTTCTTAATTTTTTCAGCAGAACATTTACATCGATCGGTTTCGTCAGGAAATCATCCATCCCACTTGCCATCGCCTGCTCTTTGTCCTCTTGGAACATATTAGCTGTGCAGGCATAGATCACAACCGATTTCGCATCTGCCCGGTCAAGCTCCCTGATTTTAGCGGCTGCGGTACACCCATCCATGACAGGCATCTGCATATCCATCAGGATAATATCAAACTCCCCGGCTTCTGACTGCTCAAACAAATCCAACGCCTCCTGCCCATTCTTTGCGAGCGCAGTCTCAAATCCCTCCATTTTTAGGATTTCCAACAAAATCTCCGCATTCAGCTCCACATCCTCGGCGATCAGAATCTTGACCGGTCTTCCGTCTGCCCTGCGTGCAGTCTGGTCAACGTCCCCCGCCTCATCTGCTTCCTTCTGCTCTTTCAGCTCCTCTGGAATATCCGACACGATCTGGGATGGGATGGTGACGGTAAACGTACTCCCGACATTTAATTCGCTTTCCACCGTAATATCTCCGCCCATCGCTTTGGCAAGGAGTTTACTGATCGCCATGCCGAGTCCGGTTCCCTTGATCCCCTTCGTATTCCTGCTTCGTTCCTGACTGAACGAGTCAAAAATCTTATCGATGTACTCCTCTGATATTCCAATTCCGGCATCCTCACACCGGTAAGTCGTAACGACCTGCAGATCATCCGTTTTTTCCTGCGTAACAGACAGCCGGATCCATTTTCCCTCCGGCGTAAACTTCGCCGCATTCCCGACAATGTTCATCAAAATCTGCTTCAAACGGGTTACATCGCCTTCAATGCAAGGCTCTACGATATCCTTTTCTACGATAAACTCCACCCCGCGGCTTTTGATATTATCTGCCTGCATCGCCGCAATTTCATCAATCATCGAAGCAACTAGCATCGGTTCCACCTCAAGCTCCACTTTCCCTGCCTGAAGTTTGGACATATCCAAAATATCATTCACCAGTGACAAAAGATAATTCGCTGTACTGTGGGACTTTTTCAGCCATTCCTTGATCTGGGATTTCTGCGTCTCATCATCGATGTTTACCATGATCAGATGGTTCATGCCGATCAGGCCATTTAACGGCGTCCGGATCTCATGGCTCATGTTAGAAAGAAATTCTTTCTGGGATCTCGCAGATTCCGTCGTCCGTATCGTCTGCACCCGCATCCTCATGATGACAAGCAGCATGATAAGCACCGTGACCATCGCAATCACAGCCATTGTAATGCTGAGGGACACAAATGTCCTTCGCTGTTCCACAAATACCTGCTCATTGACCGACATGATAAAATATAGATCAAAATTTTCATCAAATGGTATGAAATAAAAAAGTTCCTTTCCCGATTCCCCGGCATGGGAATGATAGAACCCAAAGGTTTCCCGCTTTTGAAGCCTTGCCCGAACCTCCTCGTTTTCCAGATCCGAATCTTCCGCAGTGGACAGATGATCGTACAGGTTGTTCTTTTTGTTCAGGTAAATTTCTTTATTGATATTGACAATATAATTTCCTTCCATGTCGATCAGGGCGCTGTGGCCGCGGCTTTTCCCATCCTTTATAAAGCTGTCGATCACCATGTTGTCCTGAATAGACGAGATATCGCTGATCCCGATCAGCGCGTGCATCTTTACGCCCTCCACGCTGTAATCATTCAGCCGGACTCCGTACAAAATACTTTCCTTGGACATCCAGCCGCCCTCTGCCTTATCATCAAACCGGACAACAACCTTATCCTGACCATCATGAAAATAGGACAGAAAATCAAGATTTCGGTTCACGATCTCCTCCCCGGGCTTATAAATAACAAATTTGTCCGTATAAACGGTGCCATCTTCTGCCACCAGATAGACATGGGTAAAACCACTGGAGGCACACTCCAGACTCATTCTTGTCTCGACATCTTCAATCGTTTTACATCCAAAACTGTCAAAGCGTT
>JAMPFC010000001.1:60868-107670 GCA_023664685.1 Roseburia sp. | reverse complement strand
AGAACAGATCACGCAATGGCATGTTCGGATTGACTGTAGACTGATGTTCATACAGATTTAACCGGGCATCCAACACACAAGATAGAATAGTCTCAGCAAAGCTGAGCCATGCAAGTTGCTCCGCAACTTGTCATGTGCAAAAAACATGCACGGTAAATAGGATATCATTCTTCATGTTCATATACAGGGCGTTTTCCAACACATTGATCTGCAGTTCTTCCAGATTCTCATAAGCCGTGCCATTTACTGCGTTAAAAAGGGATAATAGCTTTTCCTTATCCCTGAACAGCATACGGAACACCGTATCTTTGTGGTTCCTCACTACACGAATGTCTGAAACTTCCTTTTCTCTTATTTCTTTTTCTTCCGTCATCTCATTCCTCCCATACTTCCGGCAGAAGTCAGGATTTGTACTAACCGATCAGTACCAGCATCCATGATCACAAATCATGAATCCTACTGATGACATGGTCAATGTTGCTTTCCCATGAACTCCTGCCTTGTTATTCATTCTTTGGATTGTCAAGCAAGAGTCCATATTTCAAAAAGCTGTTAGCAGCTATCAAGATGCGGTTTGTCTATCCGCTCAGATTTAAGATTCCTTGTTTTAAAGATACTATACTATAGTTTACCATGAAATGCAAGTGTTTTTTATTTTTTTTTAATACTTTTATTCTATCCGCCTATCTATAAAAACAGCATCTTCGTAGATACTTAACCTTAAATACACTCACACACTTAATTCGATACATCCATGATCATTTTAACCAAACGATCCAATATCACATCCCATTGGTAATGTTCCTGCACATACTGATAAGCATTCTGAATCATCACCCCTTTTTCCTCCTCATGACCTAATAGATAATTAATCTGACCCTCAAACTCAAAAAAATTATTATAAAAAAATGCTCCATTACTTTTTATACAATGCCCTCTCAGAACAGGACATTTTCCATACACCATAACCGGAGTACGGACACTCATTGCTTCAAGAACCACCATCGACAGACTCTCAAATTCAGAAGGAAGCACTAAAAGCTCTGCACCCGCCATCCCATCAAATTTATCCTGATCATCCACAAACCCCAGACTGATAATCGAATCATCCTGAGGAATATCTATGACTGGTTTTCCCATAAGAACAAGACAAAGATCCATTTTATTCCGTTTCTTATATTCTAAAAAATAGCGAAACAACTGATTACAGCCTTTCTCTTCATCAATACGCCCCACATAAACGATATAGCGTTTTAAATTATATTTATCACAAAAGCGTTTGCCACTGATATCTGCAGGCAATTCAACACCGGCTCCTCCCAGTACATTAGGGATATAAGCATTATGATATCTTTCGTGTGTCAATTTTTGCTCCTCTTCCGTATTAAATACAAAACCTCTTGGTTTTAAAAAAACATCATCAAATATCCTCATTTTGAGTGCTGGTTCATCATGAACAGTAGGCACTAAAATCGCCTTATCACATACTATCGGAAGTCCCATCACTGTTGTATAATACAGATAAGTAAAAAAGATAAAAATATCGTATTCTGAAGCATGCTCGGTCAAATACTGGATCAATTCCGGTGTCGCAGGTCCCTGCTTCTCCATCCATTCATCTTCCTCTTCCATTTTTAACATTCCATGAATCAATTTTAAATTGATTTCATCAAATTCTTTTTTATTCCTCGGATGTGCTACTTTAAAGCGATGAACCTCGACTTGGTTAATAACTTCTTCATCATCTGCATACTCATTTTTCCATGTAATATAATCAATTGCCTTGGTAGTAAGGACATGTACTTCCGAACATCTGGCTACCATCCTCTCTGCCATTTGCCGACATAAAAGTTCTGCCCCACCATTTACCTCTAATCCATACCTTTGAACAACAAAACATATTTTCTTATCTATTGTTAGCATTTCCCGACCTCCATGTATTCCCTCATCATCTTTCTTTAATAAAATCCTTGATTATTTTCAAAAATTGGTTTCCTATCATCTCATACGAAAAATCCATCAATCTCTCTCTTTGATTTTCTATAATTTCATCACGAAGTTTTTCGTGTTGGATCAAATGATCAATCAAAGCAGCAGATTCTAATGCACTCTTGTCCTTTAATAATAAGCCTCCCCCTCCCAAAGTATCTTTAACCGCACATGCATCATATGCAAGTATCGGAACATTAAAATACATGGCTTCAACAAGGGGAACACAAAATCCTTCATGTTCACTCATACATACAAATACGTCAGAAAGTTTATAATAAGCCAAGATCTCATCAAACTTAATATGCCCGGTAAATATAACATCTTTAGCTCCCAACCTTTTTGTATAATCTAAAAGACGTTGATAATAACGCTCCATTCCTGTATAGGAGCCAACTAAAAACAACCGGGATTTTGGATTATAGTATTTATGATACAGGTAAAATGCATGAATGATATCCTGCTGACACTTATTTGGTGCAATTCTGCCTATAAATGCAAGGTTCACAAAATCATCCTTATATCTTTCCACTACAGACCGGTTTGGTTTTTTAAGATAATCCTCAAACGGGATCAAAATTGGAAGTACTATGATCGGACAACGATAGCCGGCTTTCTCGAGATCTTTTTTATTAAATTCTGAATCTGCCAACACCAGTTCAAATGTATCCTGCAGTTTTTTCATCTGCTCCTGACCATTCTGGCACGCTTCTAGAGTTACTGCGCAATATCCATCAAAGAAATGATATGGCGTAATATTATGATATCTCATTATCTTCCGGCACCGTACCGTCCTTATCCACTCATTCAACCTTGTTCCTATTGCCAAATGATATAAAATGATATCCTCCGGTCGCTCCTGAAACTCACTAATGTTCTTCGCCGTTCCTTGCGGCAGTCTCGGATCAATATTTTCCGCATAAATCTCTACCGAAAAGCCATGTTCTTCCAATAATTTCTTCAATGTTAAAACATCATTCCCCACAGCATCTCCAAATGATATTGTCGGAAGTATCTGTATGATCCGCATGTCAGCCTTCCTCCTTCTTTTGCAAATCTTCTAACTCATTGATACGTTCTTCCTGTAGTTGGATATATAAAAACAACTGATTCATTGTCTGGACAGAAAAAGCATTAAATAGTTCCTGATTCTGACATAACGGATACAACAAAAATTTTAAAATTTTGCGGATGGCTTTTTTTATAAAGGTCTTTATACCGCCACCTTCAATTACTTTATAATAGTCCACACCATACGTTTCGTTAACTCTCTGCAATTTTTCCCGCAATTTGTCTAAGTCAAAACTCTCTTGACTAGCTTCAGGAAAAGTTGAAATTGGAATATCTAAAAATGATAAATCACTCTCTTTATAACCTTTTTCCTTTATTTCAGTACGAATTTTTTCCATGATTTCTTCAACATTTATACTATTCACTTTTGATTTCCTCCTTATATGTTTTCTCTCCTGTCAACTCAACACTATTTCAGTCACCCACATATCACTTCCATGATTCTTGATCACAAATTCCATTTCATGCTCTTTCTTTTCTACAGAAAATGAAATCTTGTTCTCCCCCTCATGCAATGGTTCGCATATAAATATATTCTGCCCCTTTTGATTATATACAGATACCGAAGCATCTATTTCCTCGCCTTCTATTACCACACACAGCATATATTTTCTTGGTAGCAACGTCAGATATGGGCCAAAAAGAATTCCGGTTTTTTGAATTAGAACTTTGCGTTCTTTCTGAACCGCCTTCTTATTGCAGTACATCTGGTCTAAAATATTACGTTTTTTATCTGCCGGACGAAATACATAACAATAAAAATCATTTTTTTTCATATCATCGCATTGATCCGAAATCTGAAGTCCTGCCAATTCACTCATGCGCTGAACCGAATTTCCCAAAAAGAAACAGGTATGGAATCTCGTATACTCATATTTATACGTATAGCAGGACGTGCAGTGAGACATCTTACTCTGGTTACTGATCAGCAGTTCTTTCATTTCCCGCAATTCGCTGACCGGATCCAGTAAATGTTCTAACAGATCATTGGAAAAAATACCATCAAACCGCATTTTTTTCAGTTCCTCTTTATCCGTGATCATGTATGGATTCCCTACCTCTGGAGAATACGGTTCGTAACCATACACCTGATATCCCTCATCCCGAAGTTTCTGTAAGGTTCCTGACCAGTGTCCGCAACCATAATTCAAATAAACTCCCCCCTTATCCGGCTCTAACATCTTAAATGCCCGCTCTTCTTTGTAAGAAGAGTCTCCCTCGGAAAAGCCTAAATAATGTACCCGGTAATCATCATCAATCTGCCTCTGGGATCGTTCAGAAAATTTAGTCGGCCCAAAGACAGCACCACACTCTGGACACACATACCGGATCAGATGTCCTCCATTGAAAATACAGTCTGATTCCATTGTACGGAATGTATTTCTCTTCCCTTGATAACCACAAATCACACAACTCAGATCATCCTGTCGATTATCCTCCCCTTCCTCCAGATGATCAATGATCTTCCATTTTGCGAGCATGATCTCCCTTGCCATTGCCCCCATCGCATCGTCCCAAAACTCTTTCTCTGTATCGAACTGATTCTCGAGCCGAGTCTCTGAACGAATCAAACTTTCTCTCAATTCATTTGTCTTATGCATCAAATTTTCTGTCTTATTACACATTTCTTTTCTGAGTTCCTGAACAACGTCTTTCAGTTCCTTCTCCTGATACTCCAGTTCCTTCTGCAGCATCTCATTTGTCTGATTCTGAAAGCTGATATACGGTTTCAATAAAAATGTCACACTTTTGCGGATTGCCCGTTTCAGGATACGTTTAAAAAAATTTGTTTCCGAAAACGACAGATTTTCATCATATAAAAGTTTCATAACACCCCTCCTCTCGCAAAACTACATCTCCCACTTATGTCCAATCCTGCTTACACCCACATCCTGAATCGAAGAAAACGTATCAAATCGACAGGCCTGCCTGAAATAATCCACTGGAGTCCCCACATCACTCTCAATCGCCACATCCAAACAATAGCTTCCTGACAAGAGGTTCAGATTGTCAACCACAAAATACACTGTCCCGTCTTTTTCCAGATCAAACTCATCCAACTGGTCAAGGTGTGTATTCGTTCCATAACAATGGACTCCATCCACACGAAAAATCCCAATTCCAAACACGGCATCCCTGACAGGTTCTTTTACCGCGTAATCAATGCGTATCCGAAATTGATCCCCTGTTTTAAAACTGATCCCGGGCTGACCATCCGATTTCAGTAATGTGATTTTTTTAATAACAGCTTTCCCATTCCCCCAACGTTTTTTCCCACCTTCTGCCTGCAGTTCAGATTTTCCCACCGGCTCTGCCGGTTTCCGCTCTTCCTTTCCTTTTTTCTCTTCTGTGCTTTGAGAGGCTTTCTCCTCCTGCCTGCGAAGTTCCTTCTCTGCAATAGTCTGCCGCTGTTCTCCCATATACTCCAAATATTGCATGTCTACTTCTTTGGGAATCCCTTCTGCTCGAATTTCTCCCTCATGGATCCAGATCGATCGGTCACAAATCTGCTCAATCTGCCCCATCGAATGTGATACGATAACGATCGTTGTCCCCTTTGCCTTGATTTCCTGTAACCGGTTAAAACATTTCGCCTGAAACCCAGCATCCCCCACTGCCAGTATCTCATCGATCAGCAGAATATCTGCATCTACATTGATCGCCACCGCAAATGCCAGTCTCATATACATCCCCGAAGAATATGTCCTCACCGGGTTATCAATAAACTCCTCCAGTTCTGAAAAGGCAATGATATCCTCCAGCCTTCGATCGATCTCTTTCCTGCTAAGCCCAAAGATTGAAGCATTGATATAAATATTTTCTCTTCCGCTCATATCCGGGTGAAATCCCGCTCCCAATTCAATCAGGCTCGAGACGCGCCCCTTCATCCGGATTTCCCCGGAATCCGGATACATGATCTTTGACAACAATTTTAAAGTTGTACTTTTCCCACAGCCATTATGCCCGATCAGACCAACTGCCTCTCCTTTTTTCACCTGAAAACAAATTCCGCGCAAAACCTGCCTGTCTTCATAATTCCGTCGCTTTTTAAATAAAATCTTTTCTTTTAACGTATGTCCCTTATCCAAATAGACGCGGAACTTCTTCGTGATATTGTCTACCTCTATAACATTGCCATCCCGCATCACAATTCCTCCACAAAATGTTTTTGCAAATGATGGAATAACATCCAGCCAATGCATAAAATGATGATTCCCATCACAGTTCCCGACAAGAGCGTACCAAGCTGCGGCACTTCACCCTCATATAAAATCTTCCGGTATGCCACAATGATCGGTGTCATGGGATTTAGATAAAATATTTTTTGAAGTCTCTCGGGAACCATATCCACACTGTACATGACCGGCGTCAAAAACTGCCACGCCATCGTGATAATACCGAGAATATACTCTACATCCCTCAGATAAACCGTGATCGCAGCGACCACCATCGTAATCCCCATCGCAAGAATGTACTCCACCACCATAACAACCGGCAGGCATAAAAGCGCACGAAAATGTAGCGGATACCTCTGGACGATCAATACAGCAAATATTACAATAAAACTTAACAGCATATTGATAAACTGGCTTGTCACATGGGCGATCGGCAGTACTTCTCTGGGAAAGTAAATCTTCTTTACCATGTCCTGTTGGGCGATAATACAATTAGAACCGCCCGTCAGGGATGTACTGAAAAAAATCCACGGCACCAGTGCCACAAATAAAAACATATAATAATCCTCAATCCCGGAACGCATGATGACCGAAAAAACCATCGTATATACTAATAACTGCAAAAGGGGATTGATAAATGTCCACAAAAAGCCAAGAACAGACCCCTTATATCTGCCCCGCAGATCCCTCTTTACCAGAGAGAAAATCATTTCACGATATTGAAAAATTTCACGAAACATACTGATTCCTTTCGTTTGTCACCTATTCATTTCCTAATTTTCGATAAAGATCATAAAGAATTTTCACCGCATTTTCCCAAGAATATTTTTGTACTCTTTCGAAGCCTTTTTCCACAAACTCCTTACACAATTCCTTATCCGACCATAGCAATTCCATTGCTTTTGCCATTTCCCCCACATCGTCCGGAGATACCTGAACTGCTGCCTCTCCGGTAATTTCTTCCAAAGAAGAATTATTTGAAGTCAGCACCGGCGTTCCACACGCCATTGCTTCCAGTGGCGGCATTCCAAAGCCCTCATAGAAGGAGGGAAAACAAAACACCGAAGCCCCTTTCATCAATGGTGCTTTGTCCTCTTCATCAACATAACCAGTGAATATAACATATTCCTCTAAACAAATCTCATCGGCAGTACGAAAAATATCATCATACATCCATCCCTTACCACCAGCAAGCACAAGCCTCGGAATATCTTCTCCTGTTTTCTTTCTTTTATCATAGAAATTCTTATATGCACGAAGTAAACCACACAAGTTTTTTCGAGGCTCTAACGTCCCCAGATATAAAAAATAGTCTCCCTCAATATTATATTTCTCTTTCACACACTCAACTTGTTCTGTACTGTATTCCGTATGATATTGAGTTGTATCCACGCCGCATGGCACCACGCAAATTTTCCCCGGCGCAACTTGATAATATTTTATAATTTCCTGTTTGGTAAACTCTGAATCTGCCACAATAGCATCCGCTCTTTTGATGGAGCGTTTCACATTCCTCTTAAGCATAAGCATCGTTCGCATCCGCACTGTCTCAGGATACTCCCGGAATGCCAAATCATGGATTGTTACTACTTTTTTTCCTCTCACACCGAATGGAATAACATAGTTGCAGAAATGAGTAATTTCTCTTTTCTGATCAAAGAACCAACAATACGGAATCGGAAATATCAAAGAGAATAAGCGAAACAAAGTTCCTGAAAACCATCTGCATTCATGAATCTCCAGATCAGCAGAATAATGAGATACCGCAGCACGCTTCTCGTTTGCATGTTTGAATGAAAAAATATCCACAGCGTACTGATCCTGTCCATATTGTTTCAAAAGCCCCTTTAACAAACCATCCTCATTATAAGCGATTCCCGTTTTATTTTGTCCGAGAAGCGGCTGTCCATCAAACGCAATCTTCACTTCCTCTGTTTCCTTTCCGCAAATTCCTCATAGAGCTGCAGCACCCGTTCTAACATCCCATCCATCCGAAACTGTTCTCTCATTCGCTCTCTAGCACGCTCTCCCATCTGTTGCCGCTCTGACGGATGCTCCGCCAGATACCTCATCGCCTCTGCCAGTTCTTTCACATTTCCGGGTTCCACCGTCAGTCCGGTCTCCCCATGCAGGCTCACATACGGTACGCCGCTTGGCAGATTTGTATTGATCACAGGCTTGCCAAATGCCATCGCCTCGATCTGAACGAGACCAAATGCCTCACTCCTCTGGAGAGATGGAAGCACAAAGACGTCACATTCTCTAAAATACCGCATCAGTTCCTCATCGCTTACTCCGGCATGAAAATGGATCTGTTCCATAAATCCCGCTTCTTCCACTTGTCTTTTTAGCTCTGCTTCAAGCGGGCCTGTCCCGACAAGATCCAACTGGAGACGTCTGTCCTGCTCTGCTGCCTGAACAAATGCCTCGATCATCGTACTACAGCCCTTATAATACACCAGACGCCCTACAAAGAGGTATTTTACAAGATCATGTTCCTCATCTTTTCCCCCGTGAAGTTTTTGGGCTTCACTCCACTTTTCTGCCTCTTGTTCAATCTTTCGCTCTACACCATATGGAATGATCCGGCATTTCTCCTGATAGGGTTTTAAATATTTTGAACCCTCGATATGCCCCTTTGTCGCCACAATGATGCAGTCTGCCCGCCGCAAAAGCCACTCCATCAAGGGACGGTACAGTTTCATGAGTCTCTTCTGACGGACAATGTCGCTGTGCCACCACAAAACCACATTCCCCTTATAGCCGGATAGAAAACAGGCTAAATCTCCTAGCGGAAACGGCATATGGATATGAACGATATCCCGGTCTTTTGCCATCCTGCGGAACTTCCACAAAAACGAAAGAGACAACGGAAGCGATGAAAGCATCCCCATGCTCGAAGCCCTCGTAACCTCGACGCCGCCAATCTGTTCTACGACTGTCTTTCCCATTCGGCGGCATACCAACACCTTTGTGTCGGTATCTTCACAAAGCCCCTCGGCCAACTGCTGCACGACCCGTTCGATTCCGCCTGTCACTGGATAGTATAATTTATTTACCTGTAAAACCCGGATCTGATCCTTTTTTCCCTGCATCCTCTCATTCCCTGATCTTTGTATTCACAGTCACCGCTAGAGTATACCACATTTTCGGCAACTTTGCAACTTTCACAATTTATTTTTCACACTTACTTCCCGCCGATGATCCTCCGCAGTTCCCGATACCCCTTCTCATAGAACTCTTTTTCATAATGCACCATAAAAGCCCCCGAGACGCACAGATCGTCTGCCTGATACTTTCTGGCATAGTCGATCACATGGCATTCCATCTGCTTTTCAAAATAATCCTGCCACTTATTTAAAAATTTCTTTTTCTTTAAAAGCGTCTCTTTTTTATATCCGCGCAGCGGTCTGAGTTCCCGCTTGTAGTCCAAAAACTTCGTCTTTACATCCGCCCGGATAAAGATCACATTTTTTCCATAGCGCTCTTTGACAAAACGGATAAACACATCAAAGCGCCGCCGGATCTCCTCGTCATCCAAAATCTCGTCGATCGAAGTGATGTTGCACTCATTTTTGATCTGTTTGAAAAATTTGAGGGCGCGGACTTCGTTATCCGCGGTCAAAACGCCGCCATGATACTCCACCACATCACAGACCAGATCATAAAAATCAAGGAGAAGCCATTGGGATTTCGTTTTTTTGAGCCTCTCTGGCAAATCTTTATGGAAAGCGCTCTTTATATAGCCCACGCGCCATGTACTGTTTTCAAACAAGGAAAGATCCTCAAAATTTTTATCCTCATACGGAATCGGTTCATCAAACGCAAACAAAAAACAGTTTCGGTAAGCGTAGCTGTTGATCTGGAAATGTCCGTCATCCTCATTCAAAATCTCTCTTGTGATACAGGAACCCCACAGATCCACAAGAACCGGCTTATAATACTCATTCACCGCATTGGCAAGCGCCTTCATCGGATCGCTGTACTTCTTTTTCATGGTTTTTATAAGAAGTTTGCGCTTGTTTCGCCCCTCTGCCTTTTTGTCCAGTGAAAGGATATGCTTTTTCAGATATTTTTCCGACAGCACCTTTTTATATGCGGACAAAATAAGATAATAATCCCGGCAGTGAAATGTGGTGATATGAAGTTCCTCCTCGAACAGACCGGTCTTGTCCAATTCCTCTTTTACAAGCTCCGTAAACCGTCCGATGATCTTCATATCATATTCAAAAATCGTGTCATAATTTACCCCATCCCGGAACAGATCGCCCTCTTCCACCGCTTTTACCGTTTTCAGGCATTCCTGTAACGACGCCGCAAACTTAAAATCATATTTCTCAAGAATCTCATCGATGCTCTGATATCCCTTTTTCTCGATCGCCACAAAATCGCTCTCATACTCCGTAAGTACCGGGCGGCCAAGCTGCAAGACCAGATGATCGAGAAACTTACTGTCATCCATAAAAAGCCCGACATTATTTTTGGCAAACAGATTGTCATAATATTTGATGAACCGGCCAAGCCGGATATAGTACTCCTGTTCCCGGAACACCCTCTGTTCCGGGAGTGTCCTTACGATCATGGAAATAAGCCGCTTGGCATGGTGATAAAACGGTTTCTCATACGAGGACATCGTAAATCCCTTTTTGTGGTTAAAATCCACATAATAGTGCGAATAAATATCGATGATATAAGGATCCATTTTTTCCACAAAATAGTCCTCTAACTCTTTGATCCGTTTGTTATATGCCCGCCTTGCCTTCTTGCGCATCTTCCGCACATGCGTATGCGTCACGTACCATGCCGGACAACGGGACTTCACAAGGATGATATGGTTTCTGTCAAAATATTTCCCGATCAGCTCCAGATACGAATCCATGTACGGTTTCCAGTCAAATTCCCGGTCACGCATCACGTCAATCTCTTCCAGTTCCTCCTCGTGTTCTGCGCGAAAATCGCTCTCGATAAATTTTGGGTTTTTGGTAAACACCTGATCCCGCCACTTACAAAGGGCGTGTCCGGCACTATAACACATGTCCACCACAAGAAAATCCGCCGGCTCCTCCTCCAATGACTGCGCCAGCCGCTTTTCAAGATCCATCGTAAGATACGGTGACACCTCGCCCTCTGGCGTAAATGTCTCACCCTGAGGGTTCCCGGCCAGTGAAAGAACCGAGATCCACAGGCTGTCATTCAACACCCGAAAACGCTCTTTTAACTCCATATCATTAATATACGAAGAACCATTTAATCGTATTGTTATTTTTTCCATTTTCCATTTTCCTCACATAACACATTTTTCTTTAACTCTAATTGATATTCCCACGTTTCCCCATAATCCTCTGTACTTTCTTCTACATATTTCGATGACTCCACATATAATACCGCTGTCTGCGGAAAATCCAACCCAAATTTGCACACTCCTAATGCTAATGGTTTTGCTCCTAGCGGCGCAACCAATAATTTATAATCCTCATACGTTCTTTTTATTCGATCAAGCACATTATATACTTCAAATGGATTATCCGCATATGTATTAAAGATCTCATCTTTCCTGCTCCCATTTACTAACTCCTTATTATTTAAGAGACTAATATCTCTAAATTTGGGCAAATAGGACGGAAAACCATTAATCAGCAAAACTTTTTCTGCATTATATTCTTCTTTGATACGTACCGCAACTTTTCCATCAAAGCCAATCAGTATAACCAAAACGGTCTTCTTGGCTCTTCCGCCCTCAAATCCGGGTATACTTTTGATCTCCACACCACCTTCTGTCTTGGAATAATTAAAAAATACTCTCTGATCTTTTTGCATATTAGGAAAATAATCAATGCCTGTTTTCTTTTTAGGAAAGCGGTAAGTAGAAGGCTCCGTGTAAAATACATCTAATTTTTCTATTTGACTTTTCTGGGCAAAAATCTTTAAAAGCGGAAAAAAGAACTGATTTTTAAATCCAGTAATATCAATCCCCACATTTTTATAACCCTTCATCTCCTGTAGTATCTCTTGCAGGATTTGGCTATAACTTCTTGGGTCTTGATAAGAAGTGAGGATATTAGCCACCCTCTCCCCTTCTAAATATGTCATCAACTTACTTTTGTCGCCTTGTTTATCAGCCTCCCGTTCCTTATAATGAAATATAACCCACTTTTTCACAGAAAGCTTCTTATTTTGTGAGAACAATTCAACAACTCTTACATCTCTTCCCTCAAGTCCGTCTGCACAAAAAAAGGCATCATAAGATTTTTCTTCCTGAATTTCCTTAAATTTTCTCATGCTATATAAAATCAATAATCTGCCCCCTTAACTAAAAGGCAAAGAAATTTGCCCAACGATTGGCTGTTCTATTGTTTCCTTCACTGCATATGACGAAATAACAGTAGAAATTTTCTTTTTCTGCATTTGAGTTAATTCCAAAAAAACTTCCTCGTCGAATATTTCTTTGTATCTCCCTTTACTTCGATACGAAATACCAAACAAAGGACAAAACATTCTATTTAGAGTATAAACTGTTCCTTTGTTTCCACTGGCGTCTAATGTCTGTAAGCTTGTCTTATGAAGAAAGACTCCCCATGTCAATGCTGTATCAATCAAATCCTCTACTAATTTCCCTTTATAAATAACAGAAAACTGATTTGCCTCCATATTTCTCAATTCCACATCAGAATGATACTCGTTAAATAAGTTTCCCAAATTTATACTTAATGCATATAATTCATCACCAAACTTAGGAATTCTTCTTACTTTTTCTATTTCATCATACGCAACAGACATTGCTGCAGCGTGTTGTGCTTTTGCTGAAATAGTGCCTGAGAATAAGTCCTGTTTATTTTGAAAATAAGCGTTATCAAACGCCTCTCTGCAAAGCTTGATAAAATTACATACATTCCCAACAGACAAATAACGAAATGTATTGAAGCTATAGTATTGTTTTTCCCTCTTATATTTTGATGATAAAAGATACAAAAAAGCCATTTTATTTGCTGAAAAATTCTCCCTGTAGCGCCTTTCAATATCCTTTCTGTCTTCCTCCTCGGATTTGCCCTTTAGATATCCCTCCAATCCTATCTTTATTTCTTCAATCGGGATTCCCTTGTTATACCACCATATATTCATCATTTCCAAAAGAGGATTATCCTTTACTTTCAAAGCCTCATACAATTCTTCTGAATACGCATCTTTAAGGCACCATTTAAAATGTTCTTTTTTATTAGCAGCCCATTTTTTCGCTTCCTCACATTGATTTTCTTTCTGTCCCAAAAAATTCTCTATGTTAACAAGTTCTTTTTTCTTAAATACATCAATCTTCTCGAGCCTGTTCTTTGCAATTTGAATTAACCATTCTTTATAATCGGCTCTTTCATCTGAATTAATCGTGTAGTAATTAATATCTTTAAATTCATAATCCCTTCCACTCATCAAAAATTCTTGCCGATTGATTGTCTCATACGTTTTAATCTTAGGCTCTCTTGTTCCCAACCTTAAAAATATATCCCGGTTCATCCTCATATTCAAAGTCTTAATAAATCCATTCATTGTTTTCTGCTCAAATTCCAAAAAATCTTCTCCTTGGTCAATAACCCACAAAAAAATAACCTCATTAAGTTCTGGAATTACATCGCAAAAAATCTTTTTCACTTTATAACTCAAACTTCGAAACGTATAAAACTTTTTCGTATCAAACTCCTTTCCAGTTATTTTTCTTTCGTTAATATAATCATAAACCTCAGCAATTTTTTGTTCCACATAGTACTCAAGCCTTCCATTTTCACCGCTGATTTCAAGCACTCCATAAATCTCTTTCTCAATATTCTCATACTGACCTTCACTTAACTCATTTTTTTCCCTTAACAAATTTAAAAACTCAACATATGACTCACAAACAACAAGTTCAAAAAAATGTGTAAATATACGATTTCCGACTTCATCATCTGTAAATGCCTGTAAAATATACGAATCAAATTTTAAATACATCGAGATACTCTTGCACTCTTCAAAAAACTTTAGTATAGATTTTCCGCTTTTTTCTGCAACAAGAGCCTGCGCCTGAAAACAATAATATTTAAACAGCATTGTTTTCCCTGTTCCTCTGGCACCAGATATAATTAAGGACAGGGGGGTTCTCAGATAAAAGTCCTCCGTGATCATCTTCCTTCTCATAAAAAAAGGCAAACTCCATGAATCTACAATCTGTTCATAAGACATACTGTCTGCATTTGTACTCCTAAATGGATTTTCATATTTATCCGCATCAAATGTATTTGTTGTCATTTTTGATCCCTCCAACTACCTGTGTCGTGTAAAGTTTATCATGCCTCTTGAACAATGGTACCCATTTATCTGTCTCCACCCATATAATGGGAAGACTATTATTTGGTGTATTATATTCAAAAACCGTTAATATTTCCGAATCATCATACCCTAGTGCATCTTTTTTAAGTTTCTTCTTTATTGTCTCCGCAGGTTTACCCAAATCTAATAATCTCTGAAATTCACCATTATATGAATATTGTTTTAATAATAACTTATATCCATATTTCTCAGCCATAAATTTAGACTGCATCCTAAGTTTATCCCTTACCCCTTTGTCGAACATTTTGTAAATTGCTGATTCTTCTCTAAAACACTCACTTCTCTCGTCCATTAGTATAGGGGTGCAAAGATGTACCTTTTGATTTTTCAATTCTTTTTGTGCTTTTATTGTAGATATTAAAAATAGTGCATATAGTGTCTTCTCCTGAAAAATTTTATTCCAGATCTCTTCCCGATGTTTCATCTGGTTCAAATACCAACTAACTTGGCTTCCTGATATTGATACATCATCTAACAACACAATATTTCTAACATTAGAAGAATTTGCCACATTTTCTATTGAATTTGCAAAGAATTCTACTGGCAGATTGTTTTCTTTCCTAAAATAATAAGACAAAAAAGGACCACTCTCACTCACACTGCCTAACGGATAAAAAACAACACTCTCTGCAGCCTTTTCAAGACTCACTCTCTCTTTTGTCATAATCTGATGCAACAACTTCCTATACGCAATCTTAACTAAATACCGAATATCATCCTCATTATAATACACAATATGAACTGCTAAAATTAACGCCAATTTTCTCTCATACTCTTTATCAAAGACCAAACCTATAAAATTATCTAACCATGCATATATTCTTTCACGGTCCAGAGTCCCTCTTCCCCAACTCGTATCCACAGTATCTTTTAAAATCTGTATCAACACTTCCTCTTCAACGCCAAAATCTACAGGGGTTGCATCTATTTCTTCTTCAATCACATCTTCCTTTTTCAAGTATTTAAATAATTCTTCGAGTACCACTAAACCTCTTCCTCCCTTATAACTCTCCGATATCCATTTTCACTTAACAATTATATCACTCATCAAATATTTGTTCAAGCACTCCTTTCGTTAGTCTTAACAAACTGTCATATTCCAATCAAAATTTTATCATCAATATGAAAAATTGCATAAAACACCTTTTCATGGACACCCTAATTCACAAAACAGCCCGGCAGCGGCCAGACACCGGCTTCTGCCAGACAGAAAGAAAAGAGGAACGATCATGAGAAAAAAAGAACGCTTACGCAGCGCGCTTCCGATGGCGGCGCTTGACGAAATCCCGGAACCTTCTGCAAATGCCAAGGATATCGTGGCATTGGTAAAACAAAAGGGGAAAGTGTCCGGCTACCAATTATCCGATGGCAGGACGATCAGCAAAGACGAGGGCGTCGCTCTGGCAAAAGCCGGGGAAATACAGGGCGTCGGTATCGCTCACCGGGGAAATACCGAGTATTTGAAGGCTCTGCCGGATGGAGAGGACGAAAACAACCTGAGCAGCCTTCCCTCCGTAAACCGTTTCCGGTGACACAAATCTTCCTGATGCATATTATAATAATAAAACGTCAGGATGGGAAAGAGCATGAACCGGGTCAGAGATATCGTAAACGCAAATTCCGTACACAAAAATAATATTCTTGGCTCCGGTGCCTGTATCGCGGTACTGGACAGCGGCATCGCCAATCATCCTGATTTTGGAACCCGGATCCGCGGGTGGTATGATACGGTCAATGGCCGCCTCTCCCCATACGACGACAACGGACACGGAACCCATGTGGCAGGAATTGCTGCCGGAAGCGGGGCAGCCAGTCATGGCAGCCTGCGCGGCATGGCGCCCTCCGCAGAACTTGTCTCCGTCAAGATACTGGATCAGTATGGCGAGGGCATGATCCCAAATATCCTTAAAGGCATCAACTGGGTCATAAAGAACCGCCTGAGATACGGTATCAACATCGTAAACATTTCTGTGGGAACAACCGATGGAAAGCGCTTTGACGAAAATTCAAACTTTGTCAAAAAAGTAAATGAGCTGTGGGATATGGGGATCGTCGTTGCCGCCTCTGCCGGGAACAAAGGCCCGGAACCCTACAGCATCAGCGCTCCCGGCAACAGCCGCAAGATCATCACGGTCGGGTATTACAGCAAACAATCAAATTCCAGTGTCGGCCCTACCACGCTCTGCATCAAAAAGCCGGACGTCGTAACTCCCGGACAGCAGATCACAAGCTGTAGCCACTCGTTTGCCACCGGGAATGCTTACATAAGAAAAAGCGGCACCTCTATGGCCACGCCTGTGGTCAGTGGAAGCATCGCTCTTCTTCTTTCCAAATATCCTTATCTGACGCCAAAGGAAGTAAAACTCCGGCTGAAAAACAGCTGCACGGATCTGAACCTCCCTCACAGCAATCAGGGATGGGGACTTCTCAATGTTGAAAATCTATTGTCCTAATTCCCATATATCTTCATTGTACTGTGCGATCGTCCGGTCAGAGGAGAAAAATCCAGCTTTTGCGATGTTTACGAGCATTTTCTCTGCCCATGCCTCCCTGTCCTTATAATCGCTGTAAGCTCGTTCTTTTGTCGCCGCATATTCCTTAAAATCAGGAAATGTCATAAACCAGTCTTTGTTCAGGAGTTCATTGTACAATCTCATAAGGGATTTTTTCTTGCCCGCCTTAAGCATCTTTTTGCTGACGATAAAATCAACTGCCTCCCTAAGCTCTGGATCCTTCTCATAATAATCTCTGGAGCAGTAATCTCCCCTCTCATAACGGGCGATCACCGTGTCGCTGTCCTCCCCAAACACATAGATGTTGTCATCTCCGACGAGTTCATGAATCTCTACATTCGCTCCGTCCTCCGTGCCAAGAGTCACCGCGCCATTCAGCATAAATTTCATATTGCCCGTGCCGCTGGCCTCTTTGGAAGCAAGGGAAATCTGCTCGGAAATATCACAGGCGGGAATCAGCTTCTCTGCCAGAGACACATTATAATTCTCCACCATGACAATATTCAGATACGGGCTTACCGCTTTGTCCCGGTTCACAATTCTTTGCAGGCAGAGGATCAGGTGAATGATATCTTTGGCGATCGTATAAGCAGGCGCCGCCTTAGCTCCGAAAATAAGCGTGATCGGCGTCTCTGGCTTATGTCCTCGTTTGATCTCCAGATATTTGTGTATCGCGTACAGCACATTGAGCTGCTGGCGCTTATATTCATGCAGCCGCTTTACCTGAATATCAAAAATGGAAGCCTCGTTCAACTTTATGCCCTGCGTCTCTTTCAGATATTTTGCCAGTCTATGCTTATTTTTATTTTTGATCTCAAGCAGTTTCTGGGCGACGTTTTTATCCCCCTTAAACGCAAGAAGCTTTTCCAGTTCATCCGCATCCTTCTTAAATCCGTCTCCGATCGTTTGCTCGAGAAAAGACGTAAGCGGCTTATTGCAGTGAAGAAGCCATCTGCGGAATGTAATCCCGTTTGTTTTATTATTGAATTTTTCCGGATAAATTTTATAAAAAGAATTGAGTTCGTTATTTTTCAAAATCTCCGTATGAAGATAAGCAACCCCATTTACACTGTGGCTGTAATGGATATCCATATGCGCCATGTGAACCCGGTCTTCCCCATCCATAATATACACCGACTCATCCTCAAACTTATCCTTTACGCACCGGTTCAGTTCACGGATGATCGGGACGAGCTGCGGCGCTGCTTCCTTGATAAACGCTACCGGCCATTTTTCCAGTGCCTCGGCAAGAATCGTATGGTTGGTGTAAGCACAGGTTTTTGTCGTGATCTCGATCGCCTCGTCCATGCTGATTCCATTTTTTGTCAAAAGTCGGATCAACTCCGGAATCACCATCGAAGGATGTGTATCATTGATCTGGATCGCCGCATACTCATGAAGATCATGCAGGCTGCTTCCCCTCGCCTGCGCCTCGGAAAGAATAAACTGAGCTGCGCAGCTCACCATAAAATACTGCTGATAAACCCTTAAAAGCCGGCCGGCATCATCGCTGTCATCCGGATAGAGAAACAGCGTAAGATTTTTGCGGATTGCCTCTTTGTCAAAATCAATCCCCTTCTTCACAATGTTTTCATCCACCGAAGCAATATCAAACAAATGAAGGGTATTCGTCCGGTTATTGTATCCTGTGACCAGAATATCATAGAGAACCGCCTTTACGTCAAATTTGCCAAAAGAAACCGTATATTCTTTTTCATTTTTTATAAGCCATCCCTTTTCTTCGATCCACGGATTTGGCTTTTCTTTCTGGAGATTTTTCTTAAACACCTGACGGAATAGGCCAAAATGATAGTTGAGGCCAATTCCGTCTCCCGGCAAGCCGAGCGTAGCAATGGAATCTAAAAAACATGCCGCCAGTCTTCCAAGACCTCCATTTCCAAGAGAAGGCTCCGGTTCCATCTCCTCAAATGTACTGAGTTTTTTCCCATTCTTTTTCAACTCTTCCTTCACGGTATCATAAATCCCGAGATTGATCAGGTTATTACTGAGGAGTTTTCCGATCAGAAATTCAGCCGAGATATAATATAATTTCTTTTTTCCCGTATTTTGCTTTTTCTCCAGCGCCATCTCATTTGTCATTTTTAAGAGCGCCCGATACAATTCCGCATCGGAGCATCTACTAATCTCTTTTCCATATTCCTTCAATACAAATTCATTCAGCATTTTTATTTTCCTCCTCGCCTTTCTCTTCTTCCTCTGTTTTCCCCGGCTCTTTCTCCGGCAGTATTTTTTCCGCGGCCGCATTTACAGTGACCGCCGATTGCTCAACTGTAAATGCAGCTTTTAGCAGAAACCGTTCCGTCTCCCCGGTCGTCTTTTCTACACGTGTAGCATACGTCGTAATATCATAGGTTCCCGGCAGGACATAAAGAAGCTCCTCGCCGTCATAGGCAGCTTCTTTGTCAACATTGGAAGCCCAGAAGTTTTCTTCAAATACATAGTCGCTCTGGTCAAACCGGATATTCACGCGGTAACACTCCGGATAAAAATCGACGACCGAATCGCCCTCTATCGCAAATTCATAAATGTCATCCAGTATCGTATCCTTTTTATTGGCAGAAGCGACACCGTCATACACTCCTCCTGCTGCCCGCAGCCAGTAAACACCATTTTCATCTGTGACTGTTGTATATTGGTTCAGTCCCTCCTGATCCTCAAAACAGACCTTCACTCCCGACATAGCAATTCCCTGTGAATCATACAGGGTGCCACACAACTGGAAACCGGTTTCTACTTTCACAGAAGCCGAAACCACCATTTTTCTACTGCTGTCGTCTTTGTCTGTCACCGTTATTCTTACCGTGTATTCTCCCACGCCCTGCGGCTTCCCGGACAATATCCCCGTTTGGGTATCGCCCTGCATTCCGGCCGGAAGCCCGGAGAACGCATACTCATAATTCCCGCTTCCGCCTGTGACATGGAGAATTTCCGCTTTTTCCCCGGACAACTCCTCTTCAAAAACAAGCAGGCGGTTCTCCGCATACCCGACAATGGTATCCGTATCGCCGATATACCAGTACACATTTACCGTGATTTCTTTTCCCTGCTCATCAACTGCCGAGATTGCGGTCGTCTTTCCAAAATACGACTTTTCTGTTTTCCCACGGAATGTAATCGTATTGTTATTGACAGAAGCAGTGATCCCCTGTGGGAGACTTCCGATCTGATAAATCAGAGAACCACAGCCATACTGGCTGAGATCGGCCTCAACCGGTTCTATGTAATGCCCCGCCTCCCCGGTCACATAAAGATCGCCCGGCGTTCCCTCTTTGATAAAGAGCGCCTCCGCCTCCATTGATTTGATTCCGTTTCCGGGAAGTCCCGGTACAGATACCCGGATCATGGAATTTTTCTGAATAGAATAGCCCCGCTGTATCTGAAGATCATATGTCTTATTTGCACGGTTTCGGACTGTCTTTATTTTTAGCGACCGGTTATAATCTCCTGTCACACTCGTCTTTCCCGACAGCTCAAACTTCTCTTTGTCAAGCGGCAGTTCGCGGTCTAAGCTGACCCGGACGGTATTATAACTGAGCGCCCTGACCGAATCGATATTGACCGTGTCCAACGACTCCACTTTCACACTGCACACCGCTTTTGTACCGCTTCCGTCTACCGCCTTTGCTGTAATCTTTGCATTTCCCGGAGCCAGTGCGCTCACTATGCCGGCAGAAGATACTTTCGCCACAGAAGACGCCGAGGAACTCCATACTACTTTTTTAAATCCGCTGTTTGACGGGACGACGCTCTTTTTGATCTCAAAACGCTCGCCAACCCGCACCGTCTTTTTCTTTTCCTTCAACAAGATCTTTTTCAGCGGTTTTACCACTTTCACCTTGATCGATGCCTTTTTCTTTTTATTCTTTTTGGAAATCGCATACACCCTCGTAGTCCCAAGCCGGACGCCTTTTACCTGCCCGATGGAATTGATCCGGGCGATCCGCTTGTTTTTCGACTGGTAGCGGACTCCTTTGTAAGAAGAGCGGTTCGGTTTTACGCTGACAGACGACGATACACGCACCTTTTTACCCTTTCCCACATGTACGATCTTTCCATAATTGCTCTTTATCTTTACCTTTTTTACTTTAACTTTGACTTTTGCCTCTGCGGTCGTCGCCGCCACAAGCATAACGGCAAGCAAAATAACGCCGATCCATATTCTTTTGCATTTTTTCATAATAACTGCACCATTCCTGTTTCTTATTCTCCCATTTTCGCAAGCTTCGCCGCCTGATCCGCCGCGATCAGACTGTCAACCACCTCATCGAGTTCTCCGTCAATGACCGCATCCAATCGGTGGAGGGTCAGCTTGATCCGGTGATCCGTCACCCTTCCCTGTGGATAATTGTATGTCCGGATCTTCTCGGAACGGTCGCCCGTACCAATCTGGCTTCTCCGTTTCTCCGCCTCTTCATCATGTGCTTTCGCGCACTCTAACTCATACAATCTGGCGCGGAGTACCTTTAACGCCTTATCTTTATTTTTCAACTGGGATTTTTCGTCCTGACAGGAAATCACGATCCCCGTCGGAATATGCGTAAGCCTCACTGCGGAGTCTGTTGTATTGACACACTGCCCGCCGTTTCCTGACGCACGGAATACATCAAACTTACAGTCATTCATATCAATCTCAACTTCCACATCCTCCACCTCGGGCATGATGGCTACCGTCGCTGTGGAGGTATGGATCCTGCCACCGGACTCCGTAGCGGGAATCCTCTGTACGCGGTGAACGCCGCTCTCGTATTTCAATTTTGAGTATGCACCCGTCCCATTTATCATAAACACAATTTCTTTAAAACCGCCGATTCCATTTTCATTGGAATTCATCGTATCGATCTTCCAATGGTTCTTCTCCGCATATTTGCAGTACATACGGTAAAGATCTGCCGCAAACAGCGCCGCCTCATCTCCGCCGGCGCCGCCCCGGATCTCCACGATGACATTTTTATCATCATTTGGATCTTTCGGGAGAAGAAGGATACGAAGTTCCTGCTCGATCTCCTCGACGCTTGCCTTGCACTCATTCAGCTCCTCCTTCGCAAGTTCGCGCATCTCCTCATCGCTCTCTTCCTCGAGGATCGCCAGACTGTCCTCAATGCCATCCTTTGCCGCCTTGTATTCCTTATATTTTGTCACAACAGGCTCCAGATCCGCCTGTTCCTTCATAAGCTTCTGATACCTCGACGGATCGTTCAGGACATCCTGCTCGCTGAGCTCATTCAAAACCTCTTCATAACGAAACAGCGTATCTTCTAATTTATCAAACATCAGACTCCTCCATTCTGCCGGCAGAGCATTTCTCCGTATAACATCCCCAGATCAAATGGACACTATACAGAGGAAAAGCAGCCCATGACCACTCTGTCATTTCCGGCAAGATCTTTCTTTATCTCCACATTTTCAAATCCCCGCTCACGCATGAGCGAAGCCACACTCTCCCCCTGTTCACACCCGGTCTCAAAGCACAAGATCCCTCCGGCTTCCATATACCCCGGGGCTTCCTCGGTGATGCGCCGGTAAAATGCCAGTCCATCGGCTCCGCCATCTAATGCCTGCCGCGGCTCATACTTGCTCACCTCCGGCATCAGTCCCGGAATCACCTCTGACTCGATATAGGGTGGATTCGATACGATCACATCAAATATTCCACAGACCGGTTCAAACAAATCCCCACAGACGACCTTCACATCTGCTGTCCATTCATTTCCCAGCCTTTTTTTCAGCCGGACAGTATTCTCTCCTGCCACCCGCAGAGCCTTTTGGGACAGATCACTGAGAACAACCTCCGAAGGCTTTCCCAATGCCCCGATGCTCAAACCGATACAGCCCGATCCCGTACACAGATCAAGAACCCGTTTTCCCTGACAGAGTGGATACACGGTCTCCACAAGAGTTTCCGTATCCTGTCTTGGAACCAGAACATTTTCATCCACTAGAAAAGAAAGTCCCATAAATTCTGTGTGACCGATGATATATTCCAATGGCATCCTCGTTTTTCTTTTCCTGAGAAACGACTGATACCGCCCGCATACTTCCTGACTGGCCTTCTCTTCTTTTCGGAGAAAATAATCACTCCGCGTAAAAGAAGTATGGTCTCCGGTAAAACATGCCTGCAAAAGATACCATGCATTCAGTTCTGCCTCCGGTACCTCTGCCTGCTCCAATTGTTCTGTTCCCTGCGCCAACAGCCTTTCCAGTGTCATTTCTTTTCCTTTTTGGGTTCCTTTTTCGTTTCTTTCTTTGTTTCTTTTTTTGTTTTTGCCGGCTCTTCAAAATACCGGTCAAGAGCCTGAAGAATTTCGTCATCTTCTTCCTCGTTGACGTCAACGACCTCAAAGCCTGTCTCCTCCGCCAAAAACTTTTTCCAGTCAAACACAGCATCTACAGAGGCGATCGCCACTTCAAGCATCGCGTCCTCCGGATTTTTTGTCGTCAACGACTGGAGCCAGAGTCCCGGCTTGCTCACAACATCCATTACCTTATTTTCCGTTTTCCCCGCAAAAATGATAAATTCATAAGCCAAGCCTGCAATGACCGGTATCAAAAGAATACGGAGTATCATACGGAGCCATATATTTGGAACAGAAATAAACATGAAAAATAAAATACTCACAAACATCACGACAAGCATAAAACTGGTTCCGCATCTTTTGTGGACTGTCGTCTGTTTTCTGGCATTTTCCACCGTCAGTTCCAAACCATTTTCCACACAGTTGATACATTTATGCTCTGCCCCGTGATACATAAACACGCGCTTTATGTCCTCCATATAGGAAATCGCCTTTACATACCCGATAAACAGCGCCACGCGGATCACACCCTCGATCAGCCCCCGGATCTGCACCGATGGAATCACCCGGGACAACAATTCTGAGACAAAGAACGGAAGCAGCACAAACAGGCCGATCGCAATAATGACTGCGAGCATAACCACAAGTCCCATGAGTAGGTCATTTCCCTTATCATCCGCCTTGTCCTTGTCTTTTTCTTTCTCTTTTTGTTTCTCTTTTTCCTTTTCCTTTTTTTCCTCTTCTTCTTCCCAGAAACCCGCTGAATAATTTAACGTTTTCATTCCCATCACGAGCGACTCCACAAAAGCCACCACACCACGGATCACCGGAAGATCCGCAGCCTTGTATTTGTCTCTTATGCTCTGATACTTCTCTACTTTTACTTCGATTTCCCCATCTGGCTTACGGACAGAAACAGCGTATTTACCGTCTCCTTTCATCATAACACCCTCGATGACCGCCTGACCGCCAATTCCCGAATACCTCATACTCTCCTCATTTCCGCGTCCTCTGACGCCTTTTGTGACAAAAACTCATATATGCAACAACTCCGCAGGCCTCAATATGCTTGATATAGAGACTGCGGAGCCATAATGTGTTCATCATCTGCTTATTTTAAGCCATACTTACGATTGAACTTATCAATCGCACCACGAGCTGCCATAGACTTCTGCTGTCCCGTGTAGAACGGATGGCATTTTGAACATACTTCAACATGGATGTCTTGCTTTGTTGAACCAGTCACAAATTCATTACCACAGTTGCACACAACTTTTGCTTGGTAATATTCTGGATGGATTCCCTCTCTCATGTATTTTCACCTCACTACTTATATTTTCAATTCCCAAAATCGGCTTACTCATTGTATCATGGATTTTTATAAAATGCAAGCCTTTTCTAATGTAACTTGATCTTTTTTATCGTTTCGATAAATTCTTTGTTGTTTTTCGTCTTCCGGAACAGATTGATGATCTGCTCTAGATTGCTTTCGGTATTAGCACTTGCACTAAGCGCCTTTCTCATCAGGTAAACTGCCTCTAACTCGCTCTGGCTCAAAAGAAGATCCTCACGCCTCGTACTGGATTTCTGGATATCGATGGCAGGAAATACCCGTTTTTCCGACAGATGCCGGTCGAGGACAAGCTCCATATTTCCGGTTCCTTTAAATTCCTCAAACACCACGTCATCCATCCGGCTTCCGGTATCCACAAGCGCAGTCGCAAGTATCGTAAGGCTTCCGCCCTCCCGCATATTTCTCGCCGCACCGAAAAATCGTTTTGGCATATGAAGCGCCGCCGGATCAAGTCCGCCGGAAAGCGTCCTGCCGCTTGGCGTAACCGTGAGATTGTAGGCTCTGGCAAGCCTTGTGATACTGTCGAGAAGGATCACCACATCGTCTCCCCCCTCGACCAGTCGTTTTGCTCTCTCAATGACCATCTCCGACACTCTTTTATGATTTTCCGGCAGTTCATCAAACGTGGAGTAGATCACTTCTACATGCTCTCCTTCAATGGACTCTTTGATATCCGTGACCTCCTCCGGTCTTTCATCGATCAGGAGGATCAAAAGATGCATCTTCGGATAATTTTTTGTGATGGCACTGGCAACCTGCTTGAGAAGGGTTGTCTTTCCGGTCTTTGGCTGGGAAACGATCATTCCCCTCTGCCCTTTCCCGATCGGTGCGATCAGATCAAGCATCCGCATGGAAACTCCCGAATTTGCTGTCTCAAGATGAACCCTCTCATTCGGAAAGATCGGTGTGAGATCTTCAAATTTGGTACGGTGCGCCAAATAAGTGATCGGCCTCCCATTGACACTTTTCATATAAAGAAGGGCGCTGAATTTTTCATTCTGGGTCTTGACCCGTATGTTCCCCTCTACGATATCGCCGGTTCTAAGGCCAAACCTCCTGAGAAATGCCGGGGAAACATAGACGTCATTTTCCCCGGGAAGAAAATTATCACAACGGATAAAACCATATCCCTCCGGCATAATTTCCAAAATCCCTTTTTTCGTAATCCCACTGTCAAGCTCTTTGATCTCCGTCGGATGGACATCAGAAACATGCCTGTCCTTCGCGATCGTGATCAGTCCCGCCTTTACCACCTCTTCGATCGTGCGGAATGGCTGGTTTTCCGTATGCGGGGCATGCTGAACATGTTGGGTGCTATTATTACCCGCATTATTCCCGGCATTATTATTTGCATTATTGTTTGTGCTGTTATTCGCAGAAGAATTATTTCTATTATAACTATGGGAGCGTTCCCCGTGGTTCGGCACGTATGTATAGACCGGTTTCTTTTTCTCCTCACGCTTTTCTGCCGGTCTTCCCATCTGCCTCGAACCCGTCTCCGCTCTTCCTGCACTTTTTTCTGCCGCCTGCCCATCGTCAGACTGAGATTCGGATATCGTCAGTTTTTCCAGTTCATGAACCAAATCTCCTTTGCGAAGTCCGGATATCCCTGAGAGTCCTTTTTCCTTCGCCAGTTCCCTGAGTTCCTTCAGTGATAATTTTGTTAAATCCATTCTAATCCTCATTTCTTTCTGCGCCGCATTCTACTCGTGACGAATCCGGGTCTGACAGCGCACAGACACAAATCCCGTGTATCGTCCTGATTCTCTTTCATGTAATGTACTGATTTTGTTCAAACATCAAAATTCAATCCCATTTTTTTTCATAAGTTCCCTTGCGCTCTCCAAGGAGTCTACACCTGTAGCATTTTTGATCGGTGCAAATTCCCTCTCACGCTCTACCTCAAATGACAGGCAGTTATCCATCATATGGATCATGTCAAGAACCAGCGTCTCGAACTTATAACCATTTGGTTTGTCCGGCTTCACGTACTCTCCATGCTCATCCATATATGGAATTTTCCTTTCTACTACATGTGTAGGGAGACTTTGCTTCATGATCTGTTCAAGAATATCTACACGAAAAAGATAGTTCAGAATCACTCCGTAATTATAAAGAAGTTTTCCCTCATCATCCCGTAAGTGAATCATTTCATCCGTCATCTCATAATATTCTACAATTGACGGTTTCCCATCCTCTAGGCATAACACGCCCACTCTCTCCGAAGGGTCTGCTTTGGCTACCACTTTGGCTCCACAGACGCACTCATTTTCCAACACAGCACCTACAAAAACCGGATCGGCAATCTTCTGGAGAACATTGTCCACAGAAAATACATTCAGCCACTCCACTCCCAATTCGGAAAGCTTGTCGGAAAGCCCTGCATCCATAAGAGAAGTAAACCATCCACCGTTTCCATTCGGGGAAGCCGAGATCTTATCCCTGTCCTCCATCAGTATTTTTCCATCATACCCAACCGATGGCGCCATCTTCTGGACAAAGAAGAAAATAAAATCCCTGTTATATCCAAAATAATTCTTTTCTTCAAAAAAAGCAAGTGTTTCTTTATTATTTTTTTCACTTGTCATGATAAATAAAGGAACCCATGTGCCTGTCTTATCCCGTACCTGCATGATATTTTGGATCAGCTGTTCAAACAGATACAAGTCTTTGTTCACGCCGACATTCAGCATCCCCTTCGGCTTATCAAGCCCAAGTCTTGTCCCCTGTCCGCCGGCGAGGAGTACGGCTCCTACCTTATGCTCCTTCAACGCCCGAATACCAATATTCTCAAGCCTTACCCGGTTCTTTTCGATCTCCTCTTTCGTGACGGCGCCCATCGGCTCGAGCTTTCCCCTTTTTAACTCTTTTCCTTCCTCGCTGATCTGGCTCAGGAGTCCGAGATCCAAATCATCGATCTGACCCAGAAGATATTCTCTCTGCTCCCCGCTCAATTCATCATAATACCGAAGCAGGTGTTCCTGCCCTGTTCCTGAAAGCTTATTTTGTGCCTCCTGCAGTGTCATTCCCGCAACCTCCCTCTCGAAAAATTCTACTTATAATACTTATTGTACCATTTTCAGGGAAAAGCACAAGTCCCAAAAGTGATTTCTGCGGTGATTTTTCACTTTATATTGTTTTTACTTATTAAAAGTGCTAAAATAAACCCGTGGTAATTTTAACAGAACGGAGGAACTTATGACAAATAACGAAAAAGCACTTTCCCTTCACAGGGAATGGTGCGGAAAAATCAATACAACACCAAAATGCAAAGTCAAATCCAGAGAAGACCTCGCGATCGCCTACACACCGGGAGTTGCTGAACCCTGTAAGGCGATTGCTAAAAATAAAGAGGACGCCTATCATTACACGATTAAATCAAACACCGTAGCTGTCGTGTCCGATGGAAGCGCTGTCCTCGGGCTCGGAAACATCGGCGCTGAGGCCGCTATGCCGGTTATGGAGGGAAAAGCTGTCCTCTTTAAAGAATTTGGAAATGTAAACGCATTTCCCATCTGTCTCGACACACAGGACACGGAAGAGATCATCCAGACCGTTGTAAATATCGCCCCTGCTTTTGGCGGCATAAATCTAGAAGACATCTCCGCTCCGCGCTGTTTTGAGATTGAATCCCGCCTGCAGGAGTTACTTGATATCCCGGTATTCCACGATGATCAGCACGGAACTGCTATCGTCGTCCTCGCCGGAATCATCAATGCCCTGAAAGTCACCGGAAAATCAAAAGAAGAAAGCAGGGTGATCGTAAACGGAGCCGGTTCCGCCGGAATTGCGATCAGCAGACTTTTATTAAAATACGGATTTAAACATGTGACGCTTTGCGATAAATCAGGTATATTGAATAAGGACACACCCGGATTAAACTGGATGCAAAAGGAAATGATGACACTCACAAACTTAGAGGGGCGTTCCGGCACTCTTGCCGACGCTTTTGTCGGTACTGATATCTTCGTCGGCGTCTCGGCACCAAATATCGTAACACCTGAAATGGTCTCATCGATGAACAGCGACCCGGTTCTCTTTGCGATGGCAAATCCCATCCCCGAGATCATGCCGGATATAGCAAAAAAAGCCGGAGCAAAAGTCGTCGGAACCGGACGCTCGGATTTTCCGAACCAAGTAAATAACGTCGTCGCCTTCCCCGGCATTTTCAAAGGCGCACTGGAGGGACGCGCTTCCCGGATCACAGAGGAAATGAAGTTAGCGGCCGCCCTTGCGATCGCTTCCCTCGTTCCCGACGACGAACTGAATGAGGACAATATCATGCCGGAGGCTTTTGACCCGCGCGTGGCAGAAACGGTAAGCCGGGCGGTCAAAGAACATATTCATGACTAACAGAATGTGGGGAGAAAAGCCTTATCACTCCCTCGACTATGAAATGAAAAAACGATTTGGTGAAAAAGTATATAAAATCTCGCTCGAAAGCGGATTGACCTGCCCAAACCGGGACGGAACACTCGGATATGGTGGCTGTATTTTTTGCAGCGGCAGTGGTTCCGGAGATTTTGCTTCTCCGATCTCCGCTTCGGTCACACAGCAGATCGATCAGGGTATACGCGGGATTTCCATGAGGAAGCAAGTGGGAAATAAATTTATCGCCTACTTCCAGTCATTCACAAATACTTACGCGCCAACCGAAACGCTGAGACCAATGTATATGGAGGCACTCCGTCATCCAAAAGTCGTGGCGCTCTCCATCGCCACGAGACCGGACTGCCTTCCCGGCGAGGTCATAGATCTTTTAAAAGAATGCAATGAAAAAAAGCCAGTCATGGTAGAACTGGGATTACAGACAATCCATGAGGCCACAGCCCGCCTGATCCGGCGCGGGTATCCTCTGGAAGTGTATGATACAGCTGTAGAACGCCTGCATTCTGCCGGATTGGAAGTAGTGACGCACGTTATCGCAGGACTTCCCGGCGAGACTTCCGGCCATTTTCTGCAAACGATATCCCATGTCGCCGGATGCCATTCGGAGGGAATAAAAATCCAGTTACTACATATATTGAAAAATACGGTTCTGGCTGATCTGTACAGGCAGGGGGATTTCGAGGCACTCACGATCCAAGAATACATCGATATCGTCATACATGCCATCTCCATCCTGCCAGAAGAGACCATCATCCACCGCCTGACCGGCGATGGGCCAAAAGCTCTTCTTATCGCCCCGGAGTGGAGCAGTCAAAAGAGACATGTCCTGAATGAACTCCACAGGCAGTTAAAAGAAAGAAATATCTGGCAGGGAAAATACCGGAATCCTGAAACATAAACACCACAACATCCAGAAAGGAGCAGTTATCTTTATGAAAGAGGCATTTACCATTTACAAACTGATCATACTTTACACCTTGGGCAAGGTAAATACGCCGCTTACACTTGGACTTGTATCCGATTATATCATCGATCATGGGTACACAAATTATTTTAACGTTCAAAATGCATTTGCGGAGCTTTTGGACGCCGAACTCATCTCATGCTCCAATACATATAACACTTCTTATTACCGTATCACGGACGCAGGGGCAGAAACCTTAGAGTTATTTGGCTCCAGTCTGTCCCACGAAATCCGGCAGGAGATCGATCAGTATTTACGGGACAACAACCATAAGATCATCGACCACATCACCGTAGTCAGCGATTACACAATGCTTGACCACGGTGAATACCTTGCCACCTGTTCCCTGACCGAAAACAATCAGATCCTTTTTCAAACAAAACTTTCTGTTCCCACAGAAGAAGACGCCATAAAAATCTGCAACAACTGGCGTGACAACAGCGATGAACTGTATTCTCTCACGATCCAAAAACTTTTATAACATTTGTATTGCAATTTGGCTCACATTTTAGTAAAATTTTATTAAACAATTTTATTAGGTGGTGGTACGATGGCCGAGATGAATCGATCAACAATATTAGCAGATGACATAATCAAGTGTCCAAACTGCAAAATTCCGATGACCTACAAATATGCCGGAAAATATGTATGTGACAAATGCGGTGCGGAAGAACTCGATGATTTTGGGAAGATCAAAGCCTATATCAACGAAAATGGACCCACAAATGCAATCGAACTATCTGCCAAAACAGGAGTCCGCAAAGCAAAAATTGGTGAATTTTTGCGTCTTGGACGAGTTGAGATCCCTGAAAATTCAGAGGTATTCATCCATTGCAAAAGCTGCGGCGTAGCGATCCGCTATGGCAATTACTGCGAAAAATGTGTCCATTCAAAAAATATTGAAGGTGCCTATATCGGTGAAATTCCAAAGAAATCAAGCAATAAAATGCGTTTTATCGACATGGAATGATTACTTTCGGGCTTTTGGGGAAGACGTATTCAGTTTGTGTACCCTGCTCCATGCACCGTACACTTTTCTGCCTTTATACACCGTGTATGCCCTGACCTTTACATAACATTTGCCCTGCTTTTTCCAACGGATTCCGATTTGTTTCTTTTTGGTATACTTTTGTTTCGTACTCCCTGTTCCGGATTTTTTCCGTGAGCATACAACTTGATATCCCATTGCGCTCTTTGCCTTTTTCCATACCACTTTTATATTCCCTTTGGCAAGGCGCAATTTTTTTATCTTTACTTTTCCGGGACGCTGCGGCGTCTTTCCCTTGATCGTATTGAGACTCTTACGTTCATCCAAATTTTTTATAAAAGATGCGATCGTATTTTCCTGAACATCACCTGATAACAATTCTTCATTTGACAGCAGTTCTCCACTTGACAGCAGGTCTTCTAACGTTATTTCATCACCTAAGCTCCCCAGAAGATTGTTCTCATCTCCTCGTTTATCTTCCTGACCCTTTTCTGGTTTTTCGGTTTTCGTATCATCTGTTTTCACATCATCCGCTTCCGTCTCTTTTTTCTGTATGATCACCAGTCGCTTCCCTGTGAATGTGGCATATCCGGTTTTTGTCACCTCGTAATACACCGTGTACGTTCCGGCATTTATATAAGCCGGCGGAGTCGTCATATCATACTTACCCGGCGACGTGCCATATCGTATGACTGCCCCCTCGTCTGCCGACACACGGATACTATGAGGATTACCATCATACTCCCCGGAAAATCCGGCTGAATCGACATTCAGCTTTGCGCTCTCGATCGTAACTGCAGTGCTTCCGGTATAGGTCTCATAATTCGCCTTTTTCACCCTGAAATATACCGTATAAATTCCCGGCAGTACATACTCAGGACTCTCCTCTAACGTATACTGTCCCTCCTGCACGCCGTACTCGATCGTGGCTCCTTCATCGCAAACCACAGTGACAGCATGCGCTTTCCCATCATAAATTCCGGAATACTCATATGCCTTCACTGACTTAAGCGGTGCCTTCTGTATCACAAAACGCACGCTTGTATTTCCATCATACTCCCCTTGTCCCAAAATACTTACGGTCGCTGTTCCCGCATTTTTGTTATTCTGGTAAGTCAATGTATAATCTTCCTCTTTCTTCAAACGGATACCGGCATAATACACCTCCGGCTCCGGCGTAAAAGCAGAACCGTTATACACGACTGTCTCTGGCTTCGTGATCTCGCAGGACGCAACATTCTGGCTTCCCATAATTCCAAGACGCAGACTCCCGATCGATTTATCATTCCGGAGTGCCCCGTTATTCCACCCCTCTGCGAGATAGTTCAAAATCTGGGATTTGTTATTATTGATGTAATTTACCTTTAATCCGCTTCCATCTCCGCCGAGAAAATTGGGATTATCGTATGGCGCATACTTCGCGGTATCCCCCGCAAACTTATCATAATCAGCTTTGTCCTGAATCACTGCATACACAGTCATCGTCCCGGACACTTGCCCGCATTTTGCAAAGCAGCCGGACATTTTTTTCACATTAGGGCCGACATCCGGCGCACTCTGCATATTGCCACAGTTATAAAACGTATACGACATGTTCCGGACACTTTCCGGCGCCCGCGGAGACGTCTGCATACTCCGGCAGTTATAAAAAGCATATTCCATATTTTCAAGCACATTGGACGTAATCACCGGCGCCGCCGCAAGAACCACGCATCCATAATAGCAATACGACATCGTTTTTACATTGGCAGGTACATCCGACGCTGTCGTCATCCGGCTGCAGGCATAAAACGTATGATCCATATTTTCAAGCGAACGCGGTAATTTAGGCGCACTGCGGAGTGACTTACAATTCGCAAATGTATAAGAGAGATCTTTCACCGCCTCCGGTATGTAAGGCACAGCAGAAATCGCTGTCCCACGGAACATCTCACTCATATCCGTAATCTGCTCCCCTTCTATGACTGGCGTATACGTAAGCGCCTGACACCCATCAAAGGCTCCCTTTACCTCTACCGCCTGTCCGGGGATACGGATTTCCTGATTCAAACAGATACAATCTTTAAACCCTCTGCATAATGACTGCATCGTCTCCGGAATGCTTCCGACCGACGTAAGATTTTCACACCCCAGAAACGCCTCGTCCATTTTCTGTACACCCTCGGGTATATTATTAACCGACTGGAGGTTTTGACACCCCGAAAAATAATAGCTGATATCTCCTCCCGAAACACTTCCCATGTGGAACACAACTTTTTTTACCTGTCCACGGTACGCATGCCACGGAACTGTATCCGCTGATCCATACCCCGCAAGTTCTCCTGTGCCATCAAAGGACAATACACCATCTGTATCTAGTTCCCAGACGATTCCTCCGGCTTCTCCTTTCGCAACAACTGCCGCTGCCAAGACCGAGACACCCTCGCCAAAACAGCCGCACAAAATAAAACATATGAGCAGAATTGCCCAACAACGGTAACATATTGATCTTTTTTTCATATAACTCTCCATTCCTGCGCTGCTTATGCAATAATAAACCGATCCCCGCAGCGCACAGGCACGGTTTTTGTGAACTACTTCACTGTTTTTTCAGTTTCCTTTTGTTCGACCATACAGTCAAACGACGATCTTTTTTCTAAGCTGCTGAGTTCTCCGGGCGAAACGCCCATCATTGAATGCTAGAATCCCTGACACCGGGATTGCTTGTCATTATATCCCCCTTTATCGGAAAATGCAAGCACTTTTTTTAAATTATTTTTCAAAAAAGAAACTAATAAGTGTAGTAATACACATTCCTTTTCTCCACAATCCCCAATAAACTCTGCCCCTTTCGCACTAAAATATAGAAATAAATACAAAAAAAGAACAGGCAAAATTTTTTTCACCTGTCCTTTAAAAATCAAATACCCCGCAACAGAGCAACTCCGATCAGCGGCATGCCTCCAATGCCTGCGAGAGATCGTTGATGATATCATTTACATTTTCAATCCCCACCGATAACCGCACGAGATCCGGCCCGACGCCTGCTGCGACCAGCTCCTCATCGTTCATCTGCCGGTGTGTTGCAGATGCGGGATGAAGCACGCATGTATGAGCGTCCGCCACATGCGTTGCGATCATGGCGATCTTTAATTTTGCCATAAATTTCTCTGCGGCACTTCTGCCGCCCTTTACACCAAACGACACAACACCGCACGTTCCATCCGGCATGTATTTTCTCGCCCGCTCATAATATTTATTCCCGGGAAGCCCCGGATAATTCACCCATTCAACGAGTTCATGCCGCTCCAAAAATTCAGCTACTTTCTGGGCATTCTCGCAATGTCTCGGCATGCGCACATGCAGGGATTCAAGGCCAAGATTCAAAAGATATGCATTCATCGGCGCTTGGATCGAACCGAGATCCCTCATAAGCTGAGCTGTCGCTTTCGTGATAAACGCCCCCTCAAGCCCGAATTTTTCTGCATATGTGATTCCGTGGTAGGATTCATCCGGCGTCGTAAGTCCCGGAAACTTATCGGCATGGGCAAACCAGTCAAATTTTCCTGAATCCACAATACAGCCTCCAACGGTCGCATCATGTCCATCGAGATATTTGGTGGTAGAGTGGATCACGATATCCGCTCCCCATTCAAACGGGCGGCAGTTGATCGGCGTCGCAAAGGTATTGTCCACGATAAGAGGAACTCCGTGGTCATGTGCCGCTTTCGCAAAACGCTCGATGTCAAATACAATAAGCGCCGGATTTGCGATCGTCTCCCCAAATACTGCTTTCGTATTCGGCTGGAACGCCGCCTCTAACTCCTCTTCCGAACAGTCCGGATCCACAAACGTAAATTCAATCCCCATCCGTTTCATCGTCACCGCAAATAAATTGTAAGTTCCGCCATAGATCGTAGAGGACGAAACGACATGGTCTCCTGCACTGCATATGTTAAATACCGAATAAAAAGAAGCCGCCTGTCCGGAGGACGTAAGCATCGCCGCTGTCCCGCCCTCTAATGCACAAATCTTCGCCGCCACATAATCATTGGTTGGATTTTGCAGCCTTGTGTAAAAATAACCACTCGCCTCCAGATCGAATAATTTTCCCATATCCTCACTGGTATCATATTTAAAAGTCGTACTCTGTATGATCGGAATCATACGCGACTCTCCGTTTTTCGGCTCATATCCTGCCTGAATACATTTTGTCTCTCTCTCCATCGAAATCCTCCTGATCTTGTTTTGTAAAGCACAGTTTACGTTATCTTTTCTTTCGTTCAGTATACCATTTATGTTCGGTGCTTACAATAGAAGAATTTCTATTTTGAGCTATTTGCCCGCATGGCATTTAAAATCGCCAATACCGCCACACCCACATCAGCAAACACTGCTTCCCACATATTTGCAAGACCAAAGGCGCCAAGAATGAGGACAAAAAGCTTTACCCCGAGGGCAAATACGATATTCTGCCGGACAATCTTCATCGTCTTTCTGGATATACGGATCATCGACGAAAGTCTGGATATATCATCCTCCATCAAGACAACGTCCGCCGCCTCGATCGCCGCATCCGACCCCATACTCCCCATCGCAATTCCGATATCTGCGCGGGTGATCACCGGTGCATCATTGATCCCATCCCCGGCAAATGCCACATACCGACCCTCTTCTGTCGTTTCGATCAGCTCCTCCACTTTGCTCACCTTATCCTCCGGAAGAAGTTCCGTATATGCCTCATCGATCCCAAGTCTGCCTGCGATCGCCTCTCCGGTCTCTTTCTTATCCCCGGTCAGCATGACAAACCGCTTCACTCCCTCTTTTTTCAGGGAAATAAGTGCCTCCTCGACGCCGGGCTTGATCTGGTCAGAAATGAAAATACATCCTGCATACCTTCCATCATAACCAACATATACGACCGTACTCTCCGCGAACGACTGCTTCTGTGCATCGGTCAGTTCCGGCACGTCGATTCCATTTTCTGTCAGAAGTTTTTTCTTTCCTGCGTATGCTGTTTTCCCCGCTGCTGTCCCTTTTATTCCATACCCTGCGATCTCTTCCACCTCCGAAACCTCCATCGAGGAATACTCCGGCGAAGCGGATTTCACAAACTTAGAACTGTTATCACAGGCACTCAAAATCGACTTTGCGATCGGATGCTCGGAATATTTTTCCAAAAGAGCGGCAAGCAAAAGGGCGTCCATCCCATTTTCATTAAAAACCTCGGCAACCTCAAACTCACCCTTTGTAAGCGTTCCTGTCTTATCAAAAACGACGGTATCCATCTGGGAAACCATCTCAAGATAGTTGCTCCCTTTCACTAAAATCCCTTTCTTAGAAGCCGCACCGATCCCTCCAAAAAAACTGAGAGGCACCGAAATCACCAACGCACATGGGCAGGAGATTACAAGAAAAATACATCCTCTCTGTATCCAGTTTCCAAACCCGCCGCCAAGAACAATCGGCGGGATCAGTGCGATCAAAAGGGCGGCAAGCACAACAACTGGTGTATAATATTTCGCAAACTTCGTGATGAAATTTTCTACCTTTGCTTTCCGGCTGCTTGCATTTTCCACAAGCTCCAGTATTTTAGCAACCGTTGAATCATCAAATTCTTTTGTGACACGCACTCTAAGAACTCCGCTTCCATTCACGCAGCCGCTTATGATCTCCTCCCCTTCGCACACCTTCCGCGGCACAGATTCCCCGGTCAGGGCGCTTGTATCCACAAAAGAACTGCCTTCCACGATGACTCCGTCAAGAGGAACTTTCTCCCCCGGCTTGATCACGATCATACTGCCGGGCGATACCTCATCCGGATCTGTCTTTTCTACACTGTCTCCGACTTCTAAATTGGCGTACTCCGGGCAGATATCCATAAGCTCTGTGATCGATTTTCTGGAACGGTTGACCGCATAGCTCTGGAAAAGCTCCCCTACCTGATAAAAGAGCATCACTGCTACCGCTTCATCGTATTCTCCCGTTCCAAAAGCCCCAAAGGTAGCGATACACATGAGAAAATTCTCATCAAACACCTGACCGTGACCGATGTTTACAACCGCCTTTTTCACAATATCCCCGCCAATGATGACATAAGGGATCAAATAGATGATAAATTCAAATGCTTTTGCATATACTGCGTTTTCAAACATTGCCTCCGTATCGACGATCCCTGTATGAAACAAGATAAAAAATAGGATAAAAACAGCACCTGAAATAAGGATGCGCCACAAGGCATTTTTCTGTTTCTTCGTCATAAGTACCGCCTCACTTTTCCAGATAACAATCTGCGTCCACTTTGCGGCAGGCAGCCTCCGCCTCTGCCACGATCTCATCAAAACGCGCATCATCCGCTACAAGTGTCAATTTCTGCGCCATAAAACTAATGACTGCACTCTCCACACCCTCGATCTTATTGATCGCATTCTCCATCTTTGCCGCACAATTTGCACAATCCAGATTTACCATGTTAAATTTCTTTTTCATCTTTTCTTCTCTCCTTTTTACTCTAATATATGTTCCATTCCCTGACTGAGAATCGAGGTTACATGCTGATCCGCCAGTGAATAAATGACTGATTTTCCTTCTCTTTTATTCTTTACAAGTTTATTCTGCTTTAATACCCTGAGCTGATGCGAAATCGCAGACTGATTCATGTTCAGCACATCTGCAATATCACAGACACACATCTCCGACCGGAGTAAAAGATACATGATCTTAATGCGGGTAGAATCGCCGAATATCTTGTACAGGTCTGCCAGATCATAAAGCGTATCGTCATCCGGCATATCTTCCTTCCATCTACTGACCATCTCCACATGGTGATGCTCTGTCTGACAGCGCTCAGACTCCTGCTTCTCCATAAATATTTTCTCCTTTCCTGCATTTACAGCAGATTTTTCTTTCATGAACATATGAACAACTATTCATATGTTCATGAATATAATACAACAAAACTTTTTAAAATGCAACCCCTTTTTTCTATTTTTTACTCCCGGACTTCATAAATAAATGAATTTCCCCGTTTCCCCACACGTTCCACGATCTCCAGATAATAAAAAATATTTAAAGCAGTCTGTGCTTGGGATACTGGTATTTTCGCCGCTTTTGCATACTCTCCCGAGGTAAATTCCGACAACTCCGGCGGTATCATCATCCGGTAATCCTCGACCCGCTCAAAAAGCATCTCGTCTACCAGTCCAAGCGGAATACGGTCATACTTCGTCGCCCCACGCTTTTTGTCCCGGCTCCACCCATCCAGAATCTTTGTTTCCTCAACATCCATAAAAAGAAACAGCACATTCAGATTTGGATGCCCCAGATAGGTTTTGATCCGGTACAACTCCCGAAATGCCTGATACTGGCTTCCCTTCTTCGGCGATTTTCTCCTGCTTACTTCTTCTCCAGTCTCCGGATCCACCCATATGACCCACTTAGTCGCCGGGATCGGATACACGATCGTCACCTTATAAAGCGGCAGAAATTTATCCAGTTTGCGCCGCAGCACATTAAAATGTGCGGTCTGTATCTCTACGACTTCATCATCCCGGAAAATATCCGCCACATACCCCTCTAACGGAACCTCATGATAATCTTCATCCGGTTCCATATAATTCTTTACGACAGCATGAAGCGTCTTTTCGGAAAGAGTTCCGATGCCATAACGTTCCCGCTCTTTATGTACGATTTTTTCAATCGCCTGATCAAAGACCATCCTGTCCATAATAAGCATGTTCTCCGTGTTTTCTGAAATAATGTTTATCTAATAGATATTGCGGCGCCGGCTTTGCAGACGGATTCAAGGTCAGTGTGTGATGCGCCATCTCCGCCACCTTATCAAGCACAACCGCATTATAAACTGCATTTGCCGGCGACGTCCCCCATGTAAACGGGCCATGATTTTTCACCACGATCCCCGGGACTTCCATCGCATCCCGTTCTCCGATCGTTTCCACGATGACAACTCCCGTATTTTTTTCGTAGTTTTCTGTGATTTCTACAGCTGTAAGATCCCTTGTACAAGGCACTTCACCGTAGAAATAATCCGCATGCGTCGTTCCGAGTGCCGGAATCGGCTTCCCTGCCTGTGCAAATGAGACTGCCCACGTAGAATGCGTATGGACAACCCCTGCGATTTCATCATAAGCCCGGTACAGTTCAATATGCGTCGCTGTATCCGAAGAAGGACGGTACTTCCCTTCGATTACATTCTGATCAAAATCCACGACCACCATGTCCTCCGGGGAAAGTTCCTCATACTCCACGCCGCTTGGTTTAATGACTACATAATTATTTTCTCTGTCAATCCCACTTACATTTCCCCATGTGTAAATGACAAGTCCCTTTTCCTGAAGCTCCATATTCGCTTCGTATACTTCTTTTTTAAGCTGTTCTAACATACGGTTATCCTCCAAAATTATTGTAATAAAACAGACTGCCATTTGCAGTTTTATAAAAACATTATAAAACATAAGCACCTGACAGTCAATTCAACTTTTTCAATCTACAGCTTTTTTAATCTGCACCGTTATCTTCACTTCAATCTGCAAACAATGGCGTCGAGTAATAGCGGTCGCCGCTGTCCGGCAGGAATACGACAATCGTCTTTCCCTCGTTTTCAGACTTTTCAGCCTCCTTGAGTGCTGCCCACAGAGCCGCTCCTGATGAGATCCCTGTCAGGATCCCCTCTGTCCGGGCAATCTCTTTCCCTACTTCAAAGGCATCTTCATTCTCCACCGTTACAACCTCATCGTATATGTCCGTATTTAAAACCTCCGGAACAAATCCGGCTCCGATTCCCTGAATCTTATGTGTTCCCGCTGTACCCTCTGAAAGTACTGGAGAAGAAGCCGGTTCTACTGCGATAACCTTCACAGACTCTTTCTTTTCTTTGAGATATTCTCCTACGCCGGTGATGGTTCCTCCTGTCCCGACACCAGATACAAAAATATCTACCTTGCCATCTGTGTCCTCCCAGATCTCCGGCCCGGTCGTTTTGCGATGCGCCTGCGGATTTGCCGGATTTACAAACTGCCCGACAATAAAACTGCCCGGTATCTCCTGATTCAGCTCTTCCGCTTTCTCGATCGCACCCTTCATTCCCTTTGTACCATCCGTCAGCACAAGTTTCGCCCCATATGCCTTAATGATATTTCTTCTCTCAACGCTCATCGTCTCCGGTAAAACAATGACCGCCTGATACCCTTTTGCTGTCGCTATGGCGGCAAGGCCGATCCCGGTATTTCCCGACGTCGGCTCAATGATCGTAGCCCCCGGCTTGATCTTTCCACTCCGCTCTGCCTCTTCGATCATTTCCAGAGCGATACGGTCTTTTACGCTTCCCGCCGGATTAAAATACTCAAGTTTTGCAAGCAGTTTTGCCTTCAAGCCATATTTTTTTTCTATGTTTGTAAATTCTACCAACGGAGTATTTCCAATGAGTTCCGCCGCACTTTGATAAATTTTTCCCATACCACACTCTTCCTTTCCTGCCTGCTTTCATCAGGCAAATCACCAAATCAAATAATATAATTGTCCTTTTTCGCTTCCTGCCAGTCCACGAGATCCTCCAGAGTCACGGCATCGACCACACCTCGGATCGCTTCATCCAGTTTCTTCCAAAGTTCTAATGTCGCACAGATATCCTCCCTCTGACACTCATTTTCCTCATAATCAAGACAGCCCACCGGCGCCAAGCTTCCTTCCGTCAATCTAAGTATCATACCGGCTGTATACTCAGATGGCTTTTTCACCAGACGATAGCCTCCCTGTGGACCCCGAATCGCTCTCACATATCCTGCTTTATTCAATATTGAAATAATCTGCTCCAGATATTTCATGGAAATATTCTGCCTTGCCGAGATATCCTTTACCCTGACCGGCTCTCCATTGTCATTCATCGCAATGTCGATCATAAGCCGCAGGGCATATCTTCCTTTCGTAGAAATTTTCATGCAAATCCTCCTTTTCTTGTTTTCATATCGAAATAGTAGGAATAGTGATTACAAAACATACTATACTCCTATTTTCATAGTAAGTCAATAGGGAATTTTTCTTTTTGCCTTGTCCTCTTGATAACAAACACCTCACCCTGCGAACTGACTATTATACAGCGTCGCATAAAATCCATTTTTCCCCAATAATTCCGCATGATTTCCCTGCTCAATAATATGCCCGTCCTTCATGACCAGTATCACATCTGCCTCACGGATCGTAGAGAGCCGGTGCGCCACGATAAAACTTGTACGCCCCTGCATCATTTTCGAGAACGCATTCTGGATCCGTAATTCGGTACGGGTATCAATCGACGAAGTTGCCTCATCGAGAATCAGCATCGGTGGCAGGCACAACATAACTCTGGTAATGCACAAAAGCTGCTTTTGCCCCTGTGACAAACTCCCGCCATCCTCTCCAATCACCGTATCATATCCTTTCGGCAGACGTCTTATAAAGCTGTGTGCGTGGCTTGCCTTCGCCGCCCGGATCACTTCCTCCTCTGTGGCATCTGGTTTTCCCATAACGATATTATCCCGGATCGTCCCCTGCTTTAACCACGTTTCCTGAAGCACCATCCCATAATTTTCACGGAGGCTCTCCCTCGTAACCTTTTTAATATCATGGGAACTCACTTTTATCATTCCGCTATTTACATCATAAAAACGCATCAACAGATTGATGAGTGTCGTCTTTCCACATCCAGTCGGCCCTACGATTGCTACTCTCTGGCCCGGCTTTACTTTCAGATTAAAATTCTCGATCAATTTCTGCCCCGGCTCATAAGCAAAATACACATCCTCCATCTGTACGCTGCCATCTACCTCCTTAAGCCGCACCGCCTCTTTGTCATCCGGTATTTGCGGTTCTTCTTCGATCAACTCAAAAATCCGCCCGGCACAGGCAAGAGCATTCTGAAGCTCCGTCACCACGCCGGAAATTTCGTTAAATGGTTTGGTATATTGGTTGGCATAACTCAAAAAACACGAAAGCTGCCCCACGGACAGACTGCCTCTTATTGCAAAAACAGCTCCCGTAATTCCCACACCGGCATACACAAGACTATTTACAAAGCGGGTCGCCGGATTTGTGATCGAGGAAAAAAAGATCCCGCGGAGAGAACATTTTTGCAGTCTTTCATTGATCTCATCAAAGGTTTCCAATGCATCATCTTCATAAGCGAAAGCCTGCACCACTTTCTGGTTTCCAAGTATTTCTTCCACCAACGCAGTCTGCTCTGCGCGTGTCTCTGACTGCAGCTTGAACATCTCGTATGTCCTCTTTGCAATAAAGCTAGCCACGATCAGAGAAACCGGTGTGATCAGCACTACCACCAGTGTAATGCTCACATTGACCCGAAGCATAAATAAAAGCGTGCCAAGTATGGTAATGATTCCGGTAAAAAGCTGTGTAAAGCCCATCAGAAGTCCATCGGCAAACTGGTCCACATCGGCAATGACACGGCTTACCACCTCGCCATAAGAATGCCCGTCGATGTACTTAAGCGGCAGCTCCTGAATCCTCCGGAACGCCTCATCCCGGATATCCCTTACCACGCTGTATGTGATCTTATTATTGCAGACATTCATAACCCATTGTGCTGCCATCGTTATCGCTACTGACACTCCAATCTTCCACAAAACAGACGTAATCTTTTCAAAATCCACCTGCCCCGGCCCCAGAATATAATCGATCGCATCCCCGGTCAGGATCGGCACATAGAGCGTAAGCGCTACCGTAACTGCCGCCAATATCAGCGAACAGACCAAGAAAAAACTATATTTTTTTATATACTTTAACACTTTTATGAGCGTCCTCTTCTGCCCCATTTCACTCATCCCCCTTTCCAAACTGCGATTCATAAATCTCACAGTACACATCGCAATGCCGAAGCAGTTCTTCATGGGTTCCGCTTCCCACCATCTTTCCATCATCTAAAACAAGGATCTGATCCGCATGTAAAATGGATGCCGCCCTCTGTGAAACGATAAAAACGGTCGTCCCCTTCAATTTTTCCCGAATGCCTGCCCGAAGCGCAGCATCCGTAGCATAATCAAGTGCTGACGCACTATCGTCTAATATAAGGATTTCCGGCTTTTTCACAAGCGCCCTTGCTATGGTAAGGCGCTGTCTCTGCCCGCCAGAAAAATTTTTTCCGCCCTGTTCCACGAGGGCATCTAGTTCTCCCGCTTTCTGTCTTACAAACTCTGCTGCCTGAGCAGTCTCCAATGCCTCCCAAATCTCCTCATCCGCAGCGTCCTCCCTGCCCCATTTCATATTCGAGCGTATATTTCCGTAAAAAAGTACCGCTTTCTGTGGCACGACACCAATTTTCTCCCTCAGCTGTGAAAGAGGGTAGTTTCGGATATCTTCTCCTGCAATCCGGATCTGCCCGGATGTGCTGTCATAAAACCTCGGGATCAAATTTACAAGCGAAGTCTTTCCGGAGCCGGTTCCTCCGATCACCCCGATCACATCCCCTTTTTGCGCGGTAAAGGAAATATCCGTGAGCGATTCCTCCAGAGACTCTTTATAAGCAAGACTTACCCGCTCAAAACTCACCGCCGGCGCCCCGGCTTTCTCCACTACCTTTTCTGTCATATCATCCGGAAGACTTGTCTTTACCTCAAATACATCCTGAATCCGATTTCCACAGGCAATGGCTTTTGTCACCGTGATAATGAGGTTCGCAAGCTTCACAAGCTCCACAAGGATCTGCGACATATAATTCACCAGTGCAACAACAGCCCCCTGCGTGATGATCCCCGCCTCTACACGGACAGCCCCCGTCCAGATCAAAACAATAACAGCGCCATTTATAATAACATAAGTAAGCGGATTCATAAGTGCTGAAATGCGCCCCACAAACATCTGGACTTTATTTAACGCATCGTTTGACTCCTCGAATTTGGCAGTTTCCTCCGCTTCTTTTCGGAATGCGCGGATCACTCTGGCTCCTGTGAGATTTTCGCGGGTAATGCCAAGCACGCGGTCTAACCCCGTCTGAACCCTGCGGTAAAGCGGAATACTGGCGAGCATGACGCCAAATACTACAACGGATAAAAGCGGAATCGCCACCACAAAAATCATCGCTGCCTTTACATCGATCGTAAATGCCATGATCATCGCACCAAATACGATAAACGGTGAGCGCAAAAACAACCGAAGAACCAGATTCACCCCGGACTGCACCTGATTTACATCGCTGGTCATCCGCGTAATCAGGCTCGTCGAACCAAGCATGTCCACCTCAGAATACGAAAGAGATTCAATATGGGCAAACAATTCATGCTTTAATTTTGTAGAAAAACCAACTGCCGCCTTCGCAGCAAAATACTGTGCAGTAAGAGACGCCGCCAGTCCGACTACCGCCAACAAAAGAAGAACCCCGCCCATCAAAAGCACATATCTGCTGTCTCTGTTTTTTATTCCCGTATCAATGATCGACGCCATAACAAGAGGCACCAATAACTCAAATGATGCCTCCAATAGTTTAAAGAGCGGCCCCAGCACCGCTTCTTTTTTATACTCTTTTAAATAAACCAACAATTTCCACATATCACAAGAAAATCCTTTCCTAAATGCTCCTCATTTCCTCTTATGATATATTAACATATCCATACAACGCTGTAAATACTTGTGTTTCGATGATTTGTTGGTAATTTTCTTTCTTAATATGATTTCACCTGCCAGTTTTCGTTCTAGCACCTGACAATACTACAGCAACATCATCTTGCGCTTCGTGCGATTCAAATTTTGCTTTCAAATTTTCATATTTATTTTGTGTTTTTTCTACCGTCTTACTCATGTCCTCAATCTGTTTTTTTAACTTTTTCATCAAAACTCTATGTATTGCAATCACTATCATACCTACTATGACACCTATAGTAATAGCAAAGCGTAAAAACACTTCCCATTTATCAAATACAAGCTGGGCATTTCCTTTCCCACATATAAAATCTATTATCTCAAAAAGTAATGTCATAAGTTCATCCTTTCTTACTGTATTAAATCCATCACCTTAGAAATGATAGCCTCTTTACTAAAATCTCGGTTTGCTAAATCATAAAACAAATCTTCCATTTCATTATAAGAAAAAGAAACCCTTTCACCCGACTTACACTCCTCTGCGATACATTTTATCATGTAAGCAGCCAAAGCATCGCTCAGCGTACACCCGTGTTCCGTAAAGAAACATTCATCATCTGAAATCTTTTCAAATCTAATCGGTTTATATTTGCAAATCCAATATGCCCATAACGCTATTTCTTTTTCTTGGGACATATGCATGACCGTCCCCTCTTCTGAGTGAAAATACATATAATAATCTCTTCTTTGATCAACCCTCTCACATATCCTGCCTATAATAGATCTGTTGATACAAACATTTTCCTTAATATGAAACAATTCAATGAAATGCTCCACTACTAAAATAAACTCCTTATACTCCTGCATTATCAAATTTGATGGTCTGAGTGTATATTTAAAATCCTCTTCTTTCATTCCGCTTGGTATCATTTGCTGCCTCCTATATTGCTTTCCGATTGTATAAACTCAGCTATCTTCTCTGCGCCCCGTATTGCCTTGGTCAGAGCAGTCTCCTCTCCTCGTCGGTTATTCATACGTTTTATATTTTTTCTCTTCCGTAACATCTCTTCCAGTTCATTCAACGACAACTCTCTGTTTATCAGTATTCCTTCAAGTTTCATAAAACCTCCTGCTATTCATTATGTAATCATTCCATACAACATTCTTTTTTCCCAAATATCCACTTCCCGATTCGATTATACTATTTGATGTAGACTAGTCAATTGTTTTGTGAGAATACGCAATAAAACTTAATTTTACCCGACGCCACTTGAACTCAATCTTTGTTTTATGGGATTTCAATATATGCACGAATGTGCTTTCTGACCTATTAGCAACAATAAGTGTTTTTTATCCTTACAAGACTTTTGAATCCCTTATCCCTGCTTTACAAATTCCATACTCCTCCATAAGTTTCTTCTGAAACACCGCATCCTGTGAAGAGCGAAGCAAATCTTCTGTCCTCCCCTCGGCTATCAGGCAGTGTATCAGTTCGTTCATGGCACTGATTCCATCCTGCCATCCTTTGCTTCTGCCTTCTTGGCGTCCCTCTTCCCTGCCTTCTCTTCTACCTTCCATTCTTCCATCTTCGATCATTTCCTGAATTGCAAGACACATGTCAAATCCCTCCTCTACTGTTCCATATTCCCCTTTGCAATTCCATACTCCTCCATAAGCTTCTTCTGGAACACCGCATCCTGTGAAGAGCGAAGCAAATCTTCCGTCCTCCCCTCTGCCACCAAACAGTGTATCAATTCATTCATCGCACTGATTCCCTCTTCTCTACCTTCTTGTCGTCCTTCTCTTCTTCCTTCCATTCTTCCATCTTCGATCATTTCCTGAATCGCAAGACACATGTCAAATCCCTCCTCCATTTCATATTCTTCTTTGTGAATCTCTAGTTCCTGACTTCCGCTGTAAACAGCCACCACATCATATGCGTCCTCCGGTAGATGGCGGAACGCCTCGTTTTCCTTTACATACTGTTCTAATGCTTCTTTGTCATCCTGACATTTTAAAAATCCAAATACTTCCCTCAGATCAGTCCGGAACACATCGCTCGTCCCCATCTTGTGGATGTCCCATAAATTCACATGGAAATCGTTATAGAACAAAACCATCCTTTC
>JAMPFC010000001.1:29515-60768 GCA_023664685.1 Roseburia sp. | reverse complement strand
TTCAAAATCTCTTATTACAACTTGATTTTAGACCAAAAACAGCAAAATCACTCCCTTTTTACGCAAAATTTGTCTAAAAACAAAAAAATATGTTGCATATACCAAGAAAATGGTGTAAAATATTTTGCGTAATTTGAGTTTGAAAAAGTACACTTTTTCAAACTTTTCACCTTACCGAATCTTCGTATTTTCTGGCTTTTGTATAAAACGTTCCTTGAGGCATTTGGCAGAGTTCTGCCGCCTGTTGGAGTGTTATTTTTTTTGCCCGCCAGTCGCGGCAGATCTTCGGGAAATCCTCCGGATAAGGGATGGGCGGCCGCCCAAACGCTACCCCTCTTGCTTTTGCTGCTGCGATTCCCTCCGCCTGACGCTGCCGGATGTTCGTCCGCTCATTTTCCGCTACGAACGATAACACTTGCAGAACGACGTCGCTCAAAAACATACCCATCAAATCTTTGCCCCGTCTTGTATCCAACAGCGGCATATCCAGAACAACGATGTCTATTTCGATCTCTTTTGTGAGCAATCGCCACTGCTCTAGTATTTCCCCGTAATTGCGCCCAAGCCTGTCAATGCTCTTGATGTAGAGCAGGTCATCTTTTTTCAGCAGTTTTACCATGTGACGGTATGCCGGACGCTCAAAGTTCTTGCCGGATTGTCTGTCCGTAAAGATATGCTCCGGCGGGACGGACAAATCTTGCAGTGCGATGAGCTGCCTGTCCTCATTCTGGTCACGACTGCTGACACGGACATAACCATATGTATTTGCCATAGTCTCCTCATTTCTGCACTGCTTTTTGTGCGTCATGAAATGTCTGTACCGCAGTGCAGGCACAAACTTATTTTCGCGTACGTAAACGCGCGGGTCAAATCACTCTGTACTCCATTTTTACACAAATAAAAAACACCACAGGAAACTTGGTGTTTTTTATAGAGACTAATTATACCATATTTTTTGTGCATGTTTTCTGTACATCTCAAGTTGCGATAGCAACTTGCATTGGCTCAGCTTTGCTGAGACAATTATCCCACCGAAACATTCTCACCCTTCAAACCATTAAACGCCCCATCGATCTTTGCATCTGCATGACCGATCAGCCATTTATTTCTTGCCACCAGAAGCTTATCCTCTTTTGCCCCCTGCGGTTTTACGACCAGATCCAAATTGGTATCCTTTGGCAGCACTACTACACAGCGGAACTCCTGTCCGTCTACGCTGCACGGTGCATAGTGAAGCGTTGTCGCATACACTTCGATCATCGTTCCCTTCGGCACCAAAAATGCCTCGATCTTTCCGGTATCATATGTAAAATCATCCTCGATATCCTGCTGCATCCCGATCAAAAGAATGAGGTCGGTCGCCGCCACATTGATCTCTGAAGAACGGTGATACTCCACCGCATTTAAAAGATGATTGTGTCCATTGCAGTACCCGATCTGGATCGGAAGCCCGCCATACAGACTGTCCGTAAATGCCTTCATGACTGGAAGCGCCTCAAGTTCCTTTACCGACGGTTCATAGACGACATCCGCCGGACAAGGCATCTCCTGCATCTTGTCGATCAGCTCTTTGACGTCATAATCCGCTGTAAGAATACGCCCATACTTTTTGAACGATGCGTCCGTCACATTTTGAATTTTGATACTCATAAAAAATACCCTCCTGTCACTATATGATGATTTATATCGAGGTGCGCGTTTTCAGCCGCACCTGTTATCTCAAATGAAAACTTCTCTTCTCGCGGAGCAAAGAATTACCGTAGGTAATTCTTTCGAGGTGCGCGTTTTTCAGTCGCACCTTTTTACCAGTTTTTCACAACCCATTTCCCCGATTTGGAAAGGTCTTTCTTCGTAATCTTCCCAATCTTATTGCACGATGGCTTGATCATTGCAGAGGTCTCATTCTTATTGCAGACACTCCATGCGACATGGCCTATTTTATATTGCTTCAAAAGCTTCATCCACGCCTTTGCCTCTTTCTGGTCGATCCCGCCATTTCCCGATGCATCGCAGATGGAATACTCGCTCACAAATACAGGAAGCCCCTTACTGTTCGCTGTCTTTAACTTATTTCGGATCCAGTCCTTGTGCGTCGCCGCATAAAAATGCAGGGCATAAACGATATTTTTCTCATTGCGGATCGGATCATCCGCTACGACATCGACATCCTGCGACCATGTCGGCGTCCCCACAATGATGACCGCATCTTTATCATACGTCCGGATCAGGCGGATCATTCTCTGTGCATAGGGCTTAATGTCCTTTGCCCACGTCACACTGCCATTTGGCTCATTGCAGATCTCATACAGCACATTGGTGTTGCCGGCGTATTTCTTTGAGAAATATGTAAAAAATTCTTTCGCTTTCTTCTCATTTGTCTTTGGATTTCCATCGGACAGGATATGCCAGTCGATGATCACATACATCCCAAGTTCTGTCGCCGCCTTTACGCCCTCGTCTACTTTCTGATACAGATTTTTATTGTACCCGGCAGACGGATCGCTGTAAAAGGCGAGGCGGATCGTATTGGCGCCCATCTTCTGAAAGCTCTTAAAACATTCTTTATTTACATATTGGGGAAACCATGCGATCCCGTGCGTACTCACGCCTTTCAGCATAACTGTTTTCCCCGACGCATTTACAATCTTTGTCCCCTTTACACTCAGTGCGGATGGTTTCTTTGCCGCATAGCACGCCTTGTCACTGCACAAAACAACACCGCATGAAAGCACAACCGCCGCCAGAGCCAGTATACAGAATACTCTCTTTTTCATATGAACCCCATTTCTGCGTCTCTCTACGCAAACTTAAATCACTGTCACTTTTCCTGCCGGAACCTCATACATCTTTTTCCCGGTTTCGATCCACAGATCGACCGCAGTCGGATTGAAAATCCGGTCTGCCTCCGCGGAAAAAACAAGCTGCTGATATGCCTTGTGATACGCACAGATCTCACCGTTTGTCGCATACCAGATTTCATCCTCCCTGCCGGAGATTTTCGCAAGAAGCTGTTCGATGATCTCCCAGTTGTCCTGTTGGTCAAACTCAAACGTATGCCCCCAGACATAAAACAGATACGGATTTTCCGAAACCTTCTCAGTCAGGAAACGCTCCGTCAATCCCTCCAGTTTTTCATCGGCATGATGGCATGTGGGATGCAGTTCAAGCCAATTTTCCGGCAGATTAAAATCATAGGTACTACATACCGTTCTGGCATACGAGATTCCGCACTTCTCCAGTACCGTCATCACTTCGCCATCATATGTCCCATACGGATAGGCAAATCCTGTGACGAGCCGCCCAAACATCTTTTCCAGTTTTTTCCGGCACTCGATGATCTCCTCCATCTTCTGGATGCAAGGCTGTGCGGTCATCCTTCCATGACGGAAACCGTGATTGGCAACTTCAACGAACTCATTGTCATAAATCTCCAACGCCTTTTTCTCCGTGACGTTGATATATGTCTCCCCCTCCGGAAATACAGCGTCTTCGCTTGCAAACCATCCGGGAATGAGATTGAAAGTCCCCTTGACTTTATACTTTTTCATCAGCCCGATCAGGCGCTCATCCTGTGTGATATTGTCGTCATAACTTAACGTAAACGCTTTCCTCTTTCCTCCGTGAAAACGCAGATACATCTCTTTCATCTATTCTCTCCTTGCTGTCAAAATGTCCCTTGCGTATATTCTAACACAAATCCCGCCAGAAATATAGTATTATTTTTTTCTCCGGTCGCTGACCGCATCAAGAAATGGTGCTTGGTTCATATAAATAAACAACGATTTGGCATACGCATAGTTTGCGACTGCCATCCAGTCATCCTCATCCAAAATGCAGTTATTTTCCGTATCGATATACACGACGCTGTGGTCTCCATCTTTGACATGCATCACATAATCACACAGGCAGACGGTAAAATCCGCCTCCCCCGCCTCTTCACATTGCTTTAGATGCGGTGCAAGTGCCTTGATGAAATTTTCCGTCATCTCCTGCTGTTCGGCATTGCCGCAAGGCGTCAGATAAAAAGACTTTTTATCCTTTACATATGCCCGGAATTTATCGTCGTTCGCGTCATTTTCCAGTATTTTATGCTCCGCCGCTTTTCCTCTCACGCCCCTTACCGCATCATAAAACGCATAGGAAATCGTCTGCATGACATGATGCTCCTCCCGGTACATGCTCTCGTAGAGGGAATCAAAAACAGCGCTCAAGATCCGGTAGCTCATTGTATCAAGCTTTGTCTCCGGCGTGTATTTCATAAAAAAGTTGATGCGGTTACGCCACATATAATAATTGATAAACGTATTCGCCGGCCTCGTATTCGACCCCATCTTATGCAACACGACGCTGTTTTTTATCGTCACCACTTTAAATCCGGCAAGCGTGAAACGGTAAATCCACTCCATATCATCCCAATAAATAAAATTATTCTCCGGCATGATCCCGATGTCGGTCGTCTTGATGCAGTCCGTGCGGATCATCACGCTGCACGTCGCCACGGTATCGCAGAAATTCACCTCCGGAATGCTCCCATCATCCAGAAAATCCGCATAATGCGTGATGGCTGTATAATTTTCAAAATCAATGTCCAGTCCGTACTGCTGCACATAATCCGGATAATCCATATGATAGACGATCGACCCCGCCACCCCGGTATCCTCATGGGCATCCAGATAATCTGCCAGAGCGCCCACCGCATTTTCATCGACAAGCACATCATTATCAAGGCAGTAGAGATACTCGTATCCCTCCTCCAAAACCTTTCGGATCCCGGTATTAAAACCGCCGGAACCACCCAGATTTTCCGAATTGACAAGGACTGTGACCTGATCGCCGTATTTTGAGCGGATCGCCTCTACCGAGTCATCCGTAGACGCATTGTCCACCACATAAATATCAAAATCATCCGTCTTTGACTCCAAAACACTCTGGATACAGTTTACCACATACTCTCTCTTGTTATAGTTACATATTACGATTCCGATCTTTTTCATCCCGGTATCTCCTTCCCAACTGATCGTTTTGTTATTTCCTCACAAATGTAACCACCGCCCATCGCCCATACTGCCGCTTTCCGTCTACAACCTTATATGGGCGGAGCCGGATATAATTCATCGCCATCTTCTTGTCCGTCAGCTCCATTTCCGTCTTCCCTTTTTTTGCATAATATGTTTTCTTTTTCTTCCGGAACGACCGATAGGGGGAAGCTTGAATCTGCCATCCGTCCACGCCGGTGATCTTCTGCCACTTAAATCTTGCATGAGAAGTTCCGCCTGTCCGAAGAGACAGTCCGGTCTGCCATTCCTCCACCTCTTTTTCAAATGTCAGTACCGTATCTTTGGAACCACTATAATAACTGCAAAACGCTTTGGAAGAGATGCCGGCAGTCGAGCCGCACACCGTCACCCGTTCCAGAGACGGTATAGAAAATGCATACGCATCTATTTTTTCGACAGTAGCCGGAACGACCAGTTCCTGCCAGCCTACCACTGAAAAAGCGTTACCGCAGATTTCCTTTATGTTTCCCTGAAAGAGAATCGATGCCGGAACAGACGTGCGGGAAAATGCCCTGTCTTCAATCTTTGTAACCGTATCCGGAAGCGTGATCTCTGTCAATCCATCACAAGATTCAAAGGTTTGTTCAGGGACACTTTTCATGCCCTCTGGAAATACAACATGGTTTAAATGTTCACAGGCGCCAAAAACATTTGATCCCATTTCCGTCATATAGGTAGGAAGATGGACTTCTTCCAAAGCCTTGCAGCCGCTGAATGCGCTGCCCTCTATTTGCGCTACAGAATCCGGAAGCACAGCCCGCTTGATCTCGGTATTCTGAAAGGCACATCTTCCAATCTTTTTCACGCCATCCGGAACCGTTATTTCTTCTGCCTTTCCGGTATACCGCAGGAGACAAGCGTCACGAGTGTTGATACACATGCCGTCCTGAACGGAAATATAAGTAAATTTTTGTAAAAACTCCTCTGCATCCGAAATCGGAAACCACGTCAACAATAACAAAATGCTGTTGCTGTCCAACTGATCGGTATTTATGATAAGTTCCTTTGCCCCGCTTCGATCCTCGACTTTTGACTGGTATTTCGACCGGCTTACTTCCTTTACCGAGGCGGGGAGAACGATCTTTTGCAACTTCTCACATTTTAGATAAGTATCGCCCTCATGATCCATATTGGCATACAAGACAGAGGAAAGGCAAAATTCCTCACACCCGGCGTCAAGCGTAAGCGTTTCCCGGTACGCCGGAACACGCACGATACTTTTTCCGTCATGAGAATAAATTACACCATCGATGCTTTTATATTTTTTATCTTTTTCGCTGACGATCAGATTATTACTCCGGATACACGCCAAAGTCTCCAGTGACAATGGGGTATTGAACGAAACGGTATCGATCCGGCTCTTATATCCCCACTCCAGATCATAGACCATTTCATCCCCCTCCTCCATAACAAGGCGGAATGTCCCCGGCATCGTCACTTTTTTTAATGTCTTGCTGTCTGGAAAAGCTCCCTGACCGATTTTTTTTACCGAATCTGCGATCACGATCTCTTTTACATTTTTGAAGTCGTAAAAAGCATTGATCGGAATCGAAGTAATCCCTCTTTTTACGACGATTTTTTTTACCGAGTTGATTTTCTTCTTGTTGGCGATCGCTATGTCTTTCCCACGCAGCGCCCCTGTTCCAGAAAAGGTAAGTACTCCATTTTTTACCGAGCGGGATACTTTACTTTTCGCAGCCGCCTGCGCATATTCCGGCGTCAAAAGTGTTAAACACAGCAACCCAAAACATAATATACTTGATGTAAATAAGGCAGTTAAAATCTGATTCCGTTTCATTTTGTTTTCTCCTCCGTCCATCGCCCATACTTTCGTTTTCCATTTGCAACTTTATATGGGCGGAGCCTGATATATTTGACCGCCATCTTCTCCCCGGTCATATTGATTTTTATATCTGTCTTCCCCTTTTTCGCATAATATGTCTTTTTCTTCCGGAATGACTTATCGGGAGAAATCTGTAGCTGCCATCCGTCCACGCCGCTGACTTTCTGCCATCGACATTTGAGATATGGCCCTCCCGTCTCCCAAAAAGTCACCCCGGTCTGCCACTCCCCAATTCCCTTTTCAAAGGTCAACGTCATGTTTTTATAACCGCTGAAAGCGTCCGAGTGTACTCCGGCAGTCGAACCGCACACCCTCACCCTCTCTAACGCAGAGCTAAAAAATGCACTTTCTTCTACTTTTTCGACCGCGGCAGGCAGTACGAGTTCTTTCCATTCTGTATAAGAAAAAGCATAACCTTTAATTTCTTTTATGTTTCCTTGAAAGAGAATGGATGCCGGAACAGATGTATAAGCAAATGCTCCTTTCCCAATCATCGTAACCGTTTCCGGAAGCACAATGTCTTTCAGCCCGGAACAATACTCAAATGTCCCTTCCGGAACATACCCGATGCCCTCTGGAAAGGTGACATGGTCTAGCTGCTTACACCATTCAAAAACATGGGATTCCATCTTCTTTAGAGCCGCCGGCAGCCTGACTTCCGCCAAATCCTTGCAGTCCTTGAAGGCAGCATACCCAATCTCTTCCACCGTATCCGGAAGCACAGCCCGCTTGATCCCGGTATTCTGAAAGGCACCTCTTCCAATCTTTTTCACGCCATCCGGAACTGTTACCTCCTCCGCCTTTCCGGTATATCGTAAAAGACAAGCGTCACGGGTGTTGATACACATGCCGTCCTGAACGGAAATATAAGTAAATTTCTGTAAAAACTCCCCGACATCCGAAATCGGAAACCACGTCAACAATAACAAAATGCTGTTGCTGTCCAACTGATCGGTATTTATGATCAGTTCCTTTGCCCCGCTTCGATCCTCAGCTTTTGACTGGTATTTCGACTGGCTTACTTCCTTTACCGAGGCGGGGAGAACGATCTTTTTCAACTTCTCACATTTAAGATAAGTATCGCCTTCCGCATCCAGATTGGCATACAGGACAGAGGAGAGGCAAAATTCCTCACACCCTGCGTCAAGCATAAGCGTTTCCCGGTACGCCGGAACACGCACGATACTTTTTCCATCATGAGAATAGATCACACCATTGATACTTTTATATTTCTTATCTTTTTTGCTGACGATCAGATTGTTACTCCGGACATACGCCAAAGTCTCCAGTGACAATGGGGTATTAAACGAAATCGTATCAATCCGGCTCTTTGACCCATCCAGATCATAATGTGCCATATCATCATCCGTCGCAACAAGGCGGAACGCCCCGGGCATCGTAACCTTTTTTAATGCCTTGCTGTTTGGTAAACACCCAGAACCTATTTTCTTTACCGAACTGGCAATGACAACCTCTTTTACGTTTTTGAACTTACAAAAAGCATCGATCGGAAGTGACGTGATTCCCTTTTTCACGACAATCTTTTTTACCGAATTGGTTTTCTTCTTATTGGCGATTGCTATATCTTTCCTGCGCAGCGCACCTGTTCCGGATATCGTAAGCGTCCCCTTCGCTGCCGAATAAGAAATCCTGCCTTTCGCAGTTCCTTCCCTCTTCCCCGCACAATGAACCGTCTGTGGAAGCAAAACGATCATCAGAAGAAGAAATACGATCATTCCCGGAAGCTTCCAAACTGTTTTTTTCATTCATAACCCTCCTTGCTATCTGTGACCCATCTGCCATAACCCCGCTTCCCACCCTCATTTTTATAAGGACGGATGCGCACATACTTGATGTTCATTTTGCGGTTTGTTATTTTCATCTGCGCAGCTTCTTTTTTGGCATAATATGTCTTTTTCTTCCGGAATGATTTATCGGGGGAGACTTGGATCTGCCACCCGTCCACGCCGGTGATCTTCCTCCACTCGATATCAATCTCCCTGTCTTCCTCCGACCAGCCGGAAAGTACCATTTCGGTCTGCCAATGCCCGATCTTCTCCAGAAAAGTGAGAGTTGGTCTTTTTTCCCTGTCCGAGCTATTTATAAATGCAAAGGGGCTGATCTGATTTGTCGGCCCGCAGACCGTTACATTCTTAAGCGTACTCATAGAAAAGGCGCCAGCACCTACTTTTTTCACTGTCCTTGGTAACTCAAACGTATTCCATCCGCTGTACTGGTCTGCATGCATAAATGCACCGGCCCCAATCTCTTCAATTTTTCCCTGTAAAAGAATCGAAGGCCGCACGCTGGTCGAGCGAAACGCATCTTCCCCGATCACCCTGACATTTTCTGGCAATGTTATATTTTTCAGGGATTTGCAGGACTGAAACATTTTCCTCGGAATCTGCGTCATTGTCTTTGGCAGGCTTACCTCCTCCAAATTCCTGCAATACCGAAATGCCCCCTGTCCGATCCATGTCACGGAATCCGGAATCGTGACCCGCTTTAACAACCGCCTTCCCCAAAACGCTTCCGCTTCAATTCTCGTTATCTGCCCGGGAATTTCTAATTCTTCTGCATTCCCCCGATAAAAAAGAAGCGAGGCGTCCCGGGTATTGATACACAGCCCATCCTGATAAGAAATATCATCAAACTGCGCTAAAAATGATTTCCTGTCAAGTGAAAATTCAGAAAGAAGGGACAGGATATCCGTATTTTTCAGATGCTTTGATCTTACCTCAATCTCTTTTACACGGCTGATCCCCGAATAGTATGCATAATACTTTTTTTCATTTACAGACCGGATCGAGGCAGGCAAAATGATCTTTTTTAATTCATGGCATATGATCTCATCGTCCTCACTGAATGCATCATATTTTCCATACGTAACTGCCTGAATGCAAAATTCCTCACATCCCTTTTCGACCGTAAGCGTTTTCCGATACGCCGGAACGCGCACGATGCTTTTTCCATCTTTGGAGTAGATGACGCCTTTTATACTTTTGTATTTTTTATCCCTCTTGCTGACGATGAAATTTCTGCCTTTCACGTAAACTAATGTTTTCAGGGACAATGGGCTATTAAATACGATCGTATCGACCTTAGCCCTCATGTCTGCGATTATACTGTTTGGCTGATAGTGATCGTCGGAGACATCTACTTTCACATATTGGAAATCCCCCGGCATTGTGATCTTTTTTAACTTTCTGCTTTCTGGCAGGGCAGCTTCTCCTATTTTTCGGACAGTGTCTGCAATTTCAATTTCTTCTGCCTCCTTCAATGAAGAAAATGCATAAACAGGAAGTGACGTGATTCCCTTTTTCACAATGACTTTTTTAATCTTTTTTTGATCCTTAAATTTCATGCCGGATGGCATCGCACCTGTTCCGGATATCGTAAGCGTCCCCTTCGCTGCCGAATAAGAAATCCTGCCTTTCACAGTTCCCTCTCTCTTCCCCGCACAATGAACCGTCTGTGGAAGCAAAACGATCATCAGAAGAAAAAATACGATCCTAAGCGGAAGTTTCCAAGCTGTTTTTTTCATACCAAACACCCCTTAGCCCTTGTTTTAAAGAAAAAGGGTGTCCCGGAACTAAGCCTGACACTGTCAATCCCAATTCCGCGGGCACCCTCTGGTCACAGATCTGATTATTTCTTAACCTCTGCCTTAAGCATCTCGGTAAGCTGTGGAACAACCTTATTCAAGTCGCCAACGATACCGTAATCTGCTACATCAAAGATCGGAGCATCCTCATCCTTGTTGATCGCAACAATGATGTCGGATTCTTCCATACCTGCTGCATGCTGAATCGCACCGGAAATACCGATTGCAAAGTACACATTCGGACGAACGGTTTTTCCAGTCTGTCCTACCTGCAGGTCTTTTGGCAGCCAGCCATTATCAACAACCGCACGGGAACAGCTTACTGTTCCGCCGATCACCTCAGCCAAGTCCTCGAGAAGCTTGAAGTTCTCTTTAGAACCGACGCCACGTCCGCCGGATACAAGAATCTTAGCGTCCATGATATCTACCACGTCGGTTACGGATTTTACTACATTGAGGATCTCGACATATTTATTGTTCGGAGTAAATCCCGGATTGTAGTTGATCACTTCTGCTTTTGCGCCCGCCTTTGGCTCGATCTTCTGCATAACACCGGGACGTACCGTCGCCATCTGAGGACGGTTATCCGGACATGCGATCGTAGCGATCGTATTACCGCCAAATGCTGGACGAGTCATAAGAAGCTGATTGTGTTTCTGCTCTGCCTCTTTGCCCGGAACCGGATTGAGTGGGAAATCACCAATCTCAAGAACCGTACAGTCTGCGGTAAGACCAGTAGCCACACGCGCTGACACTCTCGGGCCTAAGTCACGTCCGATCGCTGTCGCACCGACAAGCATGATCTCCGGTTTGTACTCATTGATAACAGAAGCAAGTGCATGTGTGTATGGCTCTGTTCTGTACTCTTTCAGTTCCGGATCGTCTACTACGATCACTTTATCTGCACCGTACTCAGCCAGTGTATCTACAAGACCGGAGACACCAGAGCCGACAAGTACAGCTGTTACATCTGTCTTTAAATCTGCGGCAAGTTCGTTTGCTTTTCCAAGCAATTCTAAAGCAATTCCGCTTAATTCATTGTCTACCTGCTGTGCATAGACAAATACACCTTTATATTCTTCTAAATTCATAATTGCCTCCTTATTTGATTAGATCACATGTTTCTCTTTCAATTTTTCAACGATATATGTCGCAGCCTCTGCACCGTCAAGGGCAACTTTTTCTCCTGCTCCCTTGCGAACTTTATCAGAAGCTTTGGCGATCTTCGTCGGAGATCCTTTCAGACCGAGGTTTGCATCGTCTACATCCTTTAAGTCTGCTCTTCCCCAAACGGTGATCTCCTTCTCGTACGCATCGAAAATTCCGCCCGGAGTCATGTAACGCGGCTCATTCAATTCAGAAAGAGCGGTAATAAGGCAAGGCATTTTTACCTTTAATTCATGATATCTGTCATCGTACTGACGCTGAACAACCACGGAATCACCATCAATCTTGATCTCCTGTGCATAGGAAATAACCGGAATATCAAGATGCTCGGAAATCTGCGGGCCAACCTGTGCGGTGTCACCGTCGATCGCCTGACGTCCTGTGATGATCAGATCATAGTCAATGTTTCTGAGAGCGCCGGCGATCGTCGTCGAAGTCGCCCATGTATCTGCTCCACCGAGAACACGGTCTGTCACGAGGATTCCCTTGTCTGCCCCCATTGCCATCGCCTCACGGAGAACTTCTTCCGCTTTCGGAAGTCCCATCGTAAGAACCGTAACCTCAGCACCATTCTGCTCTTTGATCCGAAGCGCTGCTTCCAAACCTGCTTTATCATCCGGGTTCATAATTGTAAGCATTGCACCTCTGTCAAGTGTACCATCCGGATTAAATTTAACTCCACCTTTTGTATCCGGTACCTGTTTTATACAAACTACTATTTTCACGATATGAACCTCCTTATTTCAATAAGTTTCCAGAAATAACCATACGCTGAACTTCTGATGTTCCCTCGTAGATTTCTGTAATCTTAGCATCACGCATCATACGCTCTACGTCGTATTCTCTGATGTAACCATAGCCACCATGCAGCTGAACTGCTTTTGTTGTAACTTCCATAGCTACTTCTGCCGCATACAATTTTGCCATCGCAGCCTCTACCGAATAGGAAACTTTTGCACCATCTGCAAATTCCTGTTTTTTGAGCGCTGCTTTGTAAACGAGGGATTTCGCTGCTTCTACTTTTGTAGCCATATCCGCTAACTGGAACTGCGTATTCTGCTGTGCAGCGATCGAACGTCCAAACTGCTTTCTCTCTTTGACATACTCAACGGTCGTCTCAAGCGCACCCTCTGCGATACCGAGAGCCTGTGCAGCGATACCGATACGTCCGCCATCTAATGTATGCATGGCGATCGGGAAACCTTTTCCTTCCGGCCCGAGAATATTTTCTTTCGGAATGCGGCAATCCTCGAAGATCAGCTCATACGTAGACGAACCGCGGATACCCATCTTCTTCTCTTTTGTTCCGAAGGAGAAGCCCGGTGTTCCTTTTTCTACGATAAATGCGGAGAAATTCTTTTTCTTTCTTCCGCGTTTGTCCTCGACAACACTTGTGATCGCAATAACGATATACACATCTGCCACCTTACCATTGGTAATGAAACATTTGCTTCCGTTCAGCACCCACTCGTCGCCATCCAGAACTGCTTTTGTCTGAGCGCCCTGTGCATCGGTTCCTGCACCCGGCTCAGTCAGAGCGAATGCGCCAAGTTTTTCGCCATTGGTAAGAGGCGGTAAATATTTCTGCTTCTGCTCTTCGGTTCCATATGTAAGGATCGGATCACAGCAAAGACTTGTATGTGCGGATACGATAACGCCTGTTGTGCCGCAGACTTTGGAAAGTTCCTCCACACACATAACGTATGTTAAAATGTCACATCCCTGTCCACCATACTGTTTTGGCACCGGAATCCCCATAAAACCGTATTTTCCCATTTTATCTACTGTAGACTGCGGAAAAACTTCGGTTTCATCTGTTTCCTGAGCGAGTGGTTTCGCTTCATTTTCAGCAAATTCTTTGAACAAAGATCTTGCCATTTCATGTTTCTGATCTAAAGTAAAATCCATTTTTCCATGAACCACCTTTCTATAAAATATCAATATGCTTATTTGCTGTAATCATAAAATCCGATTCCGGTCTTTCTTCCAAGCTTGCCGGCACGTACCATTTTTCTCAGCAATGGATGCGGACGGTATTTTGGATCGCCGGTCTCTGCCTGAAGCACTTCCATGATGGCAAGGCAGATATCAAGGCCTACGAGATCACCGAGAGCAAGCGGCCCCATCGGATGATTGGCACCAAGCTGCATGGCAGCGTCGATTCCCTCTACGGAAGCAACCCCATCAGCATAAATGCCGACTGCCTCATTGATCATCGGGATCAGGATACGGTTTACAACAAATCCGGCAGCCTCTTTTACCTCTACCGGCGTCTTACCGATCTCTTTTGCAATCGAAACGACTTTTTCGTTTACTTCATCTGTTGTGTTCTCTCCGCGGATTACCTCAACAAGCTTCATAACTGGAGCCGGATTGAAGAAATGCATACCGATCACCGGATGGGAAATCCCCTGTCCGATCTCAGTAATGGAAAGAGACGATGTGTTTGTCGCAAAGATGCAGTCGTCTTTCTTTACGATATCCTGAAGCTCTTTAAAGGTCTGTTTCTTCACGTCCATAACCTCAAGAGCAGCCTCAACGATCAGGTCACAGTCTGTACAGATTTCTTTTGTACCGGTTGTGATCTTGTTCAGGATCGCATCCGCAGCGGCCTGATCCATCTTTCCTTTTGCCACACGCTTCTCAAATCCCTTTGCGATCTTGTTCTTACCATTTGCTGCAAACTCTTCATTGATATCACACAGACATACCTCATAACCTTCTGTCTGGGCAAATGCCTGTGCAATTCCGGATCCCATTGTTCCGGCACCGATAACACCAACTTTCATTGATACATACCTCCATATATTTTTTAATAATTTCTTTTCACTTTAACAGTTCTTAAATGGAACTACCTTTAATTTCTTTTCTTTATCTTTTTCAAGGAAATTCCCCATTCCTGCCTTCTGATCTTCTGTCTCGAAGCAGTCGCCGAACAGTTTTTCCTCGATCACGATCGCTTTGTCCATATCTACCTGAAGTCCGTCATTGATGGCTTTCTTACAATTTCTTACAGCGATCGGTGCCTGCATAGCGATCCCGGCAGCCATTTTCTTCGCTGCAGGCATCAGCTCTTCAAGCGGATATACTGCATTGACAAGGCCTACACGGTAAGCTTCGTCTGCCTTGATGTTTCTCGCTGTATAGATCAGTTGTTTTGCCATTCCGACCGGAATCACTCTGGCAAGTCTCTGCGTACCGCCAAATCCCGGTGTGATGCCAAGTCCAACTTCTGGCTGGCCAAATACCGCATTTTCCGAACAGATACGAATATCACAGCTCATGGAAATCTCACAGCCGCCGCCGAGTGCAAACCCATTTACCGCAGCGATCACAGGGATTGGGAATGTCTCAAGTTTGCGGAATACATCATTTCCTTTCTTTCCAAACGCCTCACCCTCTGCTTTTGTCAGTGTACTCATTTCGCCGATGTCCGCACCTGCCACAAAAGATTTATCGCCTGCGCCTGTCAGGATCAGGCATCTGATCGTATCAAGATCAACCGCATCCAGTGTCTCATTCAGCTCATCCAGTACTGCACTGTTCAATGCATTCAATGCTTTGGGACGATTGATGGTAATGATACCAACTTTGTCCTCAACCTCATAATTTATGAATTCCATTTGGGAACTCTCCTTTCCGTTCTACATTAGATTACTTTATGATCAGTCGCGTTCTACAACTGTAGCACATCCCATTCCACCACCGATACAAAGTGTGGCAAGGCCTTTTTTCGCATCGCGTTTCTGCATCTCATGGAGAAGCGTTACGAGAATACGGCATCCCGATGCTCCTACCGGATGTCCGAGAGCGATCGCACCACCATTTACATTCAGCTTCTCAAGATCAAAGCCAAGATCTCTTCCTACTGCGATCGACTGTGCGGCAAATGCCTCGTTTGCCTCGATCAGATCCATATCATCTACAGTGAGGCCTGCTTTTTTCATTACCTTCTGTGTCGCAGCAACCGGCCCGATTCCCATGATCTTCGGATCTACTCCAGCAAGCGCTCCGGCAACAAACGTAGCCATTGGTTTTACGCCGAGTTCTTTTGCTTTTTCTTCACTCATGACAACGATCGCTGCTGCACCGTCGTTGATTCCGGATGCATTACCGGCAGTTACGAAACCATCTTTATTGATCGGACGGAGTTTGGAAAGGCCTTCCATCGAAGTACCCGGACGCGGACCCTCATCTTTATCAAATACAACCGTCTGTTTTCTCTGTTTTACTTCTACCGGAACGATCTCATCGTCAAATCTGCCGGACTCCTGAGCAGCAACCGCTTTATTCTGGCTGTTTACTGCAAACTCATCCAACTCTTCGCGTGTCAGTTTCCATCTGTCGTCCGCACAGATATTGTCTGCTGTCTGGATCATATGATAGTCATTGAATGCATCCCAGAGAGCATCATTTACCATCGTATCCACGATCGTATTGTTGTTCATTCTGTAACCGAAACGAGCCTGTTTCAATGCATATGGTGCCATTGACATGTTCTCCATACCACCTGCCACAACGATATCCGCATCTCCTGTCTGGATCATCTGGGCAGCCATATTGACACAGTTCAGACCGGAACCGCAGACAACATTCACCGTAACAGCCGGAGTCTCAATCGGAAGTCCTGCGTTGATCGAAGCCTGACGCGCTACGTTCTGGCCAAGTCCTGCTTGGATTACGCAGCCCATATATACATGGTCAACCTGCTCCTTTGGAACGCCCGCTCTTTTCAGAGCCTCTTCGATAACGATTGAACCTAATTTCTGGGCCGGAGTTGTACTGAGTGTACCGCCCATTGTTCCGATTGCAGTACGGCAAGCGCCTGCTAAAACTACTTTCTTAGACATGATAAATATATCCTCCTTAAATAATAATTTTTATATGAGCCGGAAAACTCCGGTTTTATACATGGTTTGCGTCAAAACATGGTTTGCGTCAAATTGAGGACAAGCTCTATTGTGGACTGTATTTTCTTCGCAGCATTTCCCCCACATGTTCCGGCACCATTTTCGATACATCCGAACCGTAGGACGCCACCTCTCTTACGATCGTGGAGCTTAAAAAAGCATACTCAAGGCTTGTCGTAAAAAACATCGTATCGATCTCCGGATCCAGACTGTGGTTCGTCTGGGCGATCTGCATCTCCGATTCAAAATCCGATACCGCCCGCAGCCCCCGTATCATAACTTTTGCCCCTGCACTCCGGGCAAAGTCTACCGTCAATCCCTGAAATGTCTCGATCTTCACATTGGAAAACGCCTCCGCAGACTTTTTCAGCATGCCGACTCGCTCCTCCAGAGTAAAAAGCGGCTTTTTACTGCTGTTGATCAGCACCGCCACGATCACCTCGTCCACAACGCGCGCCGCCCGCTCAATAATATCAAGATGACCATAGGTAACGGGATCAAAACTTCCCGGATAAACTGCTTTTATCATAAGAAACTCCATATCTTCTGCATCTGGATATCCAACACGCAAAAGTTTGTTAATTTTTTCACAATATCTTGTCCCAACCGCTTCTTATATCATAACATTCTCATTTCTAATTGTCAAATAATTATCAATCTGAAAATGGAAAAATTTTTACTGGAAAAATCTTCTTGACCCTGCATTTTATGAATGATAAAATTATGGTAACTATATTTAAGGAGGCTGTTGGAAATTATGGATCATGAAACAATGTATAAAAACAAACTGACTACTGCAAAAGAAGCGGCAAAGACAGTACGTTCCGGCGACTGGGTCGACTATGGCTGGTGCGTCAATACGCCGGTCGCTGTAGATGCTGCCATTGCTGAGCGCATGAATGAGCTGTCGGATGTGAAATTCCGCGGCGGGATTCTTATGTGGGTTCCGGAAATATTTAAAATCGATGATCCGGCGGCACATTTTACATGGAATTCATGGCATATGGGTGGAATCGAGAGAAAGGCGGCGGCACAGGGATTTTCATTCTATGCTCCGATCCGCTATTCCGAACTCCCGAGATATTACAGGGATCTCCCCTGTCCTTCCCGAGTAGCCATTTTCCAAGTGGCACCGATGGATTCCCACGGTTATTTTAACTTTGGGCCGAGTGCGTCCCATCTGGGCGCCTGCTGTGAGCGCGCAGAAACGATTATTGTAGAAGTAAATGAAAATATGCCAAGATGTCTCGGCGGAAAAGAGGAGGGCATCCACATTTCCAAAGTAGACATGATCGTAGAAGGGGACAACCCCTCCATCGCTGAAATGGGCGGAGCTGCTGCTGCGTCAGAAGTCGATCAGGCAGTAGCGAAACTGATCGTGGAAGAGATTCCGGATGGCGCCTGTCTCCAGCTCGGGATCGGCGGTATGCCAAATGCGGTCGGTACGATGATCGCTGAGTCCGACCTAAAAGATCTGGGTGTCCATACGGAAATGTATGTGGACGCTTTTGTGGATATCTCCAAAGCGGGAAAGATTACCGGAGCCAGAAAAAATATCGACCGTTTCCGTCAGACATACGCATTTGCTGCCGGAACAAAAAAACTCTATGATTTTCTCGATGACAATCCGGAGTGCATGAGCGCACCTGTCGATTACACAAATGACATCCGCTCGATCAGTGCATTAGATAACTTTATCTCGATCAACAATGCGGTTGACATCGACCTTTATGGACAAGTCAATGCCGAGAGCGCCGGAACAAAAAATATAAGCGGTGCCGGCGGGCAGCTTGATTTTGTCCTCGGAGCTTATCTCTCAAAAGGCGGTAAAAGCTTTATCTGCTGCTCTTCCACCTTTACAAACAAACAGGGAGAACTGGTGTCGCGCATCCGTCCGACACTGGCAGACGGTTCCATCGTAACCGACACAAGAGCAAATACTCATTATTTTGTGACAGAGTATGGAAAAGTAAATCTGAAAGGTCTTTCTGCATGGCAGAGAGCAGAGGCACTGATCTCAGTTGCCCATCCGCAATTTAGGGACGATCTGATCAAAGAAGCAGAGAAAATGAATATTTGGAGACGCTCTAACCAAAAATAGGCGACCCGAATATAAAAATTCCCCGGCGCACACCATAATACATGTGTGAATGCCGGGTTATTTTTATATCTGGGTCTTTCAGTTATTTGCATAGGAACAAAAATCCCCGGCGCCACGTCGTAGTACGTGTGTGAATGCCGGGATTTTTTATATCTGGGTCTTTCAGTATTATTTGCATAGGAACAAAAAATCATCCGCATCTCTCCAGAAGTTCTTCCCATCTGCGGTCTACCTCTTTTTGAAATTCTCCGATCAGATGTTCATTTTCCGATTTGAATAGATGCTTAAACCGCCCTTGACGTTTCAGGAAATCTTCGACCGGAAGTTTTTTCTTCGGCTCATAATTCAAGTTCCATTTTCCGTCAACCACTTCAAACAGCGGCCAGTAACATGTCTCAACTGCGGATTTACATACGTCGATGATATCCGGAGCGTCGTATCTCCACCCACGGGGACACGGTGCCATGATATTCAGAAATGCCGGCCCTTCTGTATAGATCGCCTTTTCTGATTTGGTGTACAGGTCCTTCATGTTTCCGATAAAGGTAGTCTGTCCCACGTAAGGGATGTTGTGCGCCGCCATGATCGCCGCCAGATCTTTTCTCGCCTGCGGCTTTCCACTAGATGCCTTTCCGGCCGGACTTGTCGTTGTGTCCGCATACATCGGCGTCGCTGACGAACGCTGGATTCCCGTATTCATATAGGCGCCATTGTCGTAGCAGACATACACCATATCATGCCCTCTTTCCATTGCGCCGGAAAGGGACTGGAAGCCGATATCATAGGTTCCTCCGTCTCCGCCAAACGTGATAAATTTGTAATCTTCCTCAAGCCTGCCTGTCTTTTTCATATACCGGTATGCTGTCTCCACTCCGCTTAACGTAGCCCCGGCATTTTCAAAAGCACTATGTATATAACTGTCCTGATATGCGGTGAACGGATACATAAAGGAAGAAACCTCCAGACATCCCGTGGCATTTCCCACTACCGCTTTATCTCCCGGATGAAGAGCTTTCAGTACATTTCTTACTGCAATGGTTCCGCCGCACCCGGCACACATCCGATGTCCCGGAGCCAGACGCTCTTCCCTTCCCTGAATTTCTTTAAAATCAAATTTCTGTTCCATCTCGTCTCCTCCAATTTGCATGATCCGGGTTACGAACGTAATCCAATGTAACGGTATTTCTCATCTTTGACGCCATCCCTTGCGGCCTCTTCAAGTTCGCCATATACCGCCTCTACCTGTTCTACAGTCAGATCCCTTCCGGACAGACCATATACATAATTGATGACCTCGGATGTATTTTTGTTTCGGTAGAGTGCGGCCTCCAGTTCAGCCGCAAGCGGCCCGCCATTGGCACTATAACTTTCGCAGCGGTCAAAAACAGCTACCGCCTTACATTTCTTCAGTGCCTTTGCCATCTCTTTCCCCGGAAATGGGCGGAACACCCGGACTTTTAACAGCCCGACTTTTTTTCCTGCCTTTCTGAGACGGTCGACCGCATCCTTGATCGTCCCACAGGAAGAACCGATCGACACGATCGCATATTCGGCATCTTTTAATTTATATTCTTCAAAAAATCCATATTTTCTTCCAGTGAGCGCCTCATATTCCTTTGCCACGTCGAGAATTACTTTTTTCGCACGGATCATCGCCTCTGCCTGCGCTTTTTTTGCTTCCATACAATAATTGGAAACCGCATACGGGCCGAGAGCCATCGGCTCCTCCGGATTTAAAAGATAGTGTTCCGGCTCGTAACGTCCGACAAATTTTTTCACCATCTCCGTATCTTCTATTGTAATATTTTCTACTGCATGGCTTGTGATAAACCCATCCTGACAGATCATAATCGGCAGCATAACATCTTTATGCTCTGCGATCCGGTATGCTTGGATAAAATTGTCGTATACTTCCTGATTGTTTTCTGCATAGATCTGAAGCCAGCCGGAATCTCTGGCTCCCATGCTGTCCGAATGCTCGCTGTTTATATTGAGCGGGCCGGAAAGCGCACGGTTTACAACCGCCATACAGACCGGCAGACGGTTAGAAGCCGCCACATACAGGACTTCCCACATAAGCGCAAGCCCGCAGGAGGAAGTCGCTGTGAGCGCCCTTGCTCCGGCTGCAGATGCACCGATCGCCGCACTCATCGAACTGTGTTCGCTCTCCACAGGGATAAATTCGGTACTGATCTCTCCGTTTGCGATGAAATTGGACACATACTGCGGCAATTCCGTTGAAGGAGTGATCGGAAATGCCGGCATGACATCCGGCTCTACCTGCTTGATCGCATGGGCAACTGCCTCATTTCCAGACATTCTGTCATATGTAGCCATTTTATTTTCCCTCCTTCATCGTGATCGCGCCAAAAGGACATGCCTTTACACAGATTCCACAGCCCTTGCAGTGGAGCAGGTCAAATTTTTCCCGCTCTCCGTTTCTGACAGGTATCGCACTGTCCGGACAATACGGAACACAGAGCAGGCACTGTCTGCACTTTTCTTTATCAAATACCGGGGTGTTGACCCGCCACTCGCCGGTCTCAAAGCGTTTTGACGTGGCGGGTTCATAAATCTGAAGTCCCGGCGTCAGCTCCTGCCACGGAGTTTTTTCATTGATTTCTTTTGCCTTCAGCATGTTAGTGTACCTCCTGTAACGCCATCCGGAGTGCCTTCATGTTCCCCTCTAGTACCTCCGGCTTTTTCGCAAATTTATGACTAAGGGATGCTTCCATCTCCTTTATGAACCGATCCTCTTCCATAATTCCTGAAATCTTGACGATCGCGGCAAGCATCGGCGTATTCGGGAAATATTTCCCTAACGTCTTCATGCACACTTTTCGGGCGTCGATCGTATATACTTTTCCCTGATACCCATGTAGATGTGTGTAAATCTCCTCGCTAGATCTGTCTGTGTTGACAAGGATCGCACCTTCTTTTTTCAAGCCTTTTGTCACATTCACAGAATTTAGGAGTGTCTCGTCTACCACTACTACATAATCCGGTTCATATATATTGGAGTGAACCCGAATCTCCTTCTCACTGATCCTGTCATACGCTGTGATCGGCGCTCCCATCCTCTCCGGGCCATACTCAGGAAATCCCTGAACATGCTTACCGGTCTTAAATGCCACATCTGCCAAAAGAAGCGCTGCTGTCTTTGCTCCTTGGCCGCCACGTCCGTGCCAACGAAATTCAGTTAATCCGTTCACTTATCTCTCCTTCTTTCTTTCGCAATATAATAGTATTTATTTGTTATACCGTAACTCCAAAACCAAGTATGGTAAATCTCTTTTCCTCATCCCCGGGATGCATTACAAGCCTCACCTGATGCTCGCTCCCCTGTGTGTCATCGACAAGAATCTGCGGATTGCAGTGGTTCCATCCGTTCACAAGCGGGTCTGCGGTGAGTACAAGTTTGTCATCGACATAAACATCTGCCTTTCCAAACTGCGGATCGCCGGAATCCTTCGATATAAGAACCAGATTTTTACATGTGATCGTCATATTAAATTCTGCCTCTTTTGTTCCGCTCTCCTTTGCCCATCCGTTTTCCAGTACCGGCGTGGAAAATTTATCCATATTCCGCTCCACACATTGAAGCTCCGTATCCTTGTAATCAAAACCACTTGATGTAACAGCCGCATAATCTGAGATGTTCAACGAATCCACAAGTACGATCTCCTCAAACTGGCTTCCCTTGACCGGAGGTTTGGAAAAATCACTGTCACAAGCTGACATCTCTGCCTCATCTGCCTTTTGGAACAAATGGATCAGGCAATCTGCCATCACTCGGTGTCCGTCATTGGTTGGATGGAAGATATCATAAAAGTACTGGCGCTTTGTGATCGCAGTATCTTTACTAAACTGTGGTACGACAGCCTGCCTTACACTCACCATCGGCAGGTCATAATGTTCGCCGATCGGAACAAGGCGGGTCTCGAGATTCCACTCGCTCATAAAGACAGCAAAATTCAAAATGACAGCGGGTTCATTTTCCGCTTTGGCAGCCATTCTCACAAGGCTCTCGAAACTGACGCCCTCGGTCTCATCTCCCTCATCATTTACCGCAAACTCTATGATAACGATATCCGGAGTGATCTTCCCATAGTCTGTCACATCCTTTTTATACCGGATCATGCCAAGCTCAGAAGGCGTACCGCCCACACCGGCTTTTACAAATTTCACATTTGTTCCCCCATCGTTTGTAAAGAGGTCGCAAAATCCCCGGTATGACAAATAGGCATAACATTTTTCATTGATCGGTTTTGCACCGGCGCCCTGCGTGATCGAGCCGCCGATATAGGCGATCACTACTTCTTCCCCTCTTTTCGCCTTTTCGATCGCCCGCTTAAGGCGCAATGTATTTCCAAGATTTAACAGGGAACTTTCGATCATTTTCTGATAATTTTCTGAATCAAATTCGATCGGCGGATCTACTTCGATCTCCGGCACGTCAAATCCGTCATTCAGATAGAATTTGAGCGTCACACTGGCGCTCTGGCATGTCGGCGGAAAATTAAAATGAAACGCGCCGATGATATCGTCCTGCTCGCTGATCCCCATATCCGCAACCGGCAGAAGCACTTCCTCACCGTTGCAGGGGCATTTGGTGCTGACATTTGTTCCGGTTGCATATTTATCTACTTTTCCGTAGCACTGCATGATAAATTCAATATATTCACTTTTTTGATCTTCGGAGGACGCCGTGATGCTGATCCCAATGCTATGTACCAGTTTGGTAAATCCTTCCATATTTTCTAAAAGCTTTAAAATCTCCCCATCCACATCACCGCATATTCCTTTTACCTGTTCGACCAGACGCCCCTCCATAAAATTCGTATCCCGAAGTGCGCCATCCTCTCCCGGCATTCCGGCGATATCCTGATCTAACATCATATACAAGCAGGGTCTTTTTTTTGTTGGGTCTTTTGGTGCAGTTGGTCCTCTCATATTTTCCCTCATTCCTTCACTTTTTTGTAATAACAGGCTTTTCCTCAATTCAAAAAAAAGCTTGATACTAGTATGCATCAATTCCGGAGATTTTGCAAGTAATTTTAACCTTATTTTTTCAATGCGTTATTCTTTAACGTTACATCCAGTTGATTATACGGAATCACAATGCCCGCCTCATCAAACCGTTCCTTGATTCGCTCTAACATCGCCCAGCGGACTGTCCAGTAGTCGTCCTTTTTTACCCACACATGAATGAGCATGTCGACTGAACTGCTGCCCAATTCCCCGACGACGACATCCACAGGCTCTCCAGAAAGGATTTCTTCCTGCTCCTGTATGACTGCATTCAGAAGCTCCCTTACCTTTTTGATATCCTCCGAATAATCAATCCCCACTGTGATATCGATCCGCCGCTTGTCCTGACTGGTCACATTGATGATATCGGAATCCGCAAGCGTCCCATTTGGCATGATGACCGTTTTATTATCCACCATCTGCAGCTTCGTATAAATGATATCAATGCTGATCACCGTCCCCTCTTTGTCCCCCACAATAATATAATCTCCGACCACAAAGGGCTTTGTGAGAAGAATCAGCACGCCGCCGGCAAAATTCGCGAGGCTTCCCTGCAATGCCAGACCGACCGCCAGACCCGCCGAACCGAGGAGTGCGATCACTGAACTTGTCCCCAGCCCCAAAAACTGGCAGATAATAAGAATCAGCACAAAATAAAGCGCAAACTTTATAATAGAAAGAAGAAATGCCGCCACCCCTTCTTCCATTCTACTTCTGTGGAATGATTTCTTTAAAAACCGGAGCGTGATCTTCATGATCTTCTTTCCCACAAAATAAATGATCACTGCAATGATGATATGAAGGCAGAAGTCTGCCGCTGCCGGTAGTTTGCCCTGAATGTACGTCAATATGTCCATCTTTTTTCCTTTCTCTGCTAATAATCCAATCTCCGGAAGCTTCCTTTCTGGAAGGAATACTCCGGCGTCCACAAAGGATATGATATCTCATCTACATAATACCACGGATCATCCTCATGCGACGGATTTTTTAATAAATGAAATTCCTGTGCCGGCATATATCCCTGTCCGAGTAAAAAAGCCTTTTTCCCATCAGCATTTTCACATACATCAACTACCATGACCACATGCCCCGGGCTTCCGGCATTCAGGAAAATATCCCCTGCTGCCACTTTGGAAAGTTTTATTTTTTTCGATTCCTCTTCCATCGAAAGTGTGCCGGCATAGGCAAATACCATCCTCAGATATTTTTTGAAATTTTTATAAGAATCATCATATGTTCCGCCTGACACCCACGAAGAACCGGCATCTCCTGACCGAATCCGGTATCCGTCCCGCCATTTTGTGTATTGTGCCTGAAAACCGTCGACAAACCGGAATGAAATCCGCTCCTTCTGTCCGGTCTCCCAGAAATATTCTGCATAGACCCGCATCACCGTATCCGCACACTGCTGCAAGTCTTCCTTTTCTAATGGAAGTTTAAATACTGCCACATGGGCGTCCCGGTTTCCTTTTTGTTCTCCATTATACAAAAGAACCGGTTCTCCCGCCTTCTTCAATGGATATTTCCGTAAAAAAACAGCAAGGCTGTCCTCGCCCTCCTCGGTTCTCTCATAACCCGGCGGAGGGGCAATCCTCTCCTGCAAAGTGTTCCCCTCTGGATTTATGATCACCGGCGGCGACGTGACAAGTTCCTGTTCGTTCTCCTTCTCTGAAAGTTTTTCTGTTCCCTCTTCCGGATACTCGATCACAACATCCACCGCATCATTTTTTGTTTGCAAATCATGTATGATCCAGAGATAATACGTCTCCTGTTCATCTGAAAATGGGATCACCTCATCCACTTTCTGACCGTCAAACATAACATTTCTGACCTGCTCCCTGTCTGAAATCCCCCATGCCGGAAGAACCGAATATTTTGTCCCAACACTTGTAATGTTCTTATAACTTTTCCCTGTACTATAACTCAGATCTGAACGCAGTGTCATCTCCCAGTCATATTCTTTTACCGATGCCCCGCCATTTATAATAAGCTTGCGTTCCCCGATATAATGATATTTTTTATCTTTTATTATAAATTCATAACCAGTCACTTCATTCCCATTTAGCATAAATACATCCGCTACATTTCCTGTATGCAGCGTATAAAGCATTTTTTCCTTGTTGTAATTTTCATCATGGGATTTCACTGCATCCTCGATTGCAGCATAAGCTTCTGTTCCGATCGTCCGGCTGTACCATGTGACATTCTGGTTATTCCCCGGTATGCGATTATCCGGATCATAAATCCCACTCATGACAAAAACGGTTCCAATGATTCCGATCACTGCTAAAAGAACAAGTATCTTAATAACTTTTTTTCGTCTCTTCATAATGAAATCTCCAACGGATATTTTAACGCCATATTCACAATATGGGCAATATTCTGATCCCCTGCAAACCGCTTCGGATCGGCAAAATTTTCGGTCAGGGAAAGCCATTCGAGCGGATTTATCTCCTCGACCAGTTCTTTCGAGGTACATAATTTCCCCACATATAATTCCAATATAAAATTTTGATGATAATATGTAAAGTCCATAAAATGAAATAACTGGATTTCTTCCGATGAAATACCCGTTTCTTCGTATAGTTCCCTGTAAGCTGCGCTTATACTATCTTCACCATCTTCTATCTTCCCTCCGACAAAATTATAACAGTCCTTAAAAGGCTCTTTTTTTCTTTTGCAGAATAGTAATTTCGTTTTGTCATCGTTCAATACGACAATACAATTATATTTTTTCATGGTAATCTTCCTCGTTTCATTTTCCCAACCAATATCCCCACGGAAACATAATGCCCTCTTTCGGCAAAGTTTACAAGTTGACATATATATCTTTCGGAATATATTCTTTTATATCTTCGTCACATAATGACCAATCATCTCCATTTACGATAACTTTCGTTTTTTCTGGTTTTATGTAACAATATATCATGTTCATTAACATAACGCCATCAATAAGTTCTACCCCTGTTTCTTGTGCATATTCTTTTGCTGCCTCTGAATAATCACTTGTTGTAATAAAAATTAAATGTTTAGCTCCAACCGTTTGGTTTGCACCAACGAGTTTTTGAATCAAAGGTCTGCCGATTTTACTTTTATTATAACACTTACACTCTACAAGCCCTTTTTCTCCATTCTCATAATTTAATATTATATCATATCCCCCATCGTTTGAATTTGAAGTATTTTTGGCATCAATTCCCATTAGTCGATACAACTGAGCACAATAGCTTTCAAACTCATATGGATTATCTTTAAATCGATTTATTACATTATTTAAATCACCCATTTCTGCATTTCTTTTCCTCTCATTCAGTATCCTTTTTTCCTTTTCTTCTTCAAATTTATTTTTTCCTATTTGTGCATTATGTTTCCTTAAAACATTTACGTATCGTATCATCAACAGAGGATTATTTATTATAACATGAAACTGATCTATATAAAGATTACATCCCGGATAATGTATTGAATTATTGTTTCGTCGCTTATCTCTAGTTCCATCTTTATTGGCGTAAGTCCAAACAGGAAAATTTAATGTATAATAATTTCCCGTTTTTTGGGGTTTACTTCTATGAATTTTGACTTTTTTAGGAAAATAATCTACTTTATATTGCTTTTTAAACTCTAATTTTAATTGATAATAATAGATAAATCGCAAAATGAAAAATAGCAATAGGACTAAGCATATAAAAATAAATAAGAAAATAACCTTCATGTCAAAACCTCCTTCACTTTTCAAACAAATCATCCGGCTGATACACAGCCTCTCACTCGTCCCCAAATGGCTCATAGCCTTGCTGCTGCATTTTATAATTATGCCACTCTTCTCCATAACATCGGTATCCGATCCAGCCCACATTTTTCTTCCATGCGTGTTTTCGCTTGAGCGTCAATTCGGGACTATTCCCCGCTTTATCACAAATACAGACCGCCGTATCGTGGAGTCTGCCATCAAAAAGAAGCTTTCCAAAATCATTCTGCCCCGGATTTACCACATTGTTAAAATCCTGTACCAGATAAATCTCATCTTTTGTCACCCACAAATATTCTCTCGCTCTGTCATCCAAACGCCCTCCCCACCACGACTGCGGTTTCTTTTTTCCAGTCTTGGTGTCGATCACATTTTTTATATCCGTATCATCAATAAAGTACAATGTCCCCTCTGTTCCCGCAGCCACTTTATAAATGGTATAGATCATCTCGCCAGTGATTCCTTCATAGCCCCGCCAGAGCATCTGCATCTTAACCGTCTGCTTCCTCTCATGATACGGAAAATAGGGATTTTTTATTTCCTTTTCCATCTCATCGGAATAACGAATCCGAAACTCTTTTGCTGACCGCAGCAGCGCCTGATCTAGTTCTTCTGTCACTTCCCCTGAATCCTCGTCCTCCTGACCAAACCACTCGATCCGGTAATAAAATTTCTTTCCTGTTTTCAACAGCTTCTGATCAACCGTGTCTCTGCAAATATCCATTCGGTCTTCTGACTTTGTCATATCCAGACAATAGGAATCCACATCATCCGCTTCAAGCCATGCTGCCTCTGGCACCACATAATGATAAGTATCGCTGTCCGGAGCATAATATCCGATACCATACCCATCGTCTGTATCGATCAGCCAGTCCTTCCGCCCAGCCTTGTCCAACTGGATTTCTTCCAAATCATCGTTCTGCTCATTGACTTCCCAAAAAGTATTTTGATACCCCATATCCTCATCACTTTCAATCCGGCAGATTTCCAATCTCCCATTCTGGTCAAAATCAGTCACGCTGTAATCACACCAACTTCTCTCATCTGTCTGCAGCCACTTATCCTTCTTTTCCACAAGAAGTTTTACCTGTTCCGCCTTGATGCTGTCACTTACCCCGCTGCCGCTTACTGCACTTCCACTTATTGCGTTGCCGCTTACCGCACTTCCACTTATCACACTGCCGCTTGCCGCACGACCGCTGACACCATCGCTCTGGCTAGTCATGCCGCCACAGGAGGTAACCAAAATAAGTATACTAAAACTAATTATGATAAATGTCCATTTGTACTTCATTTTCTCTTTTCCCTCCTTGGCTGACTGGCTAGTAAAATAACTCTACCTCATTTTCAATCATATCTTGTACGAGATATTTATAATCCATATTTTCTATCCCATACATTCCCTGATAAATCTGCTCTGCCAGTTTACTATGATAATATATATCTGTTGCTTGACGCAAATCAATCTTTTTCATCTCAGACAAATATTGAATAATATTATCCTCTAAATTCTGCTTGTAAACAATGTCTAAATTACTTCGATCTGTCATTTTCTACTTTTACCTCATATGCTTTCTGAGTAACATAAAAACCTTTTCCAAAATCCAGATAATCTTTTGAAAATGCTACATCCGGTTTTTCTAACACCATCGTCGTTCCATGATATACAATCATACCTGTACCCCTTTTTCTCTTACAAATTCTGTAATGTCCTCTGACAGATACTCAGCCCCCAATGTATGAAGCGTGTCATAGCACGCAACAATATAGTTATCTAAAATCCCAGTGTCATTCAAAATCCTGTACACGGCAGGCGGTGTCATATTCCATCGCTCTGCCAACTGATAAATGACAAAAAGACTAAATTTCAATTCCTTTTTCGTATACATTCTGCCACCTTCTCCCTCAGACCGTCATAGAAATAACCTCTGCAAACTCGACAAACCCCACTTTTTCCGCTAACTTTTTGGATGCTTGATTGCCTATGCCGCAAGACCATTGCGGTACTTTTCCCTGACGTAAAATTTCACAAAGACACTTCTGGCATACTGCCGATGCATACCCCTTCTTCTGAAACTCAGACAAGGTATTTATGCCAATCTCCTGCACTTCATGTTCCATATAAGGCATTCCCGGCGCATCTGTACAGCTTACCAGTATGTCGTCAGACAAATACCCAATGCACATGCGTTCCCTTATCATCTCGTCAAAATACTCTTTCAGCCATTCTGTATTTTCACATCCCGGATGACATTTTCGCCAAAAGTTTTCATATTTATTATAATCTTCCTCAACCAGTACCTTTGCTCCAAAATCAGAAACCGGATGACCTGCGAAGATATATTTTACATTGTGGTCTGCTTTTTTCCCTAACACCCGCTCTAACACCTGTTTAACCTCTATCGCTGACATATCGCTGTCAATTTCACTCTTTAATATCTTTTCGCATCCCTTTACTTTATCGCCATAAGAAATGACAATCCGCTCTTTTTGGTAAAATACATACAAATCAAACGCCGCTCCATAACCATATGGAACATGGTTTCTCTCTTCTGAATATAGGTACGTAACTCCTTTAAGGTCACGTAGTAAAATTCCATCCTGCCCAAGCCATTTCGAATAATATCGACAGGTGATTTCCATACATTTCTGCTCTATTCTATATTTTGAAAGTTCTACTTTCTCATTCTCCATACAATACAACTCCCTCTTTTTCAATATTCTGATAAAATAAGTTCTGGCGAACTTATTAGCAAGTTGCTATCGCAACTTGAGATGCACAGAAAGCGTGTGCAAGAATTATGATAAAATGACAAAACAGAACGTCTGCTTTCAAATGTCTCTCTGCTCTTTAGCAAAAGTGAAACCTCGATATCATTTTCAAGACTAATCTGACTAGCCAATAAAGTAATCTCCTTACGATAAAACTTCAACTTCTTCTCATCACAATTCAGTAGAATTATAATATCTATATCTGATTCTGTATCAAAATCTCCTCTGGCATAAGAACCATAAAGAACGATTTTATAAATCTCATCTTCTAATAATTCTACAACCGACTTCACTACCGTTTGGGTAATCTTTTGTAATTTCGTTTTCATACACATACTGCTACCTCCAAAGGCCATTCCCCGCAATCTTTTCTATGACAATACCATCCATAACATTCATCTCCTTCTGCTGTTCTTAAACAAATGACTTATTACTTACATTATAACCGCATTCATACTTAGTTACAACCCCTTTCAAAAACCTCCCTCACTCATTCCATATCAGGGCAAATGATTTTTTGCTCTATTATAAAAGTTACCAGTTCTGCCATGATTAGCAAAACTGGTAATGGGATAGCTCACTTCCGACTTTCTACTAATTTATCATTTTTCTTTGATGCATGAGTGCCACCTCAAAACCTATGTTTTTTTCGGTGTTCTAGTTCTTAAATAAATGCCCATAAACCCACAATGCCCGATCTGCCTTTCTTATATCCGCTATGTTGTCGCTTTTACCTTTTATACTTTTTCTTAACAGTCGTTCGTGTCCAACTGTATTTTTAATAAGCCACATATATTCTCGCATTAATGCAATGACCGTATCCGTCTTTTTGTCAGCAGGCGAACCATAAAAAATATGTTCTGTAGGTTTTTTTTCAAAATATAGCGCCTTTAATGCAATATGTACAAACTTATCATAGATAGGAACTCTACCTCAAAATTTGAAATTTGTCAATATATCTCCCGTTTGAGTTTCCCCATTTTCAAAATCCATATTCCCCGAAACCCTCTATTCCAAAGC
>JAMPFC010000001.1:18753-29415 GCA_023664685.1 Roseburia sp. | reverse complement strand
AGAATGGAGTATGACGTCCACCCTCGTCCTTAGTCAGCACGTAAACCTGAGCTGTGAACTTTGTATGGCAGGTAAGGGAACCCGGCTGAGAAAGAACCTGACCTCTTTCGATCTCGTTCTTCTGAACACCACGGAGAAGTACTCCGGCATTGTCACCGGCCTGAGCCTCGTCCAGTTCTTTGTGGAACATCTCGATACCAGTTACAACGACCTTACGTGTCTCTTCTTTGATACCAACGATTTCAACTTCGTCATTGAGGTGAAGTGTACCAGCCTCAACACGTCCTGTAGCAACAGTACCACGACCTGTAATAGAGAATACATCCTCTACAGGCATTACGAATGGCTTATCTGTGTCACGCTGTGGATCTGGAATGTAGCTGTCTACTGTATCCATAAGCTCCATGATCGCATCGCCCCATTTGCTGCTTGGATCTTCGAGTGCGCCAAGCGCAGAACCTTTGATGATCGGGCAATCTGTAAACTCATACTCTTCAAGGATCTCTGTGATCTCCATCTCTACCAGTTCAAGAAGCTCGTCGTCATCAACCATATCACACTTGTTCATGAATACGATGATATAAGGAACTCCTACCTGACGAGAAAGAAGGATATGCTCTTTTGTCTGAGCCATAACACCGTCTGTAGCCGCTACAACAAGGATAGCACCATCCATCTGTGCAGCACCGGTGATCATGTTCTTAACGTAGTCAGCATGTCCCGGACAGTCAACGTGTGCGTAATGTCTCTTCTCTGTCTCATACTCAACGTGTGCAGTAGAAATTGTGATACCTCTTTCACGCTCCTCCGGAGCTTTATCGATATTTGCGAAATCTACCGCTGCGTTACCCTCTACTCTTGCAGCAAGTGTAGCAGTGATAGCTGCTGTCAGTGTTGTCTTACCGTGGTCTACGTGACCAATCGTACCAATGTTACAATGTGGTTTCGATCTTACATACTTTTCCTTAGCCATTTCTAAACGTCCTCCTAACATATTTTTTATTCTTTGTTTTAGAAATTTTTGCTCTGATTGCCAATATGTCTCTATTATATGGGATATTTCCAAAAAAATCAATCCCTAATTGCTAAAAGTTATCGGCATTCTTCACTGAATCTGCCTGATTCAGCAAAATTTATCATTTCTCGGTTTTCTGCGCAAGAACCTTGTCCTGTACATTCTTTGGACACTGTGCATATTTCTCAAAGAACATAGAGTAGTTACCACGTCCCTGCGTAGCAGAACGGAGTTCTGTTGAATAACCAAACATCTCAGCCAACGGTACAAATGCACGGACGATCTTACCGCCTCCGATGTCATCCATACCTTCGATCTGTCCGCGTTTTGCGTTCAGGCTTCCGATCACGTCACCCATGTACTCCTCAGGCATCGTAACCTCTACCTTCATGATCGGCTCGAGAAGAACCGGATTTCCTTTTTTCATCGCATCCTTGAATGCCATCGAACCGGCGATATGGAATGCCATCTCACTGGAATCGACTTCATGGTAAGAACCATCCCATACATTGGCGTATACACCAAGTACCGGGAAACCTCCAAGAATACCTGCCTGTGCAGCTTCTTCGATACCCTCGCCGACAGCCGGGATATATTCCTTCGGAATCGCACCGCCGACTACCGTAGACTCGAATTTGAATGTCTCTTCGCCATTCGGATCCATCGGCTCGAATTTAACTTTACAGTGGCCATACTGTCCACGACCACCAGACTGTTTTGCATATTTGCTGTCAACATCAACCGGTGTTGTAAACGTCTCTTTGTAGGCAACCTGTGGCGCACCTACATTTGCCTCTACATTGAACTCACGAAGCAGACGGTCTACGATAACCTCCAGATGGAGTTCACCCATACCGGCGATGATCGTCTGTCCTGTCTCAGAATCCGTATGCGCACGGAATGTCGGATCCTCTTCTGCCAGTTTCGCAAGAGCCTCACCCATCTTGCCCTGATCATTCTTTGTCTTAGGCTCGATCGCAAGCTCGATAACCGGCTCCGGAAATTCCATAGACTCGAGGATTACTGGGTGCTGCTCGTCGCAGATCGTATCTCCTGTCGTCGTCATCTTGAAACCAACTGCTGCCGCAATGTCTCCGGCGTATACTTTGTCGATCTCATTTCTCTTATTTGCATGCATCTGAACGATACGTCCAACACGCTCTTTCTTTCCTTTTGTCGCATTCAATACATAAGAACCGGAGTTCAATGTACCAGAATACACACGGAAAAATGCCAGTTTTCCAACAAATGGGTCTGCCATGATCTTAAATGCCAGAGCAGAAAATGGCTCTTCATCCGATGACTTACGGGTAATTTCATTTCCCTCTTCATCCGTTCCTGTGATATCCGGAATGTCTGTCGGTGCCGGCATGTATTCGATCACACCGTCCAACATCTTCTGGACACCCTTATTCTTATAAGCGGAACCACAGTATACCGGAACTGCCTCACAGGCGATCGTTCCTGCACGAAGCGCTTTCTTAAGTTCGTCAACGGATGGCTCCTGATCCTCCAGATACATCATCAGCAGATCCTCATCCAGTTCACAGATCTTCTCTACAAGATTATTATGCCACTTGTCAGCAAGATCTTTCATGTCATCTGGAATTGGCGTGATCTCGATATCTTCACCTTTATCATCTTTGTAATAATACGCTTCCATCTCAAACAGATCGATCAGACCGATAAAATCATCTTCTTTTCCGATCGGAATCTGAACAGGAATCGCATTTTTGCCCAGACGTTCAATGATCGTCTGAACCGAGTAATAAAAATCTGCACCCATTTTATCCATCTTATTGATGAATGCCATACGAGGTACATTGTATGTGTCTGCCTGACGCCATACATTCTCGGACTGAGGCTCAACACCAGCCTTCGCATCAAATACACCGACAGCTCCATCAAGTACACGGAGTGAACGCTCTACTTCTACTGTAAAGTCAACGTGTCCCGGGGTATCAATGATGTTGACACGATGCTCCAAAGCACCGTCCTTTGGTTTGTGGTGGTCTTCCAGTGTCCAGTGGCAGGTGGTAGCAGCCGAAGTGATCGTAATACCTCTCTCCTGCTCCTGCTCCATCCAGTCCATTGTAGAAGCACCATCATGAGTCTCACCGATTTTATAATTGACACCAGTATAATATAAGATACGCTCTGTAAGCGTTGTCTTACCGGCATCAATATGAGCCATGATACCAATATTTCTGGTACGCTCTAATGGATATTCTCTTCCAGCCAAGGTTTTTTCCTCCTATAATTTCTCGTGTTATGCACAAAATCTCTTCATTCCGCAGGCAAAGTTTGCGATAGCAAACTTTCTAAGAGAAACAACTTGTTGTTTCTCTTTACCATCTGTAATGAGCGAAGGCTGAAGCGTTTGCTCCAAGCAACTCCACCTGATTACCAACGATAGTGTGCGAAGGCTTTGTTTGCCTCTGCCATCTTATGCATATCTTCTTTCTTCTTCACAGATGAACCGGTGTTATTCGCGGCATCCATGATCTCATTGGCAAGTCTCTGTTTCATCGTCTTTTCCCCACGGTTACGTGAGTAAAGCGTCAGCCAACGAAGTGCCAAAGCCTGTCTGCGGTCTGGTTTTACTTCGATCGGAACCTGATAAGTGGAACCGCCGATACGTCTTGCCTTTACCTCAAGCTCCGGCATTACGTTACTCATGGCTTCTTCAAATACGTCCAGTGCATCTTTTCCTGTCTTTTCAGCAATTTCCTCAAATGCACCATAAACGATCTTCTGAGCCACACCCTTTTTACCGTCCAACATGATGTTGTTGATCAGCTTTGTAACAACTTTGTTTTTGTAAACTGGATCTGCCAGTACATCTCTTTTTGGAATATGTCCTTTACGTGGCACGTTACTTCCCTCCTTAATAATATTATTAATTCACAGGTACTCACTACTTTACTTGTGTCCGCACCAGTTTAAATCTTGCTTCGTTCACAGCCTGCGCCAAAGATATTAAAAACCTCCCGGCACAGTTACTTCTATAAATAATGATGCAAAAATTAATCCGGTACTTTTAAAATATTAGTAAATAAATTTACTTTGGGGCAAGTCCTTATTACTTGCCTGCTTTCGGTCTCTTCGCACCATACTTGGAACGAGCCTGCTTTCTGTTAGCAACACCAGCCGTATCAAGAGTTCCGCGGATGATATGATATCTTGTACCCGGAAGATCTTTTACCCTTCCTCCACGGATCATAACAACGCTATGTTCCTGAAGGTTGTGGCCTTCACCCGGAATATAACTTGTTACCTCGATCCCATTGGAAAGACGAACTCTGGCAATCTTACGAAGTGCTGAGTTAGGCTTCTTCGGTGTAGCAGTACGTACCACAGTACAAACACCACGCTTCTGTGGGGAAGCACTCTCTGTCGATTTTTTCTTCAAAGAATTGTAAGTGTACTGAAGTGCTGGCGAATTTGACTTCTTCGCAACCGATTTTCTACCCTGCTTTACTAATTGGTTAAAAGTTGGCATTAATTTTCACCTCCTGTAATTTATTTTGGGGTGCATGTTTCTGCACCTGATGCTTCCAGTGGTTTTTTGGGTATACAAAAAGACCACACGAACGCATGCTAAATTATTATAGCGTGTGTGATCTTTTTTGTCAAGGAAATTTTTCCAGATCAGTCCGAAAATAACTGCACCCAGTAATGCCCATACTCATCATCTGCTTTCACATATCCGACTCCCAGCTTGCCAAACTCCTTCGACATGATATTCTCGCGGTGGCCCGGAGAGTTCATCCAGCCCTCCACCACCTGCTCCGGCGTCGGCTGTCCGGCAGCGATATTTTCTCCCGCCGCCCGGTAAGAAATGTTATTTTCTTTCAGGATCGTAAAGCAGCTGCTCCCATCCGGTCTTGTGTGGTCAAAATTTTCCGTGATTTCTTCGGCGCGCAGTTTCGCTGCTTGGCACAGCGCCGTATCAAGCTTCAGTGGCTTTAATCCCTCTTTCGCCCGCTCTTTATTTACCAGATTCAGCACCTTTCTGGCAAAACTGCTCTTTGTCGTCGTCTTTGCCTTTACTGTAACCCGGCATACATATTTTTTACCGCCTGCTCTGGCAGTGATCCGGGCGCTTCCCGCTTTCTTCGCTGTCACCACGCCGCGCGGAGAAACGACCGCCACACTTTTTCTGGAACTGCTCCAACGGATCTTTTTTGTGTAGTTTCTCAGTTTCAGGCGAACCGTCTTGCCAACGGTCAACGTTGCCGCTTTTTTATTTAATACGGGAACGGTCTTCGCCCCTGCCACATCTGGGCGATCTGCAAAAACACCGGCTAAAAGACTGAAAATCCCTATCAAACATATTATTCGTTTCATCCTGTCCCTCCTGTTGCGTTTGAAATTTGCACGAATGCTTACTATTATTATAGTTATTTTATAGGATTTTACCGCCTTTTTCAACTAAAAAATGATTTCCAACCAGAACTGCGGGATACCTCAAATTTTTATCAACCTCTCTGCATCATTCATAATATCCTGTATCGACACGGATTTCATTTCATTTTCCATCGCTTTCTGGATCGCTCCAAGCCTTGTGTCCAAAAGTGTATGGATATTTTTCCCCACCGGACAGCCCTCGTTGGGGTTTTCGTGGAAATGAAAAAGCGTTCCCTCCTCCACGCACTCCACCGCATTGTACACATCCAATAATGTGATCTCATCTAACGGTTTTTCAATCTCTGCCCCGCCGCTCCCCCGACGGACACTGATCAACTTTGCCTTTTTTAACTGCTGCAGCAAACGCCTTATAACGACGGGATTTACATTCACGCTCGACGCAAGAAAATCACTCGTGACCTTATACTCGTCTTTGAATGTCTCGATACATATAAGAACATGGACAGCAACCGTAAATCTGCTTGATATCTGCATTTTCCGCTCCAATCTTTGTTTGGCGGGTTGAAAATCATACTCCGCACATTTTCTTTTGTTTCTTTATTATACAGGACATTACATAAAAAGTCATCTTTTATTTTATCCTCTGATACATATCATATGTCATTTTATCAAAACACGACAAGATCACGGTGATTCCATAATCCGCATTGCCCTCAAGCCATTTTGTAATCGTATTAAATGCGATCGGCACTGCTTCCTCCAGTGGATATCCATATACTCCGGTCGATATCGCCGGAAAGGCGATGCTGTGTATGTCATTTTTCTTTGCCAATTCGAGCGAGTTCCGATAGCAGGCTGACAGCAGTTCCTCATCCGACGGACTTCCGGAATAGATCGGGCCGACCGTATGGATCACATAATCTGCTTTCAAATTATATCCCTTCGTGATCTTCGCCTCTCCGGTCTCACAGCCATTCAGCGTTTTGCACTCCTCGAGCAGTCCTCTCCCAGCCGCACGGTGAATCGCACCATCCACCCCGCCCCCGCCAAGCAGGCTCCGATTCGCAGCATTCACGATGCAGTCACAATCTAATTTTGTGATATCGCCCGCTTCGACTACTATTTTGTTTTTACCTTTTTCCTGTTCTTTTTGCATCGTATCCTCCATTTCTGAGCGACTTTTATATAGCGCCCCACTCCTATGAAATATATTCGTCCATGATCCGCCTCACCGATGCGAGATAGCTCCGGCCAAACAAATTCAAATGATTCAAAAGATGATAAAGATTGTACAGATCACGCCTCCGCTCATAACCCGGCTGCAAAAGCCCGGACTCCCGGTAAGCCCTATAAAACTCCCCGGAAAAGCCCCCAAAAAGTTCTGTCATCGCAAGGTCTGCCTCGGCATGTCCGACATAAACAGCCGGGTCGATCAGCCACGCCTTTCCGTCATTTCCCGTAATAACATTTCCCGACCACAAGTCCCCATGCAGCAGCGACGGTTTTTCCGGCTCCACCAAAAAATCACCAAGATGATCAAGCAGCCTCGCCGCCTTTTTCCGGTCTCCGTTCCCCAAATTATGACCGGCCCGTTCAAACTGCGGTTCAAGCCGGCAGTCCCGAAAAAACTCGATCCAGCTATCCCGGGCAGCATTAACCTGTTCTCCCGCCCCAATGTAATTATCCTGCCAAAAACCATACCGCCCGCCAGTGACAAATTCCTCCACCGGCGCCCGGTGCATCCCGGCAAGCTCATTTGCAAAAATTTCCTGATAACGCGCGAGCCGGCTCCCACCTCGAATCCACTCCATGAGCAAAAAAGAGAATCCGCCCCTGTCGTCATCCGTTCCCGTACAAAGCAGCTTCGGCGTACCGATCGCACCCATCCGCGCGATGGCATCGATCCCTACCGCTTCTGCGGTGAAAAATGAGCGTTTCTCTTTTTTATTTGATTTCATAAAAACATATGTCCCATCCGACAGCTCCATCTGATATGCGGCGTTTATATCACCTCCGGCGACCGAAGTGGATCGTATCACTTTGATGTCGTTTCCAAAGAGGGTGGTGAGCGCTATGCGCAAGGAGGGGAAATGTGGAAGAGGTTGAGGGTGAAAGTTGGTATTTGGGGTGGTTTGCATGAGGGGACTCCTTTGCTAGTTTTTTCTTACAATAATATTAAGCCACGGTTTACCTTCATAATCTGGTCTCGCATCCTTCGTTTTGGAAATCTGAACCAGTTCAAATAAACCATCTTGTAAAAATACATTTTTCAGTTCATCCATTTTATAGTCACTGAAAAAACGTTCCAGACGTTCTTCCTCTTTATTTCCATATTTAAACGATGCATACATGATTCCGCCTGCCTTCAAAGCTTTATGAAACTTCCAAAGTATATCCGGCAATTCTTGCTTTTTCACATGCAATAAAGAAGCACAGGCCCACACACCGTCAAACTCGGAATCATACGCTATTTCTTCAAACCTCGTACATTTTACCGGAAGCCCTGTATATTCTGACGCCATCTGGCACATTTTGCTTGAGGCATCTATTGCCTGAACACGAAAACCCTGACCCAGAAAAAATTTACTATCCCGTCCGCTGCCACAACCGGCATCCAAAATAAGACTGCCCGGCTCTAATAATTCGATAAACTTTTTCTGGCAAAACCCCATGTCCGTTCCCACCGTCCGACCGACAAATTCTTTTGCATTTTTATTATAATAATCAATCGTCTTTTCATTCATCCGATTCGCTCCCTGCATATATCCAATTTCGGAAACCACAGTTTTTTGCTGACTGATACACCGGCTGCACAACTTCTTCCAACGCCTTTGAAAACTCCGTCAACGACAGGCCCCTTTTATAAATACGCCCTCGGATATCTATACTGTTTAAATGCTCTTTTGCGCATTTTTCAAAAGCATCCATGATCACCTCATGAGCATTCATCATTTCATAAGAATAGTATTCCAAACGACACAACTTTGAAAAGTAAATATCCCAATCCGGAAGATTATTACTTTTACTGCTATTTATTTCCCGTTTTGTTGGATGAAGATTCCAAAATTCATCATGCGCCACATAAGACCACGGTACAAAGTGGTCAATGGATATATCATTTTCCGTGATCAACTCATCCCCATAAATCTCGTGAACCTGTCCAAACTCCAAAAGCAGCTTCCAGTATTTCTGCACCTTATCCAGCTTTCTCCCCTCTGGGGCCTTAAGTTTGTCTGAAATGCCCGGCACGCTTGGATTCCGTTTCTGTAAATATATGATCATATTATATCGAAGCCATCCTTTTAAGATTTCCTGATTTTTATGAATATAAGAAATCCAATCCGGTTGAATCTGAATCGACGTCTGCATACCATTTAATTCAGTAAAATAATACATGAGCCGCTTTTCCCGATTGATCCTAGCGATCAGATTCCCCTCTGACACATTCCATTCCTTGCCCTTCATCGTCTCCATAAATGGAGCCTGCAAGCAGTATGGCACATTATAAGTAAGTGTACGCTTTTTCTGTATTACTTCTTTGTCCTCACAATTCGCCAGATATTCAAGCACCTTCTCCTTCTTTTCCGAAGGCCTTATGCAGCTAATGTCACTAATATGATGAACCAGTCTTTCCAACGTATCTTTTGGCCCCATATTCAGATGATATTCCGTCACCATATACCACGCATCCGCTATCATCTCATTGATCAGTTCTTCGTATGTAATTATATCCTTTCCCGCCAGTACTTTTGTAATAATCGCCTGAAACCAAAAAAATTTATAGCACTCACTGGTATTATCAAACAGGCGGCTGAGATACTGTACTTCCAGATCATCGGCGTTGGGTAATTGCATGGGATCACCTCACTGCTATTTAAATGTTGTAACTCTATAATTTTGAATCCATCCTGAACAATATTCTCCCTCATCATTTTCCCACATTATTTCAAACCACTTTTTATACTTGTCAACAATACATACGATTTTTCCCATTGGGAGATGTCCTATAACTTTTGAGGAACGATCTGGTTTTTTTCTTGGCATAACATTTTCTTTGCACACTATACGAAAATTATAGTTATTCAAAGCGGCAACATCTAATCCTGTTTCAACCGTATAGTGATTACTGACCTCGGTAACATTATTTACAGTAACAGGCGGGAGTTGCCTTGAACTTAATATGAAAAATAACAATGAAACCAAAAACGGATACACGTATACTTCCCATATTTTTCTTTGCTTGTCTGTAAATAATCTTTTATCTTTCGCTGCAACTACTTCTCTGATTTCTTCACTAGCAGTTTCATCAATCTCGTTATCTTCAATATACTGCTCTGTAACCTCTTCTACAATTTCCGATACTTGAATTGAGTTTTTCCATTCCAACCTGTTAAAAACATTTTGTACAGAGTTTGAAAATTTTATTGAATCATATGCCTGCAGTGCAGAAGATATATTTGTAAATGCATCAGAACAATCTAATTTTTTAAAATTTTCTAATACATTTGTAAACGCAGAAAAATCTAATTTTTTCATTATCTGCTGAACGGAATCTTGTACGGACAGAAGGCTTGAAAAATCTATATCTCTTATTGCATTGTATGCAGAAAAATGTTCTGACCATGTATTTGAAAAAGAATTAGCAACATTAAGAGTTTTTATTTGATCACTCACCAATTCCAGTGTTGATGACATGTTTTTAATATTAGACGCAACTTCCATCTGATCAGTAATCGACCCCCATGTGTTAGCCACTCTATTGATTGCATCAAGTTGATTATTCCAGTTATAAATATTGGACATGGTTGTATTTCCCGTATAATACTTTTCCTTTCCTTAAGATTTTTTGAATATCAATCAGCTTTCTGACATTCTATTTTTGTACTATTTATTTCTCTGAAGTTTTAATTTATCCTTTCCAATCTGCCAAAACCCCATATCAAGCAACTTCATCTGCGGATACATAAGATCATTCACTCTTAACTGTTTTCTTTTTTCTTCCAAGCGTTCAAAATTCCTTTCATAAAAATCTGCAAGTTTTAATACAGAGTTTATACTATACGTTCTTGGTTTTATCTCTTGGCTCTTAATTCCAGTAATAAAATATTCATCATAAGCAGGAACACACGCCATCGTCCCTAATAATAGGTTTCTTCAACTCACCACAATACTTTCCTACTATTTTACTACAAATTCCACTCTTTCTCAACCATTCATTATCAAATGTTTGTGTCAAGTAATCGTTGGCAACTTACCATTCTTTTTCTCTTTATGAT
>JAMPFC010000001.1:0-18653 GCA_023664685.1 Roseburia sp. | reverse complement strand
CTTTTGATTTTGTGTAAATATCGTGTAAATTTCCCATTCGCAACTTTTACAATGCCTATAAATACTGGATTTCGTGAGAAGATTTATTCTTACGGTTTTGTAAGGTTTTATGCTTTTCTAAAACCATCCCCTACCCAAACACATTCTTTATCGGTTCCTCACAATCCCAACTGATAATCTCAATATTATATTTTTGTAAAAGTTTCTTTTCGCTAATAAATTTAAATTCCACATCGACACCATCACTTGATTTCTTTCGCAATACAACATCAGAAGCATTTGTGTTATTTCCATCCTCATAATAAGGATCTCCCATATAATACCCCGGCGGCGCATAATTATAATAAATCTCCTGTTTCCTCCCCTTCTTGTCCTGCCCCTCCCACAATGTTATATTCGTATTTCCACTTGCCAATTCGCCTTTCCATTTGAGATACTTCCCTCTTCCTTCATCTACACCAATTCCGTCAAACTCACATATCAATGTATCCTCGATGACTTTCCTTTCTCCGTTAATTTCATAAACTAGCGTGAAAGAAAACTCCTCACGCACAATCTCAGGTTTCGCCGGCTCTTCCAATAACATCGTCCCAATAAAAATACTTATCCACGGTGCAAAACAAATTATCAGAATACCAATAATTATGCCAAATACAAGAATAACACACTTTCTTTTCATGCAAATCTCAACCTCCCTATACATCCTTTATGTCATAGTAATAAAGCAAGAATTTCTATTCCGCCGTCATTCTTTTCACGATATTCCCGTCATAATCCATATAATATAACGAGTCTGCATGACTATTCAAAATACCTTCACTGTCTTCTGCACATAGTCTATCATATTCCCTCATCCAAATCCCCGCATTCGTACAATTTAGCGACATCACCTTTAACTTACTGTCTAAGATCATATCCTCTTCTGTTTGTCTATCATACTTATGCACTACATAATCTTTATCAATATAACAAATATACCTGTCATAACAGCTAAAATCCCTTATTTTATCTGACAATAATTCGATTTCCTCCTCCTTGCAGCTAATACAATACAAACAAAATAAATCTTTCTTCGGAAACATTGCAACTAGAATATCCTGTTCAAATTCATATCGACCTGTGTTATTATTTATTTTTTTGTCATCAGGAAATATTAACTGTGTCACTCTTTTACATTTGTTTTTTGACAAATTGTATGCATAAAATGTTCTTTTTCCCCTGTCGATCTCCTCAAAAAGAATCTCCTCTTTCGTCATTTTAACAATCTCATACGGGTTATATTTCTCATTATTCAATGCAACATTATACTCATCTACTATAACACCATCCAAGTTTCTACACGTTATCTCATACTCTGTCGTGTCATTCATTACATTTTCTTTCACTGAATAAATGCAATCATTAAAAAAGTAGTCTGTCGGCAGCTCATCAAATGTCGTATAAAAAACACTATATATAGATTCGAGACTATTTTCCTTCAAATTTATCTTTGCTAAATTCACTCTATATTCCCCTTCTCTTTGATATCTAGCAAAAAAATATTCTCCGCTTTTAATAAATCCTAGCAATTCTATTCCCTGTTCTAAATGAAATGTTCCCACTTTTTGACCCTTGTTCATATAGATGATGTAATTATTATCTTCTTTACAACGTAAAAAATAATAGTTATCCGTATAAACCTGTTCATATTCAGCTATCGTGTTAAGATATTCCATAAAGATTCCTTCTTCATCCTCATCTATTTTCCAATCCAGAAGCTGAGTCTTTCCTTCCGTTTCGTAATGCTCTGTTTGCTGCATTTCCTGTCCACTCTTACTCCGCCTCATCCCACAAAAGTAAAATATTATTGTAATAACCGTTATAACTATCACACTACAAACAAGCAATTTAGTCAAAAAACTTTTTCTCATGCAAATCTCAACCTCCCTGTGCATCCATTGCTATTCCAAAACATATTTTTTATTACGATAACAATATATCTTTTTTTCTGTTTCCATCTTTTTCTTTCCATTAACTTTTACATCCCTAAGAATAAACTTTTTTGGCACATCAGAAGAAAAATAATATGATAACTCATGTTGCAATAAATCTACGCTTTTTTCAAACAAATAAATTACATCGGAATCATTTGAAAACTGGAGTATATCGATATACCTCCACGTTCCGTTGGAGACAACAGTATAATCCACTAGCATCTCCTCCTGCGAGTCATTATCAATATCTATTAACTTATATGATATTAGTTCATTGTTGTAAGTCGCAGCACTATATTCTGCACTGTCTTTACCAGACAAAAATACCATGAATAACGTAACTGCACCCCTCTTTGTTTCTACATCAACCGACATTATAAGATCTTCACTTTTACCACATAAATTGCATTGCTCAAATTTAAAATTTGAAATTTGAATGATACTATTTTCATTGTCAATTTCTTTTATTTTCTTTTCGATAGCTGCACATGGTGAAAATTGAATTTTACTTAACCAAGTATAATCCGAACACTCTTTAAATGCATCATAAACTTTAGAACTTTCTTCGGATTTGGCAATTTCCGGGTACTTACATAGTTTTTTATTTCCATCATAATATTTAATCTTCGTTGTTAAAATCCTCTTGTCTTTTGTCTTTAACGTAATATATGATTTGTAACGTCCTTCCTTTGATATGGTTTCCATATTAATATCTATTGTATTATTTGTCCTTTTTAAAATAGTGTATTTCGTTTTCACCTTTTTTCCGCCATCTCTTTTTTTAAGCTTTTTCCATATTTCTTTTCCACCTGAATATTTCAAAAATTCACTTTTAGATATCTCCTCTGCACCATACTCCATATACTTACCTTCTTGCTCATCCCAATAAAATTCATAAGCAACAGTAGTACCCACCATATCGATTTTTGTAGAAAAATCATAAAAACAATACTGCTTTTCCGTCCCATATATCTTGTTATCATCTATATCTACTCTTATATTATTTTTAGAAAAAAGAATTTTTGCTTTTCCATTGTATACTCCATAAATAGTAGCAGCAAATTTATTATTAAGAGTGAATTGTACTTCACGAAATAAAACATGAACAGAGTCGTGGTTTTTAATTAGTTCCAGCGTAGAATTATTGACTGCCACAACATCTTTTTTTAATATTTTTACTTCATCATTTGACACAAACCACAAACTAAACTTTGATTCCATTTCTGTAATCTTTTTTTCTGTGAGAACAAATCCCTCTCGATTACCATCCATTGCAAAATCTTCAAAAAATGCTTTGGCAACCGTTTGCCCTTCCGCCAGTTTTTTTACTTCAGAAACACATCGTTCATCAAAATTATCAGAGACAGGTACTTGCTTGCACCTTAACTCTTTTATATTATTCTCTGAAATTTTCAAAAAAGATATATCATTATTCTTTTTTACCACCTTCTTGGATTCCTTGATCAACAATTTATCCTCTGAAATATTTTCTATTTTTTTCCGCTTTTTCCCAAGGCTCTTTGAAACACCAGTAAAATCCTTGTTCCATAATTCTTTAATTTCCAAATTATCATTATATTCTAAATAACAATAATGTTCGAACCCGCCACCAACAAAATAGCAGAAAATACCCGGATACTGCTCGTCCTCGGATATTAAATATCTTATCGTACCCGTATAAAATTCATGTTCTCCTATATCGATCAATTCTCCGGTGTCAAAACTATAAATCTGTAAACATGTTCCGTGCGCACAGATTATCAATTCAGGGACACCATTATTATTTATATCCTTGACAAAAAAAGACTGTGGCTCTGTAGAATCACTTTGTTTCTCCTCCAAAACATCAGCATATTTATCTTGCCATGTTTCAACATTTTCTTCTACCAGATCGGTCTCTATTTCTGAAAAAGATTCGTCACTTTCCAAATTGATTTTTTGTTCCTGCTTTTGAGATAAAATTATTATAATTACGAATAAAACAGCTATTATTATGCATAAAATCATTAAAGTACGCTTCATTTTCAGCCTTCCTCCCTCTTCACTTGCATGCGAACGCCATTATCCTACGAGATTCTCTTCTCCTTTTTTCCATTTAAATCCATGCAATACAAGTTATCTGCATAGACATTGTAAATATCCCACGAATCATCCGGGTCATACGGTTCCTTAAGGTTATACCACTTTTTATCTCTAACCCGAATATAGATTTTGTCCTCTGTGCAGTCAAGCCCCACCACTCTCCGCTCACTGATAATGATATCTTTCTTCGTTTTTTTGTTAATACGATGTGCTTTCGCTTTTTCGTCGATATAAAATATGTATTTCTCATTAAAGCAGTAATCCGCTACGCCATATTTGTTCTTTTTCGCATTTTTTAATAGCGGAAGCATTTTCCCTCCACCCCTTGGAATGGCGTAATCCTGACAATAAATATAATTTTCATCAATGGATATGAATACATTATTGGAATCGTATTTCTTTTTCCGTTTATATGTCAACACCTGCTTTTCCGTTTTTAACGCCATATCATAGGAATATATGGTAACTGTTTTATCAGACGATACTCCATAATAAATTTTCCCATCTATATAAGTAAGATATGGCTTTGCCTTCGTCATATTCAATGGCACAGACAATTCTTCCCGAACATTTTCACCTGCAAAGTCGTATCGGATAGAAGTCCCCGGCCTCCCATCACCTCTCTGCCATATAGTCCTGCTATCGAAATAAAAAGAATCCCCGTAAATGTTACAAAACACAGTGTTTCCATCATTCAGCATATGATCATCCGTAATATCACAAATCACGACAGGCTCGGATTGTTCCAGATCAATATAAGCCAATTCCTGTGGGTTATCAAAATCATCTAAAAAAGCATAGAACCTGTCACCATATTTTGCAAAACCCAGCACACGATAATAAGGCTCTCCGATTTCGTCGATCGGCACGCAAAACTCCCCCACCTCTTCACCCTCATCTCGATAAATGGTAAATATATTGCTGTCACTCTCACATCTCAGATAATAATAATGCCCATCCGAAACCTGAGAGAAATCCGTTATCCATTCCATGTATGGGAAATATACTCCTGCATCTTTTGTATTGATATCCGGTAATTTTAGCTCTCTTTCCTCCCCTGTTTCATCAGTAATGTATACGATTTTCTCCTCTTCTTCCGCGTCTTGGGGCGTGCTTGAATATGTATTCTTGGGCAAATGAATATCCGTCAAATATGTCTCTCTTTCATTTCTCCATGAATTAGATTCCCGGAGCATCAGAGACTTTTTCGTTATTTCTATTGTCAGGTCATTCTGATCCTTTATATTATAAAGTACCTCTACTTTTTCATCTGCTATATCCTTTAAACATACATTCTGATCCTTTATATACAGAATCTTACCTTTCAAAAAAGCAAGTCCCACTGACTCCGTCTGCATTTTTTCAATATGTAAACCCTCCGTGCAGTCATATGTAAAAAAATAAGAATCCTCCGCATCAGCAATTCGTATGTCCTCATCTTCAAACTTTTCTTCAAGCACATTGCACACTCCATAAAGTTTTTCTTCTCGCACATATCCACGAACATAATACACATCATCCGCATCTCCGTTTATATTATTATCAAGAAGCGTTAAAATCTCCGTCTTTTTATTCTGGTTTTCCGTTTCTCGCAAATTCTTTGATGTGTCATAATAGAACAATTCACTTGTCCCCAATCCGATTTCTCCAACACGGTTAAACACCTCACCCTGACTATACCAAAATCCCATTTCCTCTTCCAGCCATTCCCTGTCCGCTTCCCCCATTTTCTGCAATCCCTCGTCAAATTTGTCTTCCCGCATATAATAATTTGCATAATCGCCATTACTTAATTGTGACAAATTCTCATCGGAGTTTCCACATAATAAAAATATAATATCCCCATCCCCAAAAACCCGAACAATATTTTCATCCATAAACTTCCCTTTTATATCGCTCAACTTATAATCCAGTTGTATGAGCGTAGTCTCTTCGCCTTTATCATCCGCATAATGCACCAGATAATAATTATCCTTTCCCAAAATAATTTCATTCGGAAAAACTCCCAATTCGTCAAAAGAAATACCGGAAATATACTTCCCTTCCTTCTTTATTGTAACAGATCTATTTTCTATTCTTCCCTCATATTCCCCATTGTCTTCCGCATTTTCATAGCTATTATAACTAACAGAAATATGCTGTCTGTCGATTGACATATAAAAGAGTGCTAATGCACCGATTCCTCCCCACAACAGAAGGAATACAATTCCAACCCGAAACACTAGCCATTTCTTGCTTTTCATTTTTCAATCCCCTCCCTTCAATTTTGTATTTTACCATATCTATTAGTCCTGTTCCACTATTATTTTCCCCTTAACCAAAACAGCCAGTCAGCACGATAACACATCATGCTAACTGGCCATATTTCTCCACCCGCCTCCCCACCCAGAGATGCCGCAGACTATACGACAATCATATATTCAGCAGTTTCCTCTCCAGTCTGCTCTTGATCGGCATTAGTAGCATTGCAGCAAAGACACCATAAAACAGCGTCAGCAGGGAAACCGCTATATTGGCATAAAAAGTGACCGACTCGCCCGCCATATAAGCCAATATATATATGATATTAAAAATACTGCTGAAAGCGCCTCCCACGATCAATGACTTCTCCGCCAAAGCAACCGCTGCAATCGCATTTTGCAAAGCCCCCGGCTTGTCTGTTCCGGAAAAAGCAAATACAAAAGCGTTCTTAAAATCTTTCAGATGCCCCGCATACCATAAAGAAAGAATCAGGATCACCAGTACTTCCAATACACTGATTCCATCCAGATAAGCCACAAGGGGAACCGGTGAGACATTAAACTGGGAAAAAAGAATTAGAACTAACATAAACCCTACGATCAGCACAATGCCTGAAACCATGCTTTTTATCGTTCTCTTCCTCTGATTCTCGTTTGTTTTCATCAAATTCATCATATTTTCTTCCGCCTTTCCGCAATAACTGTCCTGAGTCAAATGCTCTCCTGACAGCAGCTCATTTACATTGATCTCCAACAGTTCACACAAGGGCAGCATCATAGAGACATCCGGCAGTCCATTTCCACACTCCCATTTGGAAATAAGCTTGTCACTGCATCCGAGAGCCTCTCCAAGTTGTTTTTGTGTCATCTGTTTTTGCTTCCTTTTATTTGCTATAAACACTCCTATTTTTTTCGAGTCCATAGACACCTCCTTCTGAAAATATATGTTTTGCCCTGAACTCACCATAACCCAAAACTTCCATAGAGTAAACCTATGAATCGTAGAATCACTCTATAACATAATTATCCTTCCCAAATCGGAGTACCACTCTGGTAAATCGCCCCTCCTCAGACTCCATCCAAATCTCATGCCCGAGTTTGCGGCACATCTTCCGGCATATATAAAGCCCCATCCCTGTTGATGACGCTGTTTTCCGTCCGTTTTCACCGGTAAATGTCTTCTCGAACACCCTCTCCAACTCGCCGGCCTTTACCCCGATTCCATGATCCTCTACCGAAAACATCACACAATCCTTATCCTCACTGGCGGAAAATTTCAGATATCCCGGCTTATCCCCCTTATATTTTACGCTGTTGCTGACGATCTGCCCCAACATAAACTGAACCCATTTGGCATCCGACCTGATACAAACATCCGTATTTTCCTTCTCGATCGTAAACTTCTCCCCGATCAACAGATCCCTATTTGCCTGAAGAACCGAATTGACCAACTGCTCTACACGGCATTTTTTCATCAGAAAATCATTCTGCGGTGCATCCGCACGCGTATAATACAAAATCTGCTCGACATAATTTGAAATCCGCCTTACCTGTTCCCGGTAAGCCTGCCCCTCCTTGCGCTCATTATAATCCATAAGGGACAAGGCAGAAATCGGCAGTTTGATCTCATGGATCCATGTTTCGATATACTCCTTAAATTCACAGACCGAGTTCTCCATCCCGACAACCTGTTCATTCATCGCCTTGCCGCTTTCGTATACCGCATCACAAAAAATGTCCCCCTCCAAAAATCCGGGCTTTTGTATCATTTCCATGATCAGATATTTCTTATCAAGTCCCTCCAGTTTATCTAACATATCATTGTAAAAAACACTCTTTTTGCGAAAATCGATCCCCATGATAAAAATAACGACAAAAATCTCAAGAAATACAACAGAAATAACATACGCCCGCGTCACCTGAAATGCGATACCAAGCGTGATTACAAGAAATAATTGAAACAAAATACATATTATCCATCCGAATTTTTTACGGATATAATCACCCAATCTCATCCTAATAGATACCCAATTCCTCTCTTTGTCCGGATCATGTCCCCCGCACCGATCTCCTTTAACTTGCTGCGGACACGATTTATATTTACAGTCAGTGTATTATCATCCACAAATTCTTCGGCATCCCAGAGATAACGGATCAAGTCCTCTCTGGTGACAGTCTGCCCCTGATTTTTTATAAGATAAGCCAATATCCTGATCTCATTTTTAGTCAGTTCCACTTCCTTTTCTCCCATTGCCAGACTGCCGCGTCCGGTATCTAGCTTCAGTTTCCCATACACGATGGTACTCTCGTTCCCAGAAGGTGACAATCTCTTAAACACAGCTTCAATATGCAAAAGGAGAATCGCCGGATTATACGGTTTTGCAATAAAATCATCTGCACCATAACTCATGCAGATCACCTCGTCCATCTCTGTATTTTTACTCGTGACAATGATAACCGGAATATCCGAGCTTTTCCGGAGTGTACGCAAAATACCGGCCCCATCTGCCCCCGGCAGCGTGAGGTCTAAAAGCACCATATCCGCGCCGCCCTGTGCAATCTGTTCTGCCGCATCATCATAATCTGTCACCGTCATACAGTCATATCCATTATTTTCCAGAAATTCCTCTAACTGCCTGCTGATTTCCCGGTCATCTTCTACGATTGCAATTTTTCTCAAAAGCTGTCATCTTCCTTTCCTCTAAAACCTTGCCTTTGACGGAGAAACACCATAGGCCTTTTTAAATAATTTACTAAAGTGATATACGTCTTCATATCCGACTGAATTTGCCACCTCCGACACAGACAAAGCCGGATCATTTTCCAATAATTCCTTCGCCTTTTCCATTCTCACCCGAATCAGGTAATGAATCGGGGATTCTCCCATTTCGGACTTAAAGATCTTGGATACATAAAACGGACTCAGATACATATTTTGCGCAATCTGATCCAGTGAAATCTTTTCTGCAAAATGCTCCTCCAGATACTCTGCGATCTGCTCTGCCACATACTTCTTCCCGGTGGATTCAAACTCCCGTCCCCGAACTGGCTCTGCCGGTTCGAGCTGTTCCCTGACGATTGTCAGCAATAATTGTATCAGCGACGATTTAAGCATAAAATACCAACCGGGATTCCGGGCAAGATTCTCTTTTTCCATCTCCTCGCAGAGCCGGGCGATCGCCCGTTTTGTCTTTCCCTGCGTATGTAGGATCGTCCCGCCATCCCGTAAGTCAATATGGTTTTTCCGCATTCCGGTAAACTGTACATTCGTAAATCCCACAAAAAATTCTACCCGGCACTCCTCTGGCGCATAAATCACGCTCTCATGACCCACTCCCGGATTGAAGATCAGCACATCCCCCGCTGTCACTGGCACAAACTCGTCATTATAATGATAAGTTCCACTTCCCTCAAGAATAATCCCAATCTCCGGAAAATCATGCGTATGATAATTGTCTTCACTTGCTGTCCGCTCAATCTTCCCCGCATACAGCAGCATGGGGTTCAGATCCTCCGGCACCAGATCAAATCGTATATCGCCCATTGTCGCCTCTTCCCATTTCTATCCAATAAAATTGTCAATCAGTCTCGTCTTCCCGATGTATACAGCAACTGCTACCAATACCTGTTCTTGCACTGTGTCCACGTGCTTTAATGTATCCCAGTCCACAAGTTCCACATAATCAATTTTGGCAAGCGGTTCACTCTCGATGACTTCCCGCACCGCCTGCACGATCTTTGCCGCCTCTTTTTCTCCCGATCTCAAAAGCTTCTCCCCGGCACTTAAGCCTTTATGAAGCACAACTGCCGCAACTCTCTCTTTTTCATCCAAATACGTATTTCTTGAACTCTTTGCCAGACCGTTCGCCTCCCGGACGATCGGACAGCCCACGATCTCCAGATCAAAATTCAGATCCCTGACCATCCGGCGTATGACTGCCAGCTGCTGCGCATCCTTCTGCCCAAAATATGCCCGGTCAGGACAAACGATATGAAACAGCTTGGAAACCACCGTACAAACTCCTCGAAAATGCGTCGGTCTTGTCTTTCCACAGAGTCCCTCGGTCAGATCGTTCATATCCACATACGTACAAAAATCGTCAAAATACATCTCCTCATCCGACGGGTGAAATACCAACTCCGCCCCCGCATCCTCACACAGCTTTGCATCCCTCGCTAAGTCCCTCGGATAACTCGCAAGATCCTCCCCCGGGCCAAACTGGATTGGATTCACAAACACGCTGACTACAACACGGTCATTTTGCTCAACTGCTTTGTCGATCAGGCTTTTATGCCCCTCATGCAGATACCCCATCGTCGGAACGAGACCGACGGATAACCCCTCTTTTCGCCACGCTTTTACCTGCTCTCTAACTTCTTCTACTTTCTCTGCGATCTTCATATTCTTTCTCCAATCTATCCGTTTCTAATACAATTTTTCAATCACGCTGTCATCCATCGAATATTCATGCTCTTTCGCCGGAAATGCCCCGCTTTGTACTTCTTTTATATAATCCGCAAAAGCGTCCTTCATCACCTCTCCGAGATTTGCATATTTCTTCACAAATTTTGGCGTAAAATCTGAAAACATCCCCAACATATCCTGATAGACTAACACCTGACCGTCACAGCCATTTCCGGCGCCGATCCCAATCGTCGGAATCGTCAGTTCCTCTGTAATAAGATCTGCTAGTTTTCTGGGAATGCCTTCCACGACAACCGCAAAAGCTCCTGCCGCCTCAACTGCCATCGCATCGTCCAGCAGCTTTCTCGCCGCCTTTTCACTTTTTCCCTGTACTTTAAATCCGCCAAATGCATTGATCGACTGCGGCGTCAGGCCAATATGTCCGCAGACCGGAATCCCTGCCTCCACGATCGCTTTGATCTGCGGCGCGATCTCTACACCGCCCTCCAGTTTCACAGCACCCGCACGCCCCTCTTTCATCAGTCGTCCGGCATTGATAAGAGCATCGTAAACCGACGCCTGATAGGACATAAATGGCATATCAATGATAACCAGCGCATTCTTTGCACCTCTTGCCACCGCTGCCCCGTGGTGGATCATATCCTCCATCGTGACAGACACCGTGTCGTCATAACCAAGAATCACATTCCCTAGCGAATCTCCCACAAGAATACTGTTTGTCCCCGCCTCATCGATCAATTTGGCTGTCGAATAATCATACGCTGTAAGCATGGTAAGCTTCTTACCGTTCTGCTTTGCCTCTTTGAATGTCGTAACTGTGTTTTTCATCGTTCCTGATCTCCTATTCTGTCACCGCTAACAATGACTTCATTTCCTTCCATCGTGAAAATAACGGTGTTTAATTGTCGGTATGTGAATTTGTCGCTGAACGCATACATCGGATGAACAATTCCTGAAAATACAGCAGATGATAATGAGTCACTGAAATGACATATGATCTTATGTTGTAAAAGCTTTATGATATCTTTTAAATTTTGAAACGCTTTTGTGTCTGTGAAAGTCCCGGTCTCTTCCGAGCTTTCTGCACTCCTGCTAAAATAACCCGCTACAGGCAGTCCGCACTCTCTCATATATTTTCCGATCGAGCATCCGGCTTTTCCTGCGCCTATAATACCTATATCCATGTCATCACTTTCCCATCTAACCAAACATTCAGTGATAACACAAAATCATCTGATGCAGTTTCTTTTGAATACCGCTCAAGGTATAGGATACCACATCAGACGAAAAAAAGCAACTTCCAAAAATACCGGAACACCCATAGGCGTCCCGGTATTTCATTGCTATTTATCCAATTACTCATCTAACGGAATCAGATCTTCCTCCTCCGTTGCAAGAGCAACTTCTTCTGTTTCCTCTGCGTCCTCTGTCATAAGAACTGCATCCGGATCTGCGATCGCTGCCTCTTCCTCAGCCGGCTGCTCCGCAGTCGTTGCTTCGCCAGTCTGTGCGTCTTCCTGCTCCTCTTCAAATACAGGTTCCGGTGGCTCAAGACTGTCCACAAGGTCACTGTGGAGTCCGATATTACGATACCGTTTCATTCCGGTTCCGGCTGGAATCAGTTTACCGATAATAACATTTTCCTTCAAACCGATCAGCGGATCGACTTTTCCTTTGATCGCCGCATCCGTGAGAACTTTTGTCGTCTCTTGGAACGATGCCGCAGAAAGGAAAGAATTTGTAGCAAGGGACGCTTTCGTGATACCAAGAATGATCTGCTTGCCCTCCGGCACCTCCATTCCCTCTTTCTCAAGTTCCGCTACTTTATCATCAAACTCAAGCGTATCCACAAGTGTCCCCGGAAGAAATTCCGAGTCTCCATTATTTTCGATACGCACCTTCTTCAACATCTGGCGCACGATCACCTCGATATGCTTATCGTTGATCTCAACACCCTGAAGACGGTACACTCTCTGAACCTCACGGAGCATATAATCCTGAACCGCACGCACACCCTTGATCTTCAAGATGTCATGCGGATTGACACTACCCTCGGTAAGCTCATCGCCTGCCTCAAGCTCCTGTCCATCTCTTACCTTGATCCGGGAACCATACGGAATCAGGTACGCTTTTGTCTGGCCGGTCTTGTCATCCGAAACAACGACCTCACGTTTTTTCTTCGTGTCCCTGAGTGCGACTTTTCCGCCAAACTCAGAAATGATCGCAAGTCCCTTCGGCTTTCTTGCCTCAAAAAGCTCCTCGACACGAGGAAGACCCTGTGTGATATCGTCTCCCGCCACACCTCCGGTATGGAACGTACGCATCGTAAGCTGTGTACCCGGCTCACCGATCGACTGCGCCGCGATGATTCCTACTGCCTCTCCTACCTGTACCGGCTCACCGGTCGCCATGTTGGAGCCATAGCATTTTGCACAGATGCCGACATGGGATTTACATGTCAGGATCGTACGAATCTTCACCTTTGCCTTATCGCCGGCGTCGATGATCGCTTTCGTATTCACGATCCTTGCCGCACGTTTTGGCGTGATCATGTGGTTTGCCTTGACGATGAGTTCTCCCTCATCATCGTACATATTTTCACAGGCATAACGCCCGGTAATTCTCTCCTCGAGAGTCTCAATAACCTCTCTTCCGTCCGTAAAAGCACTGATCTCCATACCCGGAATCTCATCTTTCCCTTCACAGCAGTCTGTCTCACGGATGATGAGATCCTGTGATACATCGACAAGACGTCTCGTCAGATAACCGGAGTCGGCTGTACGAAGCGCAGTATCGGAAAGACCTTTACGCGCACCATGCGCAGAGATAAAGTACTCCAGTACGTCAAGTCCTTCACGGAAATTTGACTTGATCGGAAGTTCAATCGTCCGTCCGGATGTATCCGCCATCAGTCCACGCATACCGGCAAGCTGCTTGATCTGCTTATCCGAACCACGGGCGCCGGAATCCGCCATCATAAATATATTATTGTATTTGTCAAGACCGTTTAACAATGCGTCCGTAATGTCGTCATCGGCATTTTTCCACGTCTCGATCACCGCTTTGTAACGCTCTTCTTCGGTGAGAAGGCCGCGGCGGAAGTTCTTGGAAATATCCTCTACCGTCGCCTCGGCATCTGAAAGAATCGTCTTCTTCGCCTCTGGCACTTCCATATCCGATATCGAAACGGTCATCGCCGCTTTCGTAGAGAATTTGTAACCAAGCGACTTGATCGCATCCAACGTCTCCGCAGTCATCGTCGCACCGTGGTTATTGATGCATTTCTCCAGAATCTGCTTAAGCTGTTTCTTTCCAACGTGGAAATCTACCTCTAATTTAAGGAAATTTTCCTCGTCTTCACGGTCTACAAAACCAAGATCCTGTGTGATGATCTCGTTGAAAATAAACCGTCCCAGAGTGGACTCGATGATACGTGATTCCATCTCGCCTTTTTTATTCAGTCCCTCACGTTTCACACGGATCTTTGCGTGAAGGGTGATCTCATTATTTTCATAGGCAATGATCGCCTCGTTCATATTTTTGAAGGACTTTCCTTCCCCTTTTGCGCCCGGACGCTCCTGTGTCAGATAGTAAATACCAAGCACCATATCCTGAGAAGGTACTGCCACCGGCCCGCCATCGGAAGGCTTCAAAAGGTTGTTTGGCGAGAGCAGGAGGAACCGGCACTCTGCCTGTGCCTCGACAGAAAGCGGAAGATGCACCGCCATCTGGTCTCCGTCAAAGTCCGCATTGAACGCTGTACATACGAGCGGATGAAGCTTAATCGCCTTACCCTCGACAAGCGTCGGCTCAAATGCCTGAATGCCGAGACGATGCAGTGTAGGGGCGCGGTTCAACATAACCGGATGCTCCTTGATCACCTGCTCAAGAATATCCCATACTGCCGGCTCTAACTTCTCCACCATTTTCTTTGCATTTTTTATATTATGTGCTGTTCCGTTTGCCACCAGTTCTTTCATGACAAATGGTTTAAACAGCTCAATCGCCATTTCTTTCGGAAGACCGCACTGGTAAATTTTCAACTCTGGCCCTACGACGATTACCGAACGTCCCGAGTAATCCACACGTTTACCGAGAAGGTTCTGACGGAAACGTCCCTGTTTTCCTTTGAGCATATCCGAAAGGGATTTGAGCGCACGGTTTCCCGGCCCCGTTACCGGACGTCCACGGCGTCCGTTGTCGATCAGGGCATCCACTGCCTCCTGAAGCATACGTTTCTCGTTGCGCACGATGATATCCGGCGCACCTAACTCGAGAAGCCTTTTCAGACGGTTGTTCCGGTTAATGATACGACGATAGAGGTCGTTCATATCTGACGTCGCAAAACGTCCGCCATCCAACTGAACCATCGGACGCAGATCCGGCGGAATCACAGGAATTACGGTCAGGATCATCCAATCCGGTTTGTTTCCGGATTCCCTGAATGCCTCCACAACTTCCAGTCTCTTTATGATACGGGCGCGTTTCTGCCCGGTTGATGCCTTTAACTCAGCCTTTAATTCCTTTGACTCAATCTCCAGATCGATTCTCTGCAAAAGCTCTTGGATCGACTCAGCACCCATTCCCACACGGAATGTATCGCCAAAATCTTCTCTCGCCTTTTGGTATTCCGGCTCGGAAAGCACCTGCTTCACCTGAATCTCCTTCACATCGGACTCAAGCACGATATAAGCGGCAAAATACAAAACTTTCTCAAGCACTTTCGGAGAAATATCAAGGATCAGACCCATCCGGCTCGGAATCCCCTTAAAATACCAGATATGGGATACCGGCGCAGCTAACTCGATATGGCCCATGCGCTCCCTGCGGACGCTGGATTTCGTAACCTCGACGCCGCATCGGTCACAGACAACACCTTTATAGCGAACCTTTTTATACTTACCACAATGACATTCCCAGTCCTTGCTCGGGCCAAAGATCTTCTCGCAGAACAGGCCGTCTTTTTCCGGTTTCAGAGTTCTGTAGTTAATGGTTTCCGGTTTCTTTACCTCTCCTCTTGACCACTCGCGAATCTTACTTGGAGAAGCAAGCTTAATCTTTATTTTATCGTATGTTAACGTTTCCTGTATAACATCACTTACCTGTGGCATATTCCTTCCTCCAATTCTTAAAACTCTTCTGCGATTCCTATACTGCTGTCATCATTCAGGTCTTCTAATTCTGCTTCCCTGAACCCGGCATCCTCAAAGGATTCTTCTTCGAGTTCAAATTTTTCTCCCTCCATAAGACCGGATACATCTTCTACGGTACCTTCTTCCACAGTTTCCGTCATCTGGATCTCGTCTCCGTTCTCATCCAGAACAGTTACATCCAGTGCCAGTGACTGCAGCTCTTTCAAAAGCACCTTAAAGGACTCAGGGATTCCCGGTTCAGAGATATTATCTCCTTTTATGATCGCTTCGTAAGTCTTAACACGTCCAACCACATCATCGGATTTCACAGTAAGGATTTCCTGAAGAGTATAGGCAGCACCATATGCCTCCAGCGCCCAAACCTCCATCTCTCCAAAACGCTGTCCTCCGAACTGTGCCTTACCGCCAAGCGGCTGCTGTGTAACAAGCGAGTATGGTCCCGTGGAACGGGCATGTATCTTATCGTCTACCAGATGGTGGAGTTTCAGATAATGCATGAATCCGATCGTGACTTCACCATCAAAATATTCACCGCTGCGTCCGTCGCGAAGCTGGACTTTTCCATCCTCACGGATCGGCACGCCTTCCCATTCCTTGCGGTACTCCTCGTTTTCAAGCAGGAATTTCATTATTTCCGGATCCAGTATCTTTTTATACTTCTTTTCAAACTCATCAAGCGGTGTATTTACATAATCGTCTGCGAGTTTCAGCGTATCCATGATATCGATCTCATTGGCACCGTCAAATACAGGTGTTGCCACATTGAAGCCAAGCGCTTTTGCCGCCAGACTCAGATGGATCTCAAGTACCTGTCCGATGTTCATACGGGAAGGCACACCCAGCGGATTCAGCACGATATCAAGCGGACGTCCATTCGGAAGGAATGGCATATCCTCTACCGGAAGCACCCTCGAAACGACACCTTTGTTTCCGTGGCGTCCCGCCATCTTGTCTCCAACCTGTATCTTTCTCTTCTGTGCGATATAGATTCGCACCGTTTTATTGACTCCCGGTGACAGTTCGTCCCCGTTTTCTCTTGTAAATACTTTGGCGTCCACAACGATACCAAATTCTCCATGAGGCACGCGCAGGGATGTATCTCTTACCTCCCTCGCCTTTTCCCCGAAGATCGCACGGAGAAGTCTTTCCTCCGCGGTAAGCTCTGTCTCACCTTTCGGTGTGACTTTTCCGACAAGGATATCTCCGGCACGGACTTCCGCTCCGATACGGATAATACCCTGTTCATTCAAATCTTTCAGCGCATCATCACCGACACCCGGCACATCCCTTGTGATCTCCTCCGGGCCGAGCTTGGTATCTCTCGCCTCCGTCTCATACTCTGTGATATGAACGGAGGTGTAAACATCCTCCTGCACGAGACGCTCGCTTAAAAGTACAGCATCCTCGTAGTTGTAGCCCTCCCATGTCATAAACCCGATCAGCGGGTTCTTTCCGAGGGCGATCTCACCGCCGGAAGTAGACGGGCCATCTGCGATAACCTGTCCCTCCTCGACCACATCTCCTTTTTTGACGATCGGCCTCTGGTTCATACAGGTTCCCTGATTGCTCCGCACAAACTTCGCAAGCTTATATTCATCGTAATTGCCATCTTTCTTCTTTATCACAATGCGGTTTGATTCTGCACGGTCTACTTTACCGGCTGCCCTCGCAACCACACAGTTCCCAGAATCGACAGCGGCTTTCATTTCCATACCTGTTCCGACTACCGGAGCCTCTGTCACAAGAAGCGGAACTGCCTGACGCTGCATGTTCGATCCCATGAGCGCACGGTTTGCATCGTCATTCTCAAGGAACGGGATCATGGCTGTCGCCACAGAAAATACCATCTTCGGCGACACATCCATATAATCAATTTTATTTTTCTGAAATTCCGACGTCTCCTCACGGTAACGCCCGGAAATATTTTTGCGGACAAAATATCCGTCCTCATCCAACGCCTCATTCGCCTGTGCCACATGATACCGGTCTTCTTCGTCAGCAGTCATGTACACAACCTCATCGGTAACGCGCGGATTTTCCGGATCGCTTTTGTCTACCTTACGGTACGGAGCCTCGACAAATCCATATTCATTGATCCTCGCATAAGAGGCAAGCGAGTTGATCAGTCCGATGTTCGGTCCCTCTGGCGTCTCGATCGGACACATTCTTCCATAATGAGAATAGTGGACGTCGCGGACTTCAAATCCGGCGCGGTCTCTCGAAAGACCACCCGGGCCAAGTGCGGACAGACGTCTCTTGTGTGTCAGCTCGGACAGCGGGTTGTTCTGATCCATAAACTGGGACAGCTGCGAGCTTCCGAAAAACTCTTTTACAGCCGCCGTAACCGGCTTAATATTGATCAATGACTGCGCTGAGATCGTCGCTACATCCTGTGTGGTCATCCTCTCACGTACCACACGCTCCATACGGGACAGTCCGATGCGGTACTGGTTCTGCAGAAGTTCTCCCACTGCACGGATACGACGATTGCCCAGATGGTCAATATCATCATCATTTCCCACACCGTACTCCAGATGCATATTATAATTGATCGAAGCAAATATGTCCTCTTTGGTGATATGTTTTGGAATCAAACCTGTTATGTTCTTTTTGATTGCTTCATATCTTTCTTCATCCGAAGCATACTCCTCCAAAATCTCTTTGAGAAGCGGATAATATACTTCTTCGGTTACGCCTAATTCTTTTTTATCTGCATTCGGTAAAAATGCATGTAGATCAACCATCATATTGGAGAGTATTTTTACAACACGTTCCTCGG
>JAMPFC010000019.1 GCA_023664685.1 Roseburia sp. | reverse complement strand
ATATTGATCACCTTTCCTTTCACCGTTAAAAAAGTTTCCGCTACAGCGAATGTTTTATGTTGCATTCATTGTAACAGAAACTTTTTTATGATTCGGATTTTGTAAGATTTGACTTAGATTTTGTAGGTTTTAACCGGAGTGATTCCTCTTCATACTTCCTGCAAAATTTTTGCATACCTTTTATTATTCCGTATACGTTTTACAATTTCACGATTCTGTTGAATATCCCGATCCAATTCCTCCTTGTCTATATTATATTCTCTCTGACTTTTCCTGCAAACACCAATAGCTGATGGTAATGCCCAGTCATCCAAAATAATATCTTTCGACATAATATTTTTAGATTGTTCCAATTCATCCTCGCTCAAAATTTCGCCCCCAGTCCTGTGCCAAATACTGTTACATTTCTTATTATCTATTTTTATTTTACCATATTTTTTGTGCATGCTTTTTGCACATACCGATGTTGCGTAGCAACTCGCTAATAAGTTCGTCAGAACTTATTTTACCATAAATTCTAACTATGTTCCATATTATTTTGATTTTCCCAGAAAAAAACAGCCCATATAGAAATATCGAATACCTCTACTTTTCATATTGATCACCTTTCCCTTCACCATAATTTTTGTGCATGTTTTTTACACATATTGATGTTTCAAAGCAACTCGCTAATAAGTTCGTCAGAACTTATTTGACCATTAAAAAAGTTTCCGCTACAGCGAATGCTTTTTGTTGCATCCATTGTAACAGAAACTTTTTATGATCCGGATTTTGTAGATTTTGACTTTATTTTACCTTTACACTCTTTTTGGCAGACCATTTTCCGTATACGGTTTTACTGCCTACTTTTTTATAAGCACGCATCTGAACGTAATAGCGTTTGCGTCTGCTGAGTTTTTTTAATGTCCTCTTTCCGAAACTTCCTCCTTTGACTTTTATGATTTTGGTCCCCGTCTTGAACTTTTTATTTCTGGAATATCGAATTTCAAATCCATCTGCATAGGACACTCCCCAGTGGTTGACGGTAATTTTACGTTTACCTGCAACCAGATAATTGATGCTTGCTTGCCCCAGTACCAATTTACTCCTATAATTATCTTTGTACTGATGTCCGCATTTGGTACAGGTATGTAATGTGTAGCCCCGGCTCAGATAGGTGGCATACACCGACGATGATTCGTAACTGTGTGTACAATTTTCCGGGGTAAGTGCTGACCAAGAGAGAATGTATTTGCCGGTACCATAGCTTATTTTTATGTAATAAGTTCCGGCACTTAATATATAATCCCATGTCTTTGTGTCCGGTGTTAATTCTTCTCCATATCCGGTAGAAGAATCTGTTATTTCTTTTGACAAATCCCAGTTATACAAATTGTAATCAACATGCGTATATGCCGTTATTTTTACCGTATAACTTCCGGTCGCCGGTACATTAATTCGATACCAGTCTTCCTTGTCCGTATCCGTAATCGCACCTGTAACTGGTACTCCCTCTCCTAAGTTTAACGGAGAATCATAGGAATTTGCCCCCGCATCTGTCGTATTATAGCTAGTGAACGCACCATACATCTTGTATCGACCTGTATTGCCAGTATACACTTTCAAATAATAGGTTCCTGCACTGAGTGAATAAGAATACTCTTCTGTCGTAGGTGTTGTATCCGTCCCATAAATACCAAACCATGAAGTCCCGTGTAATTGGTTCGACCAGTCCTGTGTATACAATCCCCACTCTATATCCGACATATATGACATTACCTTAAACGTCAATTTTCCATCCGATGGAATCGTAATCCGATAATAATCTTCTTTATCGGTATCCGTCATCCAGTACTCTCCGCTCCAGATTCCGTTCAGTGGCAGATCCGTCGCCAAACTGGAGTAGTCAACTGCTGCTTTCGCCACATCTGTTTCTCCCACAGTACACACCATCATCAGTACTGCAAGACACAGCGCGGTCATTCTTTTCATAACGTTTTTCATCGTTACCTCCTTTTCCGTCCTAAACCTTTTTGTTCAGAACCTTTCCTTAATTATTAATATTTATGTTATCTCAAATGAATTGAGGGATAACCTATTTTCCTCCCACCCATCGCCTTATCCTAGCGTAATCTTATTTGACCCATCTGCCAGTGACAACACCGTCCCTGCCGGGTACTCCATTTTTATATCTTTCGCAAGCCGAACCCCATGTACAAATGTTCCATTCGTCGAGTGGTCGGTAACAATATAGGAATCCGTCTCTGCACAGTAGCGGATGCTACAATGCACATTGCTGATATGCTGATCGTGAATAACCAGTGTCGCATTCTGTGGGCTTTTTCCTACGATAACTTTTCTGTCTTCGGGGAGTTTGAAGCCTTGTCCTACAGCAATACCTTGTGTACATTTTACTCGTCCGTATTTGGGTTTCGGCGGTTCTGGTTTCACGATCGGTTTTGGTTCTGGTTTCACTGGTGGAAACGGTGAAAATACTGGTGGTGGGTCAAGCGGTGGAAATATTGGCCCCGGATCTGGGATTGGATCTATGTATACTGCGGGTGCCTTCCCCACAATACATGTTACAATTCCCATTACAAGCAACAAAATCCCAAGAATAAAACAAGTCATGACTCCCATACCGATTATCGCCTTGCAATACAATTTCAATCCTTGTTCAATAAGTTCCTCGCCGCTTCCAAAAAATTCTATCCCCATTTTACCGAACTCAGTCATTGCTTCATCTGTAACTCCGCTACTGTAATCTACAATTTTTGCCGGAATTCCCCAGCGGCATATTGCAAAAATGATTGATACTATAAGACCAAAACCAGAAGAAATGATAGCCATGATATATTTGCCCCATTTCAAGAAAAAACTCAATAATGTGAGTACCAAAATCACAATTGCACCAAAATATACAATTGCTAACAAAATTTTATACGTTACAATTGCTGTTTTAATTTTACTAACATCCTCATCATCCTTGATTTTTTCCAAACTCTCCTTGTCATAGTCCTTATTGCCTATGAACAAAGCATTCGTATCCATCGAGATAAATTCAATACCGCTCAAGGAAGACAAATTGATTCCTGTTTGATCTTCTCCCTTTTCTATGATTTCATCAAATTCTTCTGCTTGCTTTTTGCTTTCTTCATCATCCCAGCCGTCTGCATCAAGAATACCTTCCAGTCCGGATGCCTCCTTGTCAATCATCTTGACAGCCATCTCCTGCACCTCTCTGGCGGCATCCACAATCTTTGTCCCCCGAATGCTTATTACCGGCAAAAACATACTGATTGTTATAAGCAGTAACAGACTTGCTAGCACTATCATCTGCCACAGTTTCATCGTATTTCTCTGTTTCATATTCCATTTCCTCCTCATAATTAAAATAATCTCTCCATTTTACCTACAGCAGCCGGAACTGCTGCTCCATACTTCCCAGACTGATGACGCTTCCTCTCGCACACGGTACATAGCTGCCCGCCGGAATCCTCTGCGTCCCGCCACTTTGTGCTGTCACATAGACGCCATTGGCTGAAAAGTCCACCACCTCATACATTCCCATGCCGGGATTATAACGGATGGCGCAGTGACGATGGCTGACATGCGGGCTTGGGATGACGATCGCTGCAGACGCTGCCTGCGAGCCAAAAGTCAACTCCTGTCCCTGCAAGTACATGACCTGCCCTTGGTACTGCCCGCGAATACACTGCACACCGGGCGAAAATGGCGCTTTCGCTCTTTGTGTTCCACCGGATGAACCACCGTAATTGATGATTTTCCGCTTGCTGCTGTCGATGCATCCGAAGAAAAACAGCATATAAAAGACCGCAATGACTGCATTCACGATAACTAACGACGTGATCCCGAGTCCAAATCCAGTATTTCCGATAATTGCCCATCTAAGCGAACTCGTCGAGACACCGACGACGATCGCAAAAATCAACATCAACCCGGCGACTACGACATCCAGTATCGCGCTTATTTTCCCAAGTTCCGTCCTTGTAAAAAAATGAATGGAACTACAGACCGCCAGTCCAAGTGCAACGAGCAAAAGCAAAATAAACGTGAATAACATGCCGACTGCCACTTCATCCCTTATCTCGACATAGATATACGCAAAAAGTGCATATAAAAAGATTGTCATCAGCAGTTGGATCGCTAGCGACGAGGCATAAAGCATGATCGGTTTTAAGCGAAATGCCATCAAGACACCGGTTCCTGCCTCAAACAACATGACAAACAGCCATACCATCCGGCACAAAGCAGAAACTTCCCCCCACCAATCTACACTTATCAGCGCTGCCAGTGAAAAGATCACACTGAGGCACACCGCACACCACAGCGAAAACTCCCATATGGCTCCCGCTGTCCGCTCGTTCACCAGTGCTGTAAAAATATTATCGATGCGGGCGGGCTGACCTTGATAAGTACCGCCTCTCATGCCTGCGACCGGTTTTCCGCAGTATGGACACACATTACTGCCGGCAGGAATATTTTTTCCGCAATTACTACAAAACATCTACTGTTCCTCCTATCTTCTATTTGAATTTGTATAAATTGTTCCGATTACCCATATAGATTTCTGTCGTCGGCTTGACATAGTACTCTTTTCCCGACTGCAATCTTGTCCCATCCCCCAAGAACGTACCGTTTTTGGAACAGTCCATGATCCGGTACTGGTCGATGGAGGCAATATATGTGATCTGGCAGTGCCTGCGGCTGATCAGGTTGTCATCCATGACCACATTGCACTCGCCCGGGTCACGCCCGAACACCATTACTTTATCTGCCGGCAGTACGATCATATGCCCTATGTGCTTTCCACGGATGCAGATCAAACCTCCGGATGGCTCAGACGACATCGCAAGACTTCTTGTAACCTGCATCGTCGCCCTCGTATTGACTTTTGTCATATTTTTCCTCCTTCTTCTGTTTTCATCGCCTCTCTGACACTCTCGATATACCGGCGGCTGATGGGAATCTCTTCCCCCGCCACAGTCAGCATCATCCGTGAGTGCGACTGGACAAATTTTTTATTGATCAGAAAACTCTGATGACACCGGATAAATCCGGACTCCCGCAACGTCTCCTCCAGATCATTCAGTTTCGCATATGCTGCGATTTCCCCATCCCGTCTGTGAAATAAGACTTTTCGTCCCTCGACAGAGATGTAGAACACCTCGTTCAAAAATATCCGTTCCCTCCTGCCATTGATGCTGATATGCAGGCAGTCAGAATTTTTCGTCTTTAGTTCCATATACCGTCGTACTTCATCTTGGATCCGTCCGTAATCCAGCGGTTTCAGCAGATAAGTAAATGCCTGATATGTATAACCGTCAAACACATAATCCGGAGAAACCGTGATGAAAATAATATCCACATCCACCTGATGCAACCGTATATATTCTGCCAGTTTCAGCCCGCTCTTTCCCGGCATGTGAATATCCAATAGCAGCAAGTCTGCTTGGAACTGTCCCTTTTCAACATCCTCAATGATCTCCTCTGCATTTTTAAAATAAGTGGTTTCGATTTCATCGTATTGGAAAAAAGCATGGCTGAACATCTCATAAATCTGCTCTCTACATTCTCTTTCATCGTCACATATTCCTAGGTACAGCATCCGGCTACCTCCCCTCTTTTTCATGCGCCAACAGCTTTTTCAGTTCCTCCCGAACTGTCCGCACAGAAGAGATGCGTCGACTGTACTCTAGCTCCATACAGCGGTGGATCAACCGCATCCATCCTTTTTTCAGTTTGACGCCATATTCTTTCGGAGAGACTAATTCCGTCGAATTTCCCGAAAGCCTTGCAAGCGCACTCGAAGGTTTATGCCCGGTCAGAAAATAATACATCATTGCACCTACAGCATAAATATCTGTCCACGGGCCTTCATCCTCTGCTCTTCCCTCTTTTGCTGTGCGGTACTGCTCTGGAGCGGCATAGTCTGTCTTCAAAAAGGCGGCGCTGATCGCAGGCTGATCATCTCTGCTGTACTTGGCGGCCCCAAAATCAATCAGAGTAATGTCTCCTTTTTTCGTGCGCATAATGTTTCCCGGAGACAAATCACTATGGACGATCCCCTGCTTATGGATTTCTTCTAGCGCTTTCAAAACCGGAGACATGATCTCTGCCATCTCGTGCGGCTTGTATGGCGTATTGTTCCACTTTTTAAACTCTTTTCCGATACTGCTGCCCGTCAGATATTCCATCACAAGATATGCAGTATCATTTTCCTCAAACACATCATAAATGGTTCCGATATGAGGCGACTGGATAAAATGCGCTGTGATCTTCGCTTCTTTCAGAAGAGATTGCAATCCAAACCGATACGCCTCCAACATGCCGGACTCCCGGATATCAACATATGTCTCTTCCCGCTGCGCCCACTGCTCTGGGAAGTACTCTTTCACTGCCACATTTCTCTGCAACAGCACGTCTTCACACAGATAAATGATCCCAAAGCCCCCCACTCCGATACAGCCGGCGATCCGGTAACAGTTCCCGAGCAGCGTATCAATGGGAAGCACCTGCTCTCTCACCTCTTCATTCATCTGATATGCCACCTCGCCAAACAGCGGCTCCGGCGGTTCTGTCTGTGGCTGAATCAGCCTGCGGAATGTCTCGATATCGAGATACTGATTTTTCATCGAGAGTACCAGTGCGTAGTTTCCTTCGATTTCCCGCAGGCCAAGTACTTTGATCCCACACGTCGGCTGTCCGCAAAATCCCCAAGCGATCTTCATCAGCCAGTGGATATTCTCTGTCTGTGTCACAAGCAGAAAGCAAGGAATCTCTAAACTGTGGTCATATGCCCGCCATACCGTATATCCATCATCCGTCCGGACATAGATTTTTCCTAACTGATACCGATTCGCTAGCATGTCACCAATCTTCCATCCAGAATCATAGTCGCTGACAGCCTCCTCCATATCTGGACACCATCCACACCAAAAGCACTGAAAATCTACTTCATTCCACTCAGCAAAACAGCCTTTACAGGTTGTCAGTCTCTCCATGTTGTATTCCCTCCTGTTCCTTCCGCTGCTTTTTCATCTGTTCCTCCAAATATTTCCGTGCCGCTTCTTGTGCTGACATTGTTGGCACTGGTGCCATTAGTGGCGCTGCGACAGGCTCTCCATATAACGCCTGAAAAAACTCTGCGATATTCTGATAACGGTCTTCTTTATATATATTTAAGCCTTTTTGGATCACAGCATCCTGCTCCTCCGATACCGGAACGCCCATAACCTGTAAAAGCTGCACGGTATCCTGCCTCTGCCTGTCGAGTGCGCTAGGAAGTTTCTTTCCGCTAAGAAGATAATAAATACTTGCACAAATGCTGTATATATCCGTCCAAGGTCCTTGGTCTCCGTACTTATCATACTGTTCTACCGGTGCATAGCCATGCTTGAGAAGAACAGCACTATCCCCTCCATTACTAAAGCTTTTTGCCGCCCCAAAATCGATCAGCTTTATCTTGCCGTCTGCGGACATCATCATATTGTCGGGGCTGATGTCACGGTGGATGATCCCTGCCTGATGCACCTCATGCAGCGCCCGCAGGACGTCTTTCAAAAGCGGAAATAATCTCTCCGGGGGTAGTTTTCCCCCACATTTTTTGACATACTGTTTGAGGTTGATTCCTTCGATAAACTCCATTACGATATAAGCGGTCTTATTTCCATAGAAAAAATCCCGGACAGACACGATCCCCGGCATAGAGAAAAACCCGGACAAAGTCTGTGCCTCTTTTATATACGTCTCCAAGCCATGCACATAAGCATTTCTCGCCTGCACCGTATTCTGCGTATAGACATCCACGCTATACTGAATCGACACCTCGCCCTGTACTGCTTTTTCTTCTTCGGTCAGACGCGCCGCCACACCTCTCGGAAAATATTCTTTGATGCAGACTTTCTTTCCCTGATAAAAATCCCAGCCAATATAAGTGATGCCGAATCCTCCGACGCCGATCACCCTGCCGACCAGATACTTTCCGTTCAATATTTCATATAGCGGCAAGCTGTTTTTTACCTGTTTGTATTCCTGTGCAGAGAAGCCACAGTGCGGGCATCTCTGACCGGGCATCTCCAGCCCTTCCATGCACCCCAGACACAATTTGTTGGGGTCTACTAGCTTTTTCGCCATCTTTATCCTCCTGAATCCTTCCCCGGGTCTCTGCCAAGTGAGTATGTAAGTATGATCTGTTCCGGTTCGCCCTCGCTGAGAAGCGTTCCTTTTTCTACACTCTGTGAGATAAATCCGCCCTGTCCCACATTTTCGGAATATTCCTCGTGAATGGCGACCGGAATATTCTTTTCTTGAAAATACTGTACTGCCTCCTCACGGTCCATCACCGAACAATCCGGCATCGCAAACCGTTCTGTGGCATCCTGAATCCCATGTACCGCTTGATTCCGCTGTCCAAACAGCACCACCCCAGCACCGATGCCGCCTCCGAGCAAGCAGATCAGCAGCAATACGATCAGCGCTTTCTTTCCCGTACTCAGTCTGCCCCTCTCTTTCGGCTCCGGCGGCAAAATCCACTCTGGTTCATAGACCGGGACAAACGCAAGCCCATCGAGCGCCTCCATAAATTCCCCGGCCGACTGCAGACGGTACTTCGGTTCAATATTCAGACAGACCATGATCGCCATCTCTGCCTGCTCTGGAATGCTGACTCCAAGTTCAGACGGTGGTTTCAGAGTATCTTCCTTTTTTCGTTCGTTTGCCGGCGGCGGTTTAACTCCTGTAAGCAGACGGTAAAATAATGCCGCTACCGCATACAGATCCGTATAGGGTCCCTGCCTCGCTGTCCGGCTGTACTGCTCGATCGGCGCATAACCAACCTTCAAGACAATTTCTGACTGTATTTTGCCAAAATCCGATTCGTGCTTTGCCGCCCCAAAATCAATCAGCTTGATCACACCCTCGTTCGTGACAAAAATATTGTCCGGAGCAATGTCCCGGTGAAGAACCCCCTGCTTGTGTATTTCACGCAGCGTATGCAGCACAGTCAATATGATACGCCTGTTCCACTCATAATCCGGACGGTCTCCCCGCTTTTTCAGAATTGTCTTCACATCCATCCCTTCGAGGTATTCCATGACAATGTAACCGGTTCCATTTTCCTCAAAAAAATTGTAGATCGATACGACGCCCTTGATGTGTTGGAGATTCGCTACGTTCCTTGCCTCTTCCAAAAACTGTTTCAGTCCTGACTGAAAGCGGGTCTTCATCGTCTGCTCGGACACCGTCACGGTGACGCCATCCGCATCCCGCCCGGAAATCTCCCCGGGATAGTATTCCTTAATCGCCACCCGGCAGAGAAGCACTTGGTTCCATCCGATGTAGGTATTGCCAAAACCGCCCGCCCCTAGCGGTTTTCCTATGATGAATTTTCCCTGAAGAACCGTACCCTCCCGAAGATACCGGGGATTCGGCTCGGACTGTCTCAGCGCAGCACCGCATGCCGGACACACGTCCGCACGCTCATCTTTTATCTGCTGCATGCAGCTATAACACATCCTGTCTTTCATAAATGCAACCTCTCTTATCAATCAAACGATGCCGCCATTAGCTGATCTGACGGTTTCGACTGTGATTTTGGTTTTTTTGTCGCTTTCGGCACTACTTTTTCTTTCCTCATAACCGTAACCGCATCGCTTTTTGTGAAATATTTTGCACCACCCTTACCGCTTACTGTGACCGAGGCGACTTCCGAACCACTGCCTTTTTCCTTTACCTTAAATCCCCTATCTTTCAATCGTTTGATCAGCGCATCTGCTGTCTCACTTTCCTGACGATATAACCGCTCTTTTATCGTGACAAAAAGTGCGCCCTCCATTTTTGAGGCATCGTAAGTCTTGCCCGCCTTTACATTCTGCTTTACGATATCCCCTTTCTCTTTCTCAAAGGAATAATACCTGCTGTCGCATGTCGGTGTCCCTGTTCCTGCTTTTTTTCTCGCTCCGTTCTTACCCGCAGTGTAACTGGTGAATGACACTTGGGAAATATTCTGCCCGACATAATTGCCAAGTTTCTTTTTATACAAATACGGACTGGTATAATATGTAACTGTCTGAACATCCGATAACTCCAATATGGCGTTGTCTTTTTCCCTCTTTTCCAAGTCTTTCAGGTTCAATTTTGTTCCGTCGTTCAAGATAACCCCATAAAGGTTTTGAAATTTTTTACTTTTATCCGAGGCATCCTTTTCTTCTGACGGTTGCAGCTGCGATTTATCAATCCCAAAATTTTCTGCCAGCGAATAGACATTATCCTTTTGGTCAAGCAGTTCATCATACATGCATTTTTCACTGCTGAGAACCGTTCCCTTGATCATCCCATCCGAAACTGCTTCCCCGGCAGCCGGTTCCTGCGTCAAGATTTCACTGCCATCTTTGACCGACTTATCGAAAATAACCTCATTTGGCTCAAACGTAACTTCGTTTTCTTTCAGTTTCTCATTCGCATCTGTCTCGCTCATTCCGAGAACCGACTCCGCCTTTGCCACATTGGAATCACTGTCTATATTTCTATGTTCAGACCGATTTGGCATAACGATTATTACTCCTGCCGCGACGACCGCTGCCAAAAATAGCATGCTTGCAATCTTCCCAGCTAGCGGAAATTCCCAGTTTTTCTTCTCTGGCTTTTTCTCACCGACACTGTCCACCCGCTGTTTCAACTCCACGATCGGTTTAAAATCCCTGCCTTGCAGTGCTGTCATAAATTCTTCGGCACTTCCAAGGCGATATTCCGGTTGGAGATACAGGCACATCATGATCGCCATTTCTGCCGGCTTTGGTATTTGGACTCCATAAGACGACAGCGGCGGCAGCATGTCCTGCCCCATGCGTATCCGTGCGCCCGGTGGTTTTTCTCCTGTCAGCATATGATAAAAAGTAGCTGCCACGGAATATAAATCCGTGTATACTCCCTGAGCTGCGCCTCTTGCGTACTGCTCAGGCGGCGAATAGCCTTCTTTTAGCATGATGACTGGATCCTCTGCGTCGTCAAGCCACTTTTTGGCAACACCAAAATCAATTAGCTTGATGATTCCCTCACTGGTTATCATGATATTGTCTGGAGCGATATCCCGATGCAAGATGCCGCGCCGGTGAATCTCTTTTAATGTATACAAAACAGAAAGCATGATCTGGCGGCTCCATTCATAGTTGAGTTTTCCTCCAGAATCTTTGAGTAGCTGCTTGACCGTAATCCCCTCGAGATATTCCATCACGATATAGCCCGTTCCATTTTCCTCAAAATATCCGTACACATCCGGTATGCCGGGAACACTGCCGAGTTCGGCAAGACTTCTTGCCTCTTCCAAAAAGCTCCGCAGACTCTGCTCGTACCGGCTCCTTAAGGTCACATCCGAAATGGAAATGGTCCTTCCATCCGCACCTCGTTTTGACATGTACCGTGGAAAAAATTCCTTGATTGCCACACGACATGACAGCACATGATTCCATCCGATATAGGTATTGCCAAAGCCGCCGGCTCCCAACAGCCTGCCTATGACGAATTTGCCCTGCAGGGGCGTCCCCTGTGGCAGCACATCCGGCACTGCTGCGGGACGATTCAGCATCTCCCCACAGTATGGGCATGTATTCAATTTTTGATTAGGGAGCTGCCTCATGCAGCTATAGCAAAAATTCATGGTGTGCCTCCTTTTCTTAGTTGAGGGGGTTATTCGGCTGAGTTTTCTTTGTAGTATTTGATGAATTATTACTACTTCGGCTTTCTGATGAAACGACTTTCTCTTTCCTTGTAACCGTAACCTTATCGCTTTTTGTAAAATATTTTGCGCCGCCTTCACCGCTTACTGTGACCGAATCAACTTCCGAACCACTACCGTTTTCCTTTACATTAAATCCCCTGTCCTTCAATCGTTTGATCAGCGCATCCGCTGTCTCACTTTCCTGACGATATAACCGCTCTTTTACTGTGACAAAAAGTGCGCCCTCCATTTTTGAGGCATCGTAAGTCTTGCCCGGCTTTACATTCTGCTTTACGATATCTCCTTTTTCTTTGTCAAAGGAATAGTACCTGCTGTCGCATGTCGGTGTCCCTGTTCCTGCTTTTTTTCTCGCTCCGTTCTTACCCGCAGTGTAACTGGTGAATGACACTTGGGAAATATTCTGCCCGACATAATTGCCAAGTTTCTTTTTATACAAATACGGACTGGTATAATATGTAACTGTCTGAACATCCGATAACTCCAATATGGCGTTGTCTTTTTCCCTCTTTTCCAAGTCTTTCAGGTTCAATTTTGTTCCGTCGTTCAAGATAACCCCATAAAGGTTTTGAAATTTTTTACTTTTATCCGAGGCATCCTTTTCTTCTGACGGTTGCAGCTGCGATTTATCAATCCCAAAATTTTCTGCCAGCGAATAGACATTATCCTTTTGGTCAAGCAGTTCATCATACATGCATTTTTCACTGCTGAGAACCGTTCCCTTGATCATCCCATCCGAAACTGCTTCCCCGGCAGCCGGTTCCTGCGTCAAGATTTCACTGCCATCTTTGACCGACTTGTCAAAAATAACTTCATTTGCCTCAAACGTAATTTCGTTTTGTTTCAATTTCTCATTTGCATCTGTTTCGCTCATTCCGAGAACCGATTCTGCCTTTGCCACCTTAGAATCAGCACCTACATTTTTGTGTTCCCCCGAACTCATCACGATGATTACTCCTCCTGCCACAACGACGCAAAGCAGCCCTGCCACAAGAACTTTTGCCCAAGTCGGGAATTTTCCGGTCTCGTATTTTTTCTTTTTTACTTGGATGCGCTGTACTTGCGGACTGTTCAGTTCCTGATAGAACACTTCCGCCGACGGCGTACGCTCTGCCTGATATACATTCAAGGCATTCATGAGTGCATTTTCCATGTTGGGCGGAATCTGTATTCCCAACTTCGACGGTTCTTTCAGTTCATCGACCAAGGCACGGTCAACCGATTCCAGCGGAACCACGCCCGTGATCATATGGTACATGACTGCCCCTAGCGCATATACGTCCGTCCACGGTCCGCGCACCCCCTGACTGCGGTACTGCTCTTCGGGTGCATAGCCCTGCTTTAAAATGATGGCAAGGCTCTTGGAATTTGCTGTCGTGACATATCTGGTCGCACCAAAATCCAGAAGCTTGATTTCTCCCATATTGGTCACAAAGATTGTCTCCGGTGCAATATCACAGTGAATAATATCCAGCGGATGAACCTGACGCAAGCCCTCGAGAATTTGGCAGATAAAATCTTTTGCCTCCTGTGGTGAGAAACGCTTTCCCTCTGCCATGATCTGTTTGAGTGTCTTTCCTTCCAAATATTCGGAAATCACATAACCAGTATCATTTTCTGCCACACAATCATACACTTGCATAATTCCCCTTGGATTATGCAGCTGTTGGATTCGATTTGCCTCGTTGAGAAATGTCGTCAGTCCCTGCTCAAACTGCTCTTGTGCATCTCCTGAGTAAATCGTGACCTCGCTATCTCCTTCGGAACGCGTCGAAAAATCACTCGGCAAATACTCCTTTATCATGACCTTGCGATTTTTCTCTGCATCCATTCCTAAGTAAGTAACGGTATATCCTCCGTAACTCATCGCCTTTCCGACGATATACTTACCACCTACTACCGTTCCCGGCGCCAGATAATAAGATTCCTGCCGCAGCTCTGCCTCATTAAACCCACAATAAGGACATACCGACATATGGTCTTCCATCTGATTCATACAACCCATGCATAATTTCATCGCTGAACTCCTTTCGTTCTTATCCTTTTAAGGTAACAAACGCTGATTTCTTGGACGCATTTTTCCCATAATAAATTGTTACTCTCATATAGATTGTTGTTCCCTTTCTTATGCTAGCACTTCCACCTTTTAACTGATTCAACGCTTTTCCGCATTTTTTATAGCCTTTTTTCTTCTTTTTTGAATATTCTGCAACAGCTTTTGTCGCTCCCGGAGCATATGTATAAGAAAGCTTAAATGTCCGGTATATTCCTATAGCATAAGCTTTCGGTCTTCCCTTACTTACAATCTTAATCTCCGGTTGCGGTAATTCCATCTTAACCGTAACACCTTTCTCTAATTTCTTCCCGTCAATCGTCAAATTCACTGTCGCCTTTTTAACATATTTCTTCCCCTTGATCGTCAACTTCTTTTGATCAACCTTGAAATACTTTTTGTATTTTTTGTCAAATTCTATCTTTTCCAACTTGACATCCGAACTTAATTTCAACTTCTTGACACAACTAATCGTGGACCAGTATTTCATCGTTATCTTGGCACTCGCCCACTGCGCTTTTAGCGAAATGTCTTTTGCCTCCATAATTTGAGACACCCTTTTCTTTCCCTGATACCAACCGAGAAATAGGGAATCTTTTTTTGTAGGTGTCGGAAGCTTAACCCCGCTCATCGTTTCTGCTGTGAATGTAATGCTCTTCTGAGACAACGTTCCGCCATTGACATCTAAAGTGATGGTGTAGGTAGTTGGAGGAATGGTCGGTTGGAGTATTGGTACTGGTGCCTGTGATGCCGAGGGTTCAACATTTGGCGAATCGGGCGGCGTAACAGTCGGTGTTTCTAGTGGTGAGGTTGATGACAGATCCTTGTCTGTTGTAAATTTGATTTTTACAATTATAATGTTCTTGTTGTTTCCATCTCGTTCCCAAGCAATATTCTTATCTAAAATATCATTTACTGTTATTTTTAGCCAGTCCCGAAACTCATAGCCTTTTTCTGCCTGTAATGGAATCCACAGTTTGTAAGTGGTATCATATTTAGCCTGTTTATCTGTAATAGATTTCCCATCTTCATCCTTCCATTCTATGTGCTCTTTCAATATCTCAATCCCCTTAGTATCTATAGTAGGTGTTTCTTCTGGAAGCGACTGTCCACCTTTCGGAATCACAATATTACTTATTGGTACTTCATCGATTTTTATAGGCTCTGGTGGCTCAACCTGAAAATCACAAGTAATCACCGCCCTCCCGTTTTCTAAACGAATATCCAAATTCTTGTCTTTCAAGTCTATCTCTTTACCTCTCACATCCTTGATTACGATATCTAAATCTAAGTTATTGCCTTGAACTTTAAATTTATACCCAGCCTCTGCCTCCAAACTAACAGATAACCGATACACGGATTTATCTTCATTTGGTTCCCATGTAGATTTTATTATTATCGCTTTCTCCACCTCTACTGTCTCCACAGAAGGAGTCTCCACAGTTCCAGTCTCCACCGCAACAGTCTCTACCTGTATTTCTTGAGTATTCGGTGCATCGCTTATACTTTCCGGCGGCTCCACTCCCTTGATAGTTACCTCTTTTATGATTCTAACTGATTCCGGCCTTCCCTCTTCTGTCGTCTCCGACACCGTCGTTGTGCCTTCTTCCCCCTCTCCCTTTACCACGCCTCCACTCCACATTCCTGCAAACAGGGAGCAAATCAATAAAAACACGATCCACTTATGATTTTTTACCTTCATCTCCACTCATCCTTTCTCTTTCATCATTCCGTCTGTTCCGACTGTTTCTTTTTCTGTGCTGCATACTCGACGCAATATTTATGAACCTGATTCAGTTGTGTCAAGTCACCACTGCTCAGGTTACACAGCCCCTCATCAAATGACAGGATTTCTGCCTGTCCACTGCCAATGAGCAGGGCTGATGTTCCCACCATATCTTGAAAACACTCAAACTTGTCATTATATTTAAAAAACTCGTCAAACGCACTTTTCAAGATTGGAAATGGTGTCTTTCCAGTCGAAGAATAATTCTCTGTCTGGGAAGACTCGAGCAGGCAGATCCATAAAAGGCGCATACAGGCAATCTGTCTGTTTCTTGATGACTCCCCGGAAATCGCAAACTTATCTTCGTAGCTGACAAGCATTTTGCCATTCTGTGTTGCTACTTGTACCGAATAATCATCTACCTGATTGATACTCTTGTTATCCCCGCTTTTTCCCTTGCTCACAAGTTCATTTATCGTCCCGCGGTAATCCACTCCGGCAATTACGCTGTTTTCGTCGACGCTGCTTCCATCCTTATCTTTTTTCGATTTTTCATTTATCGGTATCCTCATGCGGTAAGCAAAATTATATAAATTATTTACCATGTCCGTGTCCGGCATCAACTCCCCACTGCCCTCTGCAAAACAGCTTGGATTGTATAGGATACTCGCTTTCGTGCTGAAACCATCCGCTACTTTCGTAAATTCCTGACGTTCTTGTACCGTATTCTGTCCGAGTACCGCCTGCAGTTCCACAGAAGGCTCCGTACCGGCAAAAAAGCTACTGTCTTTGCGTTCATTTTTCTTGTTCTCTTTCATCTTGACGCTGTACACAAACATGCTGTCAATCCCCGTCGGTATCTCTTTCATGCCGCCGGAGTACGTTGGATACGTATCAAAATACAGATATTTTTCCGGTTCGACTGCCGCATAGACATTTTCCCTCAGTGATACCAGAGAATAGTCCTCCAGATGGCTGACATGATCCGATAAAAACATATCCGGCATCGTTCCATTTTCCTTTGCCTCTGCGAGTTTTTTATCCATCGTTGCCTTGGAATCATCTTCTGTTACATCCTTGATCTCCACCTTTACTTTCTGGTTGTCCTTGCGCATCTTTTTCAATTCTTCGCTATCTGTCGTAGTCTTTTCGCTCGGATAAAAATTGTATTCCACGATGCGGCTCAGCTTTTCTTTCTCCTCCTTGCTATCCACCCACACCGTGACCGTATCTTCTTTCAGCGAGGAATCAAAAATAACATTTTTCGGTTTGAACACCGTATTCATCAGTCCGATCAATACGCCGACTCCAAGCACCAGTGCCGCCGCCGAACTGATGATCCACGCTCGTCTGCGTTTTCTCTTTTTTAGTTTTACTTTTGGATATTCGGCAATGCGCTTGCTTTTCAGGGCGTCCTCAAACTGTTGGATACTCTGAAAACGCAATTCCGGCTTGACTGCCATCGCCTCCATTACAGCGCGGTCGATATTCGGCTCAATCCGAACCCCAAGTTCTGCCGGCGATTTCAAATCATCCTTGAACTCCCGCTCTGTAGACTCGACAGGCTTGATGCCGGTAAGCATTTGATACAAGATCGCACCCACGGAATAAATATCTGTAAAATATCCCTGCTTGCTGTGATCTCTATACTGCTCCGGCGCCGAGTACCCAACCTTGATCACTTTCTCTGCTGCCATTCCGGCAGAGCTGTCATTCAGCTGCGCTGCACCAAAATCAAATACTTTGATCGAATCCTCGCCCGATATAAAAATATTGTCCGGGCTGATGTCCCTGTGTATGATCCCTTTGGCGTGAATTTTCTTCACAGCATCGACGACCGGTGAGATGACGCTCAGTGCCACATCGACATCCAGACGTCCTTGTTTTTCCAGATAATCTTTCATAAGTACACCATCGATGTACTCCATAATGATATAAGCAGTATTATTTTCCTCAAAGAAATCATATACATTTACGATGTCTTTGGCTTTCCCGAACTGGGCGATGCTCTGCGCCTCCATCAAAAATCTGCCCAACTGCGCCTGATACTGCTCTTTTTTGTCCCCAGACAGCAGCCCGACCGTCGTCTCACCCGGCGCACGGTTTACAAGCCCTGCCGGATAAAATTCTTTGACCGCCACGGCGACACCCAGTGTAATATCAAAGCAGCGATAGGTAATTCCGAACCCACCCGCTCCGATTGCCGTCCCCACCAGAAAATGATTGCCTAAAATCGTTCCCGGCATCAGATAGTGCGGCTGCTCCGGCGGCGTACCCTCCGCATATCCACACATCGGACATACTTCATATTTTCCTTTTACATGAAAGCATCTCATGCACAATTCACTTGCCATACTGTACCTCTTTCCCTTTTACTCAAGACGAAATCGATTGTTCGCATCCCCGATATCAAGTACCGTTCCCGGCGGCAACGGCGTATCGATATTCTGTGGAATGCAGTCCTCGGAACCATTGATATAACTGCCGCTGCTTGAAAAATCCTTAATCCGGAATATCTTTTCTACCGCATACCATGTGATCTCGCAATGTCTGCGGCTGATGTGCTGTTCATTTTCAAAGACCAGATCATTGTCTGGCAGGCGCCCAAGCCGAATCATCATCCGGTCCGTGAAAGCGATTTCTGCTCCGGCATACATACCGGTCAGTCCTACCAGTACTCCTCTTGGTTCTCCCTGCGGCACATACGGCGGCAATGCCGCTGATGCCGCAGTATTCATATTGAGATTCTCTTCCCCGCTGCCGCTGACAGCATCCACCATATGATACATGGCACGGTTCTGCTCGGTCCGTATCTCCTGCACCTGTGGGATTTTATTCTCGTTTGGCTTTTTTCGCCTCGGCATAAAAACAAAACTAAGAATGCCAAACAAAGTGGCACAACCGGAGACAGCGAGCGTCAGCATGCTGCCGAATCCTCTCTGACAGCTCAGATCCGCCGTGACATCCGGCCACATCTGCTCTAGCATAAAATACTGCCCCAGATAGCATCCCAAAACCAAGAGCGAGCCGATTCCGGTCACAAGCTGTCTCGGACCACCAGCAAGTCCGCAGATCCCTCCGGCAACTGAACACACAAACGGAATTACCATAAAGACAATCGTTACCACATAGCAGATTCCCTCAAATGCATCTACTTCTAAATATTCATCATGCGGAAGTTCGCCTTTCGTCATCTCTCTCACATAGTCAAACTGCGAGTAGTTCAGTTCACTTTTTCCCGCTGCATTCTTTCTCTCAATTTGCGTGACTGGCAGGAAAAACAGCGCCAGATTAACAAGAAGCAGCAAGCCGCAGACGACCCGCATCCCCTTTGCTGAACGATTCATCGTGTTCTCCGTCCTCTCATTCGTTAGTCTTTTTTGACATCTCTTCAAACAGCGCACTCCAGTTAAACTGCTCGCCACAGAGAGGCAGGAACAGAAGGTTTACTTCGCCAATGGTTATGATGTCATACGGTTTGAGTTTGACCGGTCCTAGCACCACTTCGTCATTGCAGTATACTAAAGCGCTAGACTCCCCGGGCTGAATCAGGTACAAATGCTGTTTTGGTTCGTACACAACGATAGCATGGCGGTTTCTTGACACGCTCTTATCACCTGTCATCGCCACATCCATCGTCTCATCTCTTCCGATAAAATTCTTTCCAACTTTCAATCGGAAATCCTGACCGATATGAACACCGCCGATCGCGATCAGCCAGCCGACGCACGGTGAAGATACCGTATTTTCTTTTTTTACAACTGCCGATGCAGATGATGCCGGTGCCACATTTGAAAATACATCATCAAAAAATGCCACCGTATGGTCGTCATCATCCGAATCCATCGACATGGAAGCTGTCGATGCCACAATTCCCTCTGCCTCACTAAGCGGCACGGTCGGCGTATCAAAAGAATGTACATCTGACAATGGCATCGTAGGATGCGACTCTGCAAGCGGCGCTGTCGGCAGCGTGTCTTCAATCGCAAAATCCACCGGTACGGTTCCCTCTTTCGCCGGCGTCGAAAACGCATCGGGCATAAGCGGTGCTGCCGGCATCCCTGCCGGATTTACGTCTTCTGTAAATACTGTAGTCAGGCTGTCATCTGCGGACGCCCCTCCTGCACAATGCGGGCAGGTCGTATATTTCTCCTTGTCAAAAAAATGTCCATTTGCACATCTGCTTAAATTCATAACAGACTCCTTTCTTCGTGCGTTTGCACTCGTAACTTATTTTGATTTTTTTATTTCCACTTCCCTGTATTGCAAGATTGCAACCGATGTATTATCTTGGGAATGAGTGTTATTGGTTACTGCTGCCCGAACTAACGTCTTTGCCTTTTCCTCCATCGAGACGATGTCGGCAGTAATGATTTTCTTGATCTGCTCGTCGGGGAGCGTTTTCGTAATTCCGTCACTGCACAGCATCACGGTATCGCCGGGCTGCATCTCAAATGGCTGTATGTTGATGTCCATCAAGCTCACATTTCCGATTCCAAGAAAGCTGATCAGTGCTTCTTTCTGCCGCTTTGCCATCGCCTCTTCCCGCGTCATCTGCCCTGCCGCCACCATTTCCTGAAGGCGCAGCCAGTAGTTGTGGTCTCTTGTGACCTGCTTCATATTGCCTCCGCGGATGATATAAATCCTGCTGTCGCCTACCGATGCCCAATAAAGCTTATTGTCTTCTGCGATGACCGTTACCATCGTCGTCCCAGAGCCTTTCCCATTCTCTTTCGGAAAATCATGGATCGTCTTATCGATCGATACGATACCGCTTCGGAAAAATGCCGGAATATCGACTTCGGAGCATTTTTCAATCTGTTTGAAGCCCTGAACCATCATCTGGATCGCTGTCTGGCTCGCCTTGCCCCCATCTGCCATTCCTCCCATACCGTCACAGACAACCCCCAGCACTCTCGTCTTCTTGTTCGCCGCCAGAATCTTGCTGTTTGACACATAGACTGCATCCTGCTGATACTGGCGGTTTCCCGTCTCGGTATAGCAAAGCGTATGAAGTTCCGGCACTTTTCTATGTATAGAATGAGAGACCGGTATCTGCATAGGCTGTCTTGGTTCTGCCAATCCCTGCTCTCTTTTTCTCTTTCCAAACATCACTGCACCTCCACATAAAAAATATATCTGTCACTGCTTGTCTGCAGATAAAACCATTCTCCCGGCCCCAAATATACAAAATTATTTTTTCCGAGTGTCCCCTTGCTGCTAAATGTGCGGTTGGACGAATAATTGATGACCTTAAAACTGTATCCGGATGCCTCATAGATCACTTCACAGTGGTTACTGCTGATCTGGGAGTTGGCGATCCGTATATCTGAGTCCGCACCCCGCCCGATCCGCAGACGGTTGGATGCAAAGGAATACCGGGTCACAGCACTGCCATTTTGCAGCAAGAGCTGTGGTTTTTTCTGGATCTGGTTGTATTTTTTCCATTCGCCTTCATGCACTGTCCGCAGCGAATGGATATCCTGCTTTGTGACCTTCAGCTGACTTAATCCCATTTCCCGGATGAACTGCTGCACATTGTCTGGGCGCTTTTTCCACTCTGTCTGCAAAGCATGTCCGATTGCCTGCTCCATCCTTTTGGATACAAGCGGATTCAATGTATGCAAAGGCGTCAAATCTGCACCTGTCAGACGCTCCGGTGCCGTCGGCGGCTTTTTGCCAGATACCAAGTAATAATACGTCGCCGCCAACGCATACACGTCCGTCCAAGGCCCCTGCACACCAGAACTGGAATACTGCTCGAGCGGTGCAAATCCCGGTTTTACCAAAACGGACATGTTTTTCGGAGAATTTAACGCATACACCCGTGTCGCTCCAAAATCGATCAATTTCAGTTCATTGTGGTTGGTAAGCATGATATTATCCGGACTCACATCCCGGTGAAGCATCATACTGCCATGAATAAGCGTAAGCGCATCACCGATTTCTTTTACCATCCGGTTTGCAATCTCGATCGGCAGCGGTGCTTTCCGCTCTTTCATATACTGCGCTAACGTCGCTCCATCCAGAAATTCCATAACCAGATAAGATGTTCCATTTTCCTGAAAATAATCGATCACATTCACAACCACCGGGTTTGCCTTGAACTTCAAAAGCGTCCTCGCCTCATCCGCAAACACTTCTTTTCCGTGAAGATAGTACTCATCTTTCGACTGGCTGTTTACTGCGATCTGATTGGAACCCGGCAGGCGGCTCGCCCACTCTGCCGGGAAATATTCCTTGATCGCCCACCGCTGTCTGGTCTGCGAATCAAAAACAAGATAGGTGATTCCAAACCCACCGATGCCAAGCACCCTGCCTACCATATATCTGTTCTTTAGCCAGATGCCCGGCGCCAGCGCCCGCTGTTCTGTCATCTGCTTATTTTCATACCCGCACAGATGACAGCGAACTCCTCCATACCCTGACTGAAAACAATTCGGACAAAATTTCATAGACATCTTCCTCTATCACACATTTGCATTTTCGGGCTTTTCTTTATCGAAATACTCTTCCTGAATCACATGGAATACGAACTTTTCCCTGCCTGCTGTTATAACATCTCCGTCCAAAAGCATTCGCCGGTTTGTCATTTTCACACCATTGACAAATGTCCCATTCGTCGATTCCAAATCCTCGATATAGCACGCCATCTTTGTTACCTCAATGACAAAATGCTGTTTTGACAAACGCTCGTCGTCAAAATAAATATTACAGATTTCGGAACGCCCGATGAAAAGGCTGCCCTCGACATTCCACTCAACATCTTTGATCGCTCCGGTGCGGTCCGTGATCGTAAGCTTGATCAATTTTGAATCTGCTTTCAGCAGATCATTCGGATCGATTTCAATTACCTTGCCCGGCTTTTTCTTTATCATTAGGATGATTATGATGCTGACGATGACAGCGATCACAACAAGCACAATCCACCAGTACGAGCGGGCGAACTCCTTTCGCTGCTCTGCCTGCTCGCTTATCCCCTCAAAAGTAAATTCATAAGATTGGTTTATCATATTTTTTTCATTTGTATCATCATGGATATTGCTGCATGTCAGCACATACTCTCCCGTATACAAATCTTCTGCAAACGTCAGGACCACCGTATGATCCACACTATTGTAATTGACATTGCTGATATTCCAGACCTTTCCGTCTTCCCCTTCTTCTTTTGTCTTTACAATATAATTTGCTGTCTGGTCCGCACCGGACACAGCTCCCGAATCATCCGTGATCGTAAAGGTAATGGCGTTGCTCTTTGCTTTCGTGATCTCGCCGACGACCGGTGCCTCTGTATCTGGTATGGAGCCGCTGTAATCAACCCCTGCTGCAATCGGTACGGGCGTGACCTTGCCGCCTTTATCCGCACTCAGTTCCAACTTGGCGATTCCCTCGACCGGCTTATTGTTCGGCGCGGTCAGATTAACCACATAGGTATTCTCATAGATGATCTTGCGAATCGCAGTAAATGCCTTTTTGACCTTTTTTACAGAACCGTCGGCGCTGCAGTCCGCACAGTATCCCCGGCTGTTTTTCTCTTCCATGATGACAAAGGTATTGCGTATTTTCGACTTGTTTGGCTTTTTCGCCTGATTGTTCAGCATGATGCAGTACACAGGAATCGTCGCAGAAGTTACGTTTTTTAACGTACTCTGCTTGGAATTGTTTTTCCCGGCAGAATCATCTTCTCCGTCCGTAATCAGAAGAACTACCGTCCGCATCTCTGGAGCTGCATGCTCTGCCAACACATCATTCAGGGAACGGTACAAGACCGTCTTGCTCTTCGCCCCTCCGTCCTGCTTGATCTTTGCTATCTTTTTCTTGTCGCTTTTTATATCCTTTTTCTTATTTCCGACTACCGTTTTTTTCAATATGTTCTTTCGATTACCGGACGCGCTTTTTGTTCCCACCACGTACAAAGAAAGCTTGTCCTTTTTTTTCATTTTCTGCCGGAAGACAGCCAACTGCTTTTTTACCTCAGCAAACTGCTTTTTATTGACTGAACCCGAATTATCAAGCAGTACGATATAGTGAACGCCTTCCTTAGTTTTACTAAATACCGTCGTTTTCCCTGACTGGCTGAGTTCTATTTCTTTTCCAAGTTTTCCGCTGAAAGCCGCTTTCGGTGATACCTCCTTTCCTGTCACGTATGCCTTCACATTTGGGGCCTCACCCCTCGCTTGTTCGACGATATAGGAATTTGAATAATATTTTGCCTCTGCCGGGCGCGCCGCCGCTAGAACCGCTAAAACGACTAACGCAGCCAGCCCTATGCCAAACCGGAACCTTACTCTTCCTCTTTGTCCCATGTCCTTCCCTCCTTACAGTACTCTACAAAGATCAGTCTCGTGTCTCCAATCATAATTTCATCGTCTGTCGCAAGCTTCTCTGCCTCCTCGATCAAGACACCGTTCAGATATACGGTATTTCCTCCCTCTGCTGCCAGATAAAATGCATTTCCTTTCGGGTCATAAGAGATGGAACAGTGCCTGTTCCTTGATATGCTTTTATCATCGATCAGGCAGACATCCATAGCGTTTCCTCTTCCCACGAAGTTGCGCCCGGAGCGGAGGCGGTAGTCTTTTCCTTTCTCCCCGCCATTTTGACATACCAGCCACCCTGTGACCGGCTGCACACCCGTCACGCCAAAAAAGCCAAAGGAAATCGTCTTGTCGTCATCATCTTCGTTCCCCGCAATTTCTCCAAGATCGGGCATCCCCATCACCGCATCGCCGATGATTTCCCCTAGCTGCTCTCCCAACGAAAGATCGAGATCTGCGATGGATACCGTCTTGTCATCTTCTTCTACATTATCAATCTGCAGGCTCAATTTCTCACCGTTTCTTTTGCAGTGCGGACATTCTCGCGTCACATTGGGGTCAAACCAGTGTCCGTTTTTACATTTTGTTACCATAGCGAATCCTCTTTTCTATCTTATGTAAACGGCGATTGCCGAATAATTATCCATATTGGTTCCTCTGCCATTTTTTATGATTTCCTGCTCCATCTTCTGCAGCCATACTTGCGGCGTCTCTGATCTTTTCAGATGTTTTGCCATCATCTTTTCATCAATCAGTTCCCAGAACCCATCGCTGCAAAGCAAAAATGAAGTACCCGCTGTCAGAGCGATTTTCTCGCCAAACTGATATTTCGGTGTATTCCACTCAGTCCCCATGACCCGAAGAAGGCGGCTTCTGTCCTCATGATGACGAATATCCTTTTCACGGATCGCTCCACTGTTGACAAGCATCTGTGGCACACTGTGGTCTTGGCTCCGAGCACGGTATCTGCCTCTGTCAAACCAGTAAATCCTAGAGTCCCCCACATGAACAAACTGCGCGGTATCGCCGGAAATCTCCAGACACGTCAACGTCGTCTTCATCGAATCTTCTTGATGTTCTGCTTTTTGACGCTCTAACAGCGTCTGCTGTGAACGAACGATACTTTCCTCGACTGTCATCCCCTGTCTGATGCAGAAGTCCATCATAGACACCACATGGGAAGATGCGACATCTCCGTTGCCATGACCGCCCAACCCATCACACAGCACGAACACCACAGAGTTTGGAAGTACGGTCACGCCCAACGAGTCTTCGTTGATGCTCCTCTCCCCCCGGTTCGTCAATGTATCATAAGAAAGATCTACCATCCTTCATCCTCCTTTTATCTAAGCTGAAATACGTTGCCGGATTTGCCGATCGTTATGAGCTGTCCAGACATCGCATAATACGGTGTGCCTTTCGGAATCTGCATATCGTTCACATAAGTACCGTTGGAAGAGTAATCCATGACCTGATACCCACCGCCCGGACTTGCATAAATCATGCAGTGCATCCTGCTGATCTTCGGATGGCTTAATATGATATTGCAGGTGTTTTCTCTTCCGATTGAAATCGTCGATGCGGCAGGCACCTCAAACACACCTCCCTGATACTCGCCCTGAATACATATCAATGCCGGCATCAGCACCGGCTGCTTGAGACTGTCATCACTACTGCTTTTCTTCTTCTTTTTTCTACAAACTACAATGATAATGATAATAACCGCGATCAGTGCCGCACTTCCACCTCCGATCGCCACATAGAGAATCCAATTACTCTTTTTCTCGACTTCTTTTCCCTCTTCATTGGCTCCTGCCTCATATGTCTTATCAACCTCTCCGTCGCCATCGCTGTCTAACTCTAAGATCGTACTGTCGCTCCCATCCGTATTCGTATCAATCTTCGTCTCAGGCGTAATCGGAATCTTGGAAAATGTCCTCTTATCAGAATATTCGCCATTCTCATCCATATAACTGATGGCATAATCCATCGTACCATCGCCAGTTCCCTGAATATCCACATCATATGCCGCATCGCTCTTGAGCCGCAGCACTTTGATTTCATCGGACTCTCCCTCAAACATCAGACTTCCAAACGAGGTTCGCGTATTTTTTTCCTCTTCGGAGGACGACAATGTCTCTCCGCCTTTTGACACCGTGACATCGACCGGACACGCAATCCGTATATACACATAACCTGCTCCTCCGATCTGCTGTGCGATGTCGTCAAAGAAATATACCAGATCACTTGCATCCTGAACCTCATAATGGCATCCCGGACTCGCCATGTCCTGCAGCATCTGTTGCGGAACCGCCTTATCTTCGTCGTAAAGTTGTGAGAAAAATCCAAGTGTATATATGTAATATCCCTTATTTTTCATTTCTTCGCAGTATTGGACCAGAGCCTCCTCGTAACTCCCATTGACCATCTCTCCCTCGTTAGGCAATCCGTCGGTCATCAGAAGAATGATCTTCTTCTTTGCCGAACTTCGTTCTAGTTTTTGGTCCGCCATTTGCAATGCCTCGTATGTATTCGTTCCCCCTTCATCATCCAGTGCATTGATATTCTCGTTCAGCGCCTCTTTTTGTGTTGAAAAGTTGTTTCGCAGACTGGCAGAACTGCCATAAGAAACAAGTGCAATGCGTGCCTCCTGTTCCAGTACTGTATCGACAAATTTGGATGCTGCTTCTTTTGTCTCCCTAAGCGGTTCCCCTGACATACTGCCGGACGCATCCAGTACCATGACCACATCCCGCTCGGATTTGACATAATCCTGATACCAGTCCAGTGCCACAACCCCATTATCCGGATTGGTATACAGTTTAGTCTCCGTACCATGAGTGTCATATGAACCATTCTTTTCCTTTGCATATTCCAATGCCTCTTCTGTCGTATAGTAGGTGCCAGTCCCTGACTGTCTCGTCAGTCCTTGTGCCACGGAATAAATCATTGACAGATTGTATTGGGTATTTATCGTTCCGCTGTTGGCATATACCGCCATCGCTCCCTTATCCAAAAACGACTGGGGCAAAAGGTCACTTTCGCCGCTACAACACGCTCCCAGATAAATGATGCTGTTTTTCAGCGCCCCATCCGAAATATATTTTTCGATAAAACCACTCGTGATCGCATAATACCCGGATTCCATACAGATCAGCCGCCCCGCTATCAAATCCTTCATATACTTTTTATTGTTGGCTTTTGTCACCTCAACACCAACCACCATATATGAACCAAGGGTATCCGTATAGCCGCCATGCCCATGCCACATGATAAGATTATAATTTTGAAAACGCAGAATGGACTCCAGTGACACCTCTTCATCCTCGAAATCATTATCCGAATCACTGCCATCACGGTAAAATTCGTATTGTTCCAACTGATCTGCTACCAGTTCCGCACCTTCATCCAACTTATCCAAATACCGAACCGGGACTTTATCCTTGATCTGGGACGAACGACAGGGCTGATACGTCGCCACCTGAATCTTCGTACCCGACCCACCGGCATCGCAATCCTTGATTTCCGGAGATATGATATATGTCACGCCGGAGTTCAGTGTAACCTCGATACAGTTTTTTCCTTCTTTATAATCCGCAATTTCGCCATTGTCATATAACTCTCCGAGTTTTTCCTCTGCCGCCCATAAATACGAGTGAACATCTCCTTCTTCAACTACACCGTTCTTCCGATACTCTTTTTTTACGGTTTTTAATTCCTTTTCGACTTTTTTAATATCATTCTCTACTTCTTTTGCCTCTTCATCTGTCCCCTCGTCTTTTCCGAGTTCGCTCGTATCCGGAGCCTCGGAATTGATAAACTCATCATACAGATATTCCGGTTCGGAGGATGCCTTTGGCTTCTCGGATGATGACACCGCACTTCCCGTAACCGGGCGATTTTCAGACGATTCTTTCTCGTCCTCCCCACATCCGCTCAATGACATGACAATAAAAGCGATGATCAAAACAGCGCTAAAAATTCTCCTCTTCATCCTATATTCATTCCTTTCATTTTTCCTGCTGTTCTCTCGATGTCATTTTCTTTTGCCCTCAGTATAATCCTTCTATATTCTTTTTCAGGAAAATGTAAAAAATGACACTTTTTTTGTACGTTTTAACTCACTTTTTGACTGGTCGCCTACCGTAATCCTAACATTTGCACCAAGCCGCATTTTGGCAAAACAACATATTTTTTATTATGTTGTTTTGCCAAAATGCTAATTTCTGTGATTTTTATGGAAATTTTATGACATTCCATGAAAAATAAGGGAGTAGAATCATACTCGTCACACAAAGTCTGCACTCCCCTCATAAAAAATATCTTGTTATCATAAGCAATTTGTAGTAGAATCATATATGTAGGTTTGCTCAAAAAGTCTAGAACAACATAATAAAAAATATGTTGTATTATCCGAAAACCATTCCCATTTTTTCTAACTGCCGCAAATGTCGGATTCCTGTTTCCTTAATATAAATCCGCGTCGTCTCTATGTTGCTATGACCTAAAACATCTGCCAGTTTTGCAATATCCTTCTCCAGTTCGTAAAAGCATTTGGCAAAAAGGTGCCGGAGGTTGTGAGGAAATACTTTCTCCTCTCTGACACCTGCCTTCGTACAGAGCATTTTCATCTCCCGCCATATATTACTTCTGTCAACCGCACTGCCATTTACTGTGATGAATACCATGCCACTCTCAATTTCTCTGCTCTTTACATATTTTATCAAGCTGATTTTTAATTGCTTCGGCAGCAGCACTTTTCTGAATTTTCCTTTGTTACGGATTTCCAAGCATCCCCGCCTAACCGCCTCTACCGTCACAAATTTCAACTCACCGATCCGCATCCCGGTCGCTGCAATCGTCTGCAGAATCATCGCTAGCCGCTCTTTTCCGCTCTGCTTGGCTGTCCTCACTAACTTTTTGTATTCTTCTTTACTAAGAAACCGCTCCTCTTGACAAAATATCTCATTTTGTATCCTGTTCAGCCTTACCTTCGCATCGTTCCATCCCATAAACTGCAAAAAACAGTTTGACGCCACCAAAAAGGAGTTGACACTTCGCTCTTTATACTGTCTCTCCTCCATAAGATACGCCTTAAATTCTATCATTCTCTTCTTGGTAATCTCTTGTCCCTGTGCAAACGCCTGCAGCTTTCTCACATCCGCAACATACTTCTTGATCGTGGCAGGTCTTTTCTCCTCCTCATACAAATATGTCTCGTACTGCTCCAACAGTTCTTCCGTAATGATTTTTTTCATCTCTCTCATCCTTTCCATTTATATACTAAATATCCTAATCAATTATAAACGAAAATCTACGGTGTTATTCACACAGTAATGAGAAACAAGACAATTGGCAAGAGTACTTGCACAAAATCCAGAACAATTTATGGAAATTGAATGGCGTGACTTAGAAAGAATAATTGCAACTGTATTTTCCGATTTTGGTTATGATGTTCAACTTAATCCATCAGCAAAAGATGGTGGCAAAGATGTAATAGTTTGGTATAAAGGAGAAAGTTACATCATCGAAATAAAACATTGGAATGGTAAAAATAAAGTCGGAGAACACTTCATTTCAGATTTTTTACAAGTAATTATTAGAGAAAATAGAAAAAACAAAATTTAGATATGGCGATAAGACATCTATGATATCATTATTAAAAATGTATGAATGTGTAAATAACGGAATATATGTTCCGGTTAATAATTTAGAAGATATTATGGGTATAATTTCAAAAGGCTTTAATCAGTAAAAATTGTGATAATTACACTTGCACTACTCTTTCCGTTATTGATTCACTTCCTTACAAATTGTCTTACGCAAGCTGATCGGCAATGGGGTAAAACAGCGAATGGTTGAGTTGAGATTAAAACAGTCTTATTTCGCAGAAAAGATAGTATAGCCACTTCCACAATTGCGCATTATGAGGTAGGGACAATCGACAACACAAAGGAACCGGTCTTAGAAGGTCTTTCTGAGGCACTCCATGCATCTATGAAGTAGTTAAAGGAAGAAACTAGAGGGATACCAAACAGACATCACAGATAAGATGGAATTATTTATCCGTAATGTCCTCGATTCTCAAAAAGCTACCTTATGATATGGAGCAGGCGAGAATAAAGTAATCATGACCACCGCCATCGCTTTTAACTCTACTTGCGTCATCTGCAAATATATGTCAGTTCCCTGTGTTCTACTAAATTCTTTTGTAGACGTCCCCACGGTTATCTATATCTTCTACAGCAATAATTTTCACGCTGTCATCAATGTGCTATATAGAACCCTGTAATTACCAATACGCAAGCGGTAAAGACTATGACCTTTTAATTTTTTAATGTCCGTTCCGTCTGGCAGTCTGTAAATCGCTTTCAATAATCTTTCCTGCGTTTTTGTGTTCTTCTTTCTCAGAAACTTTTCGGCGGATTTTTGAATGACAATATCATACTTCATAATGTTACACCCAACTCGGCGGCAAGTGTTTCGATCGGCACACCTTGACCGTCATTTTCTTTTTTTGCACGCTCTATCATTTCTAAATCCCACTCATCCGGCTCTATTTCTTCCCCGGCGTATGCCTTCAGATTTTCTAGCATATCCACGACAAAAAAAAGCTTGCTTTCTGGGATGTCCTCTAATAACTGTATCGCCCTTTCTTTGTTGCTCATACCTTGCCCTCTCTTTCCATTTTTTCATCAACCGCCGCAACGATAAATTGCGTCATGCTTATGCCTCTTTTGTCGGCTTCGCTTTTATACTTTTCTTTTAATCGTTTTTTAACACGTAACCTTATATCGTCCGTTTTTTCCGTTATATATTTAATACTGGCCTTCTTTTGTGCCTCCGTATATGCCATGTTGCCGCCTCCTTCCATTTCTAAAAGTATACCACATAACAAATATGTCCACTATATACAAAACATACAAAATATGTCCGCTATATTTGTTTATTCTGTATATTATAATGTACTTACAAAATAGGGAAAACCAAACAAAAAAGAACCTTGACATTATATCAAGATCCTTTATCTTACCTATGAGAATTATGAAGCTTGTAATGTAAAAATATACTCCCCCACACCCAACCTAGCGGAGACGGTGGGATTCGAACCCACGTGCCCGTGAAGGCAAAACGATTTCGAGTCGTTCTCGTTATGACCACTTCGATACGTCTCCGGATGAATGGCATCAAAACACCATCCTTTTATTTTTACCATTTTTTTATGATTTTGTCAATGCTTTTACAAGAAAGAATTCTGCCACCAGTTTCTCGCCGAGCTTTCCTGTCTTAAAGCGCTCCTCATAGTCCGCCCGTTCCTCTAAAAGTTCCAATAACTGTCTTTTGGAAAAATGTTTTGCCTGTCCCTTGTACTTACCCACTGTAAAATAGGGGATTCCGACCTTTTTCGCCAGTTCCCGGTCTGACAGGCTGCTTCCGGTCTCCTTCACTTGGAGAAGAATGTTGATATGGCGTCCGAGTAAATGCAAGATGACGAGGGGCGGCTCTTTCAGTTCCAAAAGATCGCCATAGAGACGGAACACCCTCTCATTTTCCCCTGCGATCACCGCATCGATCATGTCAAAAATCTTTCCTACCACTTGGCCGGAGCAGACTTCGTCCACATCCTCTTTGCTGATCTCCGTCCGCTCCCCGGTGTAGCCGATCAGCTTGTCTAGTTCATTTACAAGTGTGTCCATCTGGAACCCAACCTTCGAGATCAAATACTCCACCGTATGGCGGGATATGTTCTTTCCATGTCCTTTCAGATACCGGGCAGCCCACGGAACCAGTTCCTTCTCCTGCTGTTGTTTGCATTCTGTGACACATCCATTTTTCTGGAGCCATTTATAAAGGCGGTTCCTCTTGTCCACATTTTTTTCCACAAATACTACATGTGTAGTCTCTGGGAAGCTCTCAAGCATCTCCGCCACATCATTCGCCGACTTGAACAAATCCGTATTTTCCATGAGGATCAGGCGCTTTTCTGCAAAAAAAGGCAGCGTACTTCCGAGCGACATCACCTCATCGAGAGGCACTGCATTTCCCTCAAAAAAAGAAGCGTTCATGTCGTCGCCCTCCGCAGAAAGCATTGTTTTTAATTTATTTTTATAAAAACGAACCATATATGGCTCTTCCCCGTAAAGCAGATGAAAGCGGGATAATTCCCCCGATTTGATCTGCGCTGCGATCGTCTGCAACTGAGCTTCCCCCTTTCCTCAGAAGATGATTTTTGTGCATGAATATATGCCTTCTATGCATGAGTGCCACCTCAAAACCTACGGTTTTTTCGGTGTTCGTTGACACTCATATAATCAGCAGATTACAAACAAAATTATCTGCAAGCAGCTATTTGTCTGTAATCTGCTGATTGCACTCATGCTCTATGCGTTCATTTTAACATACCCCCCAAAAAATATCCACCCGCATTTTTATCTTGACCGTCTCATCTCACTCCCAAAAAGAATAAATCCGTTTCCCCCTCTCATCACACTCTGCAAAAATCGCCCCCTGCTCCGCTGTACTCCAGATCCTCGCCCCTGCCGCATTCAGTTTATCCAGTGTCACCTCTGCCGGGTGTCCGTACCGGTTATTTCTCCCCGCTGAGATGAAGGCATTTTCCGGTGATGTCTGCGCCAAAAACTCTTCTGAACTGGAAGTCTTCGAGCCATGATGTCCCACTTTCAGGATATCATACTTCTCTTCGGGAATGTCCAGTTCTTCTTCCCCGCTCTCCTCCAAATCTCCGGTCGTAAGCATCCTGAGTTCCCGGTAAGAAAGTTCCAGTGTAAGCGAATAATCATTCTCACTCTCCCACTCATAATCCGGGAACGGATGCAGGCACTTCACCGAAAGCTCCCCGGATGAAAAATGGTCTCCTCTCTTCATCTGGAAAACTTTTGTATTATATTCCTGAAAAGTACGAATTAACGCAAGATATCCCGCATCCTTTTTTTGTATTTCCGGCATAACGATACTGCCGATGCGGATTCCCCATTTGCTCTGGTTTGTGACGAGTTCTAAAATCCCGTTTGTGTGGTCGGCGTCGCTGTGCGTGATAAAAATCTGATCAATATGGTCTCGCCCATAAAATTTTAGAAACTTCTGGAGCGTATATTTTCCAATCTCATTTTCCGAAGAACTTCCGCCATCGATAAGATACGTTTTGTCTCCATAAAAGATGCAGGCACAATCTCCCTGCCCCACATCCAGTTGTGTATACAAAAATCCCATTTGCGGTGGAAAGAATAGCAAAATACCGCACAGTGCCATTCCCCCGATGGCAAAACAAGTTATCCCCTTCCCCTTTTCACATTTCATATAAAAATAAACTATAAGTACAAGCACCGCATAATAGGCAACGATCAAAAAAAGCGAAGGCCTTCCGACGATCATCCGGCTAAATGGAAGCCTTTCGATCAGGCTGCATACAAACTCATAAAACTTGAGGATATAATGCGCAGTAGAAAGAAGAAAACCGCCTCCGGCCTGCCAGAAAAATGTGACAGCACATCCGAGGATCCCCACACCGATCAACAGTGAAAGAAAGGGGAGCAGAATAAGATTTGCTGCGACAGAATACGGGCATATTTCATAGAAAAACCATAGCATGACAGGAAGCGTAATGAAAAATACCGATATTCCGGAAACCACTGTTTTAAGAAAAGGCTTCCGGTCATCCAAACGCTCCCATACCGGAGAAAATAAAAGAATGCCTGCGATCGCAGTATACGATAATAAAAATCCACACTGAAAAAGCTGTGCCGGCTCCTGTAAAAGCGTGACGATCCCGCTAAGTGATATCGCCGACAGGGCATCATAACTCCGTCCGACGTATCTCGCAAACAGCGCACAACACATCATGAGGACAGCCCTCGTTGTCGCTACCGGAAATCCTGTAAACTGCCCGTATAAAAGCAAAAAGACCACCGTCACGATCACCGCCTTTTTCATCGGCAGGACGTAACTTCGCAGGAAGAAAAACAGTCCGGCGCCGATCAGGGATATATGAAGCCCCGAAATCGCCAGCATATGTCCGACCCCGCTCTGCTGATACAATTCCTTTGTCTCCGCAGACAGAAAAGTCTTGTCGCCAAGTATCATTGCCCCCAGAACACCGGCGTCTTCGTCCGTCATGACAGACCGAAGATTTTCCATCGCCCTCTGGCGCAGCATATATAGACCGTGCCTGACCGGGTCGTACCCCGCATCCTTCACTTCAAAAGAAGATGCCAGAACCCTGCCGCTGATCCCTTTGCCTGTATAATATGCGTATTCATCAAATTCACCCGGATTGGAAGCCTTTTGAAACGTAGAATATTTCCCCTGAACCCTGACGATATTTCCGACTCTGGAATGAGAAAAAAGATTGTTTTCCGAAAAATCATAAATTAGAATTTTTTCTATCTCAATCGTCTTATTCATATCTGTATTTCTTGCTTGTGCGTCCGATAAAACCAGTACTTTCCCGGACGTTTTCATTTGTATTTCATCAATTTGTCCCACGCATTCCACCGGAACATTTTCCAGTGTTCCTGCGCTGTCATCTCCCGAAAAATGATACCAGATGCAAATAAATGCGATCATGCCGGTAAAGATGATCAATAATGGCCGCCTTGTGACCATGCGCTACCTCCTTTATCCTTTACTTCCCCCGCTCACCAGATCAAGATTTCTCTCAAACGGAACGTTAAAATCCTTTGTATCACCGTACACCTTCTGCTGCTCCCCATCGATCATAAACTGCACCTTGTTCACATCCGAAAGTTCACACAGGGTATTTACGATGCTGTAGATCACGATTTCACTTTTTACCTCTGCCTGAACGTTATCAAACTCCCTGCTAAGATCCACATAACACACATTATCCCGTATCGTCAGCGAATTGAGTGTCGTCCCATCCGGAATCGTCTGGCGGAGTTCCGACGTATTTACATCGGTCAGCTCCTCCGGGCCTTTCAAAAGCTGCTCCACGAGAAGTCTTGCGAGCGGAACTGTCATATCATGGGTGAGTTTCGATGTAACTTCTTTCATTCCTGTTCCCGATACGTCTGAAAAATACAGCGTGACATATTTATCCTGTGTATCCCCGGTACCTCCGATGGAATCGAGAAATGAAAGCCGGCTCATAACTCCCACCGGCTCTCCGTCCACAGAAAGCGGCTCCTCGTCCACAAAAAACTCCACATATTCCACTCCGTCCACCTGACAGAGCGTCTTGACGATCCCCGCCCTCAAAAGCACCTCGTCAATTCCTGTGAAATTTTCATACGCAGAAGAAAAATACAACGAAAGCTGTCTCTCCTTGATCTGAAAATCCCGCACGTCGATCATTTTATAGTTCTCCAAAAGCTCCCGAACAATACCGACCGTATCGTCGCTTTCCGACTGAACCCGGTAAGGGGTCTTTTTAAGCTCCGCCCCATTTTCGGAAACCTGATATAAAAGAACCTCACCCTCAGCCCCCTGCGGCTCGCGGTCGCTGCATCCACACAGCATAACCGCTGCAAAAAGGATCAGGAAAAACTTTTTTATCGTCTTCATCTCTTCTCTCCACTTCTTTTCAATGCCTGTCTTATCATGAATCGTCCTATGCCTGATAATTCAAAGGAATACGCACTGCAAACGTCGTTCCCTGTTTTTCTATGCTGTGAACCTTGACCGAACCGCGGTGAAGCAGGATCGCGCTTCGCGTGATCGCAAGCCCGAGACCATTTCCACCGGTTTCTCTGGAACGTGCCTTGTCAACACGGTAAAACCGCTCAAAGATATGATCTTGAAGCTCCTCCGGAATCCCCACGCCGGAATCGGACACCCGCAGATAAAAAAACTTGTGGTCGGCATTTAGGGCAACCTTCACCCACCCATTGTCAAAATTATATTTCACCGCATTTTCAATGATATTTGTAAATGCCATTCCCAGTTTCACGCTGTCGATCTGGGCAGATACCGGCCGGACGCTCTCAAAAATAATTTCGATATTACGCTGTGAGGCGATCGGTTTGACCCTCTTTAAAATCCCCTCGATAAACTCATTGATATTTACTTCTTCTATGGAAATCTGAGCCGCCGACTTATCCATTTTCACGAGCGATAAAAGATCATTTACAATCTTATTCATACGCTCTAATTCCTCGTTGATATCCACCATAAATTCCTTATACAACTCAACCGGAACCTCCTCTTGAACCGTAAGCGACTCGGCTAACACCTTGATCGACGTGATCGGGGTTTTCAACTCATGGGATACGTTGGATACAAACTCCTGTCTGGAATCTTCCAGATTTTGCACCGCAGTCAGCATCGAATTGACCGCATCTGAAATATTTTCTACCTCCAGATTGTCTGTCACTTCCATCTTTTCACTAAAATCACCGGACTCAATATGATTGATCGAATCGACCACCTTCTTCATCGGCTTCACGAGATTTGCGGAAAGAATCCACGCAACGACAATGATGATCACAGAAAAAAGAAGTATGATAGAAAAAGCTACCGTCCGGATATTTTCAAACAGGGTATTGATCGACTGAAAAGAAAAATTCATCACAATAACACCATGCACAGTTTTATTGTCTGCACCAATGATCGGTACATAAATTTCCACATTATCCCTGTGCTGGTTCACTACTTTTACCGCATCACCGCGAAAACATTTGATCACCTCCGGGAGAATCACGATCTCCCCCTCTTCAAGTCCATACGTGTCCTGTATCACTTTCAGGCCAGAATCCACGATCAGGATCCTACCATCATACATATCCGAGACTTGGGACAATTCCGCATCAACTTCTGTCTTTTCCTCATTTGTAAAATAAGCGGAACTCATGATCAGATTTGCGATCACATTTCCCCTGACCTGAATCTCTGAAATCCGCTGCGAAATATTTCTCGTCCGATACGTATTTAGAAAAATCAGGGAAAAAATAATAAGCGGGACGATGCCGATCAGTATAAGCACACCCATGCTCTGGATGTGCAGGCTTTTCAAAACATTTATTTTCTCTTTAAGCTTGGAAATAATAACCAACACCCCATTTTGTATGTATATATTTGGGATCGCTTGGGATTTTCTCGATTTTCTCTCTCAAACGCCGCACATGTACATCTACTGTCCTGACATCACCGAGATATTCATATCCCCATACATCATTCAAAAGTTTTTCCCTGCTGTAGACTTTGTTCGGATTGTTGACCAGAAGTTCAAGAAGGTCAAATTCTTTCACCGTAAGGTTCACTTCGCTGTCGTCAATGAAAACACGCCGGCTGTCGACGTCGATCTTCATATTTCCAAACGTATGGATCGAGGGATCCTCCACCGGTTTTTCCACCTTTTTGGAACTCCTGCGCATGATCGCCTTGATCCTCGCCTTTACCTCAAGAATATTGAACGGTTTTGTTATATAATCATCGGCTCCATACTCAAGCCCGAGGATTTTGTCCATGTCGTCGCCCTTTGCAGTCAGCATGACGATCGGAACATCCGAATACTCACGAATCTGCTGACACACCTCAAATCCCGTAAATTTAGGAAGCATAACATCCAGAAGAATCACATCATACGCTTTGCTTTCCGCCGCCTTCAATGCCTCTTCCCCATCATATGCACAATCCACTTCCATACCATCCTGCTCCAGACTAAACCGCAATCCCTTTACGATGAGTTTCTCATCGTCCACAACCAAAACCTTCCTTGCCATTTCCCCATTTTCCTTTCCTTAAAAAGAATGCTCTATACCCTGATCTGATCTTTGATCTTTTCATAAACACCTGACTTGATCCCGGTAATGTTCATGATATCTTCTATTTTCTTAAAATTTCCATTTGTTTCCCGGTATGATATGATCGCCATCGCTTTGGCTTCCCCGATCCCGCTCAGGGTCATAAGCTCCTCTTTCGTAGCATGGTTAATATCAAGCAGACCGGAATCTCCCTGTTTACCGCCGCTTTCTTCGGTCTGCTCCTCACGAGAGTCCTGTTTTTTATCCGCCGATGAGCGGACTACGATCTGGGCGCCATCCTCTACAATTTCCGCCTGATTGATCTCTGACTTTATGGCCCCTTTCTTAAATCCCCCCGCCTTTTCGACTACCTCAACAACTCTCGGCTTTTCATCAAATATGTATACTCCCGGTTTCTTCACTGCACCAACGATATGGATATAGATCTTCTGTCCGGTCTGTTCAGTCTCCTCGTTCTCTCCCTCATCTGTGGTCTCTCCAGTAAAGAAGTCCGCATTCTCCTCTTGTCCTTCATTACTACGCTGCCCAAAAAACCAAAACGCTCCACAAATAATGATCGCAAGTACCACAAGTACATATTTGTACTGACTTTTTTCCATATTTTGTCTCTCCCAAATAAGATACATCCCACTCGATGTATCTGGAATAAAGACTAAGGTGCATACTATAATTGTATCAATGAAATGAAAATTTGACAACTACAAAATGATATTTTTTACAACTCTTTTACAAAATCATTTCATTTCCATTTTAAAGTAAAAATCCCGGCAATGATCACTGCCAGTCCGATCACCTTTCTCCACTCAAAAGGCTGCTTTTCCACCCCGAAAATGCCCATCAGTTCGATCACATACGCCAGAACGATCTGCGCTGTCACGATAAATACAACTGCTCTCGCCGGGCCGCACTGGTTCATCGCCTGAATGACCGTGTAGGTGATAAATGCGCCGATGGCTCCGCCCAAAAGCATGTACTTCGGCTGCACGCCCCACAGACTGCTTACACTGCCATCCCTTCCGGTCACAAGCCACGCCGCCACACAGACCACAAAGGCGGAAATCTGCACAAACGCCGCCGCCAGCCATATACTGCTCTGCTTCGTCACCTCTGCGTTAAATACCCCCTGAATACTCATGAGCGCCCCCGAAATCAGCCCGATCACGATTCCCCACATAAAAAATCCCATCCTTTCCAAAACCGCAGTCTTATTTGTGCTGTCGGTTTTTTGCGTTCTTATGGAGAGTATGAACCAAAGCGGGGGATGTTATTCATTTTTTGGGGTGGGTGGAGGTATAGAGGTTCCCAATGGATGTTCCCAACGGAAGGAAATCGGGGGCGGGGCAGACGGATTGATCTACGAATCGCAATCAAGTCTGCCCGCCCCTCGATTTCCTTCCGATAGGGAAGACTACTATATGTCCCGGAAAATATATTCTACCAAAAATGGATATCCCTGTATGATTTTGGGATTGGATTTCCCTTACAATTACAAGTGTTAATAAGGGCAAAAATGAGGGAAACAAAAAACAGTAAAGTAATATAACAAATTATGTAGTTGGACTGTTTGAAATGCTTGCGATAATAAAAGTGAAAGGATTATTGGTTGATTCCAGTGCTACTGTCGATTATTAGATTAAATTATGAAAAAATCTTTATTATAAAAGAGTCCTGTGTTACAATAGAGAAAATGAAAGAATATTTATAAACACAGAAAGGAAATGTTTTTATGAGACCGGAAATGATACTTTTTGATTATGGACAGACCTTGATTTGCGAGGATAAGTTCAATCCGCTGGCGGGCGACCAAGCACTTCTCGACCGGGCAGTAAAAAACCCGAATCACGTGGGAGTGCGTGAGATTCAGCAGGTGGCGGCTCAGATGACGAAGGATATTGCGGAGTCATTTCCGAATGCCAACCGAAGTCATCATCCGTTGGAGATAACGAGTGAATGTTTTAACCGTTATCTGTATGAATATTTGGATGTAGAGTTTGACTTGGAACCACAAGAGATGACCGATATATTTTGGGACTATTCTGCGTCCGGCAAGCCGACGAAGAACATTAAAAAATTGCTTTCGTATTTAAAGCAGGAGGGTATCCGGACGGGCGTGGTAAGCAATATGATGTTTAGCGGAGAACTTTTGAGACGCAGATTAGAACGGATGCTGCCCGACTTTTCTTTTGAATTTATCCTTACTTCCAGTGATTATGTGTTCCGCAAGCCGTATCCGCAGATTTTCCGGATGGCGTTACATAAGGCAGAGCTGCCGGCAGAGAAGATTTGGTTTTGCGGGGACAATCTGCTTTGTGATATTCAGGGTTCTTACGATGCGGGCATGAAACCGATTTGGTATCCGGTTTGCATCGACGGAGATTATCAGGTGCAGACCGATGTTCCTTATGTGGAGATTGGGGACTGGGAGGAGCTGATTGGAATGCTTGAGGAGAAGAGAGATTAGTATGATTTTTTTGACATTGGTAATACGCTGGTTGATTATAGCAAGAGTAAAGCAGAAACAATTCGTTTTATAATTGGCAAGTATGGTTTGGAACTGGATTGCTATAAGAAACGCTGGGAGAACATTTCAAAGAAATACTTTACGAAATATTTAAAGCAGGAAATTTCTTTTTGGGAGCAGGGGCAAAACGTATCAGGGAATTATTTGAGCAGGGCAGCCATGAATTATCTTTGAAAGAGGCGGGAACTATTTTTTATGAGTATAAATCAGAATTTACCTTCGTACTCCCTCCTCGGTAAATGTTCTTTTTAAGGCTCGTTCTGTCGGGAAAATAGC